>CAZNJT010000041.1:0-13840 GCA_964573475.1 uncultured Candidatus Bathyarchaeia archaeon | reverse complement strand
GCGGGGTTGCCCTAGCCTGGTAGGGGGCAGGCCTGCTAAGCCATTAAATAACATTGACCAAATAGATTGGTTACGATTTAAAACTTGGATTTACAACAAATATTCTGATACATGGGCTGTATCTATCTACTGCTATGCTAAGAAGTACTCCTATCTGTTAAGCAATGTCGGAAATATTGAGAATCTTCCATCTACAATAAAAAACAATGTAACAAAATCATTAATCATATTATCTAAGTTTCTAGGAATACATCAGCAATTCAAACAGAGACTGTTAGACTATGGAGTAAAATTACATAGGCAAGACTCTTTTACATCATTCCTAAGAATACTAAATACTAACAGTAATAACAATGATATTCTGAAGTGGCTCCAAGATGTGAAACCTATCCTTAATGACAGTGAAAATATATTCCTAAGATTCTGTCTATATTCAGGCTTGAGAAAATCAGAGGCTATCACAAGTTTCAATAGAATAATAGAGCTAAACAACAAAGGATTGTTGAATGAATATTATGATAAAAACTTAAACTGTTTGCTACACTTCAAATATCCTAAAGACTTTATACGTAAAACAAAGAATTGCTTTATCTCATTTATTCCAGAGGAATTACTAAAGCAAATACAGAATTCCAAACCAGTAAGTTATGATGCAATAAGTAGAAGATTATATCGAAATAATTTCAAATGCAGAATCAATGAATTGAGAGATTACTTTGGCACCTATCTATTACAACATGGAATCTTAGAAGCAGAGATTAATCTAATGCAGGGTAGAATACCACCATCAATATTCATTAAACACTATTGGAGCCCTAAGCTATCGGAACTGAGAGACAGAATATTCACAGCCTTAAAAGAGCTAGAGCAATCAATAAACAACTAACTCTCTTTTTTTATTTTCGAATTCACAAATCTTTTAGAGACTTCATAGAAGGAAAGCTCCCAAATCAAGTTATTCAACATAGATCATCTAGGGTGATCAACGTAAATCTTTCACTCATACAGAATCTAAGGCTAATCCATTTGTTAAGTTTCCAGATATTATATATCACAGTGAATGCTTTCTTTTGTAGACTATGACTGCTAATAGTGTTGCTATCATGAACAATGGTGGAATGAGGAATGATGGAAACTCTGTAAATAGTATTGTTGTTGTCCTAATATTAAGAGATACCCTGGTCAGATTGAATGCAAAAAAGTAAAGGCATGAAGTATTGGTCTACAATTATGATTTGATAGACCTTTACAAAAAACGCTGCTAACGGGCCCCAAATTTCGTCATAGCGTAACGTCATCTCTATAACATAACTCTTTGCAAGGGAGAAATTAATCTCTTCAGCCGTTATCCTTTGATATTCGGAACCATTCCCATAGGCAAATTTCATACCCCATCTTGGTCCAGTATACTGAGCATTTTCAAGCAGAACCGAACCATTTGGACTCAAGATTCGTATAGCATCATCATACATGCTTGCACCTTCAGGAGCAGGGACATAGACCACACGAATCTGGTCCCAAGTAAAAACGCTTGCTTCATAGCGAAACTTGATGCCTCCAGCTTCTCCTTTTAGGTTTTCAAATCTATCATCATAGTACTCAATTACTTGGGTATCGATGAAATTTGCCCAAGTATATGCCCAAGTTTCGTTATGATTCATTGTAGTAAATCTTTGCAAACTAAAAATGTTTGAGTAGTTAGAGTTTTCAGCAATTGCAAGTGCATTAGCCTCTTGAAGGTTGCTAGTGTTTCGAACAATTGTTTTTTCATATTTAGGTCGATGTAAGTATCGGAACCATATCAGGTAAGAAATGGGTATAGAGATTATGATAACAAGTGCAATCAATAGGGCAATCTTTCTCCTCAAACAACACCCTATTTTAAGGATGGCTGAGTCAGATATAATCATTCCGTTACACGGTTTGTACTAATTGATTTAAGAAAAAGCCTTTTTTTACATTTCTTCTCTATTGGTCAGTTTTTATGATTTATGGAAGAATCTTCGACTGAATCTAAATAACCAATAAGCCTTAGGAATTTATAATGTTTGATTTTGTGATTCTAATTAGTTCTTTCGGTTCTGCTATAACACTTTTGCATTTCTTACATGTCTCCACTTTAAGTGGTTCATACATAGGAATAATAGCTTTAACTTCTGGTTCACTAGTTTCTTGTTCAATAAAGAGCTTTTTGACTTTTATCCTATTCCAATATCCGCAAGCTTTACACTTCATTCTAAGTCTAGTCAAGATATCTCTCTGAGTATTTAATCTCTTAGAAACCTACGTCTATCTTGCTCCTACCTGAACTAGCATATGCGGAAAATTGATTAAATTTACATTAACTCTTACGTCTAATGCGACCTAATATTTGCCTAATATCTCCACCTAGAATTCTTAAACCAATATGTAATTCATATTGTTCGTCTGTTGTAGCAAATTTCTCCATTTGTTCTTTCGTTATCATATTATCAAAATATATCATATCTTTACTCCGTTCAAGTAATTCTTTAATCACTTGTTTATATTCTTCATCTGTCATTTTCATTTTTTCAACCACTTTATCTTGCTTTTTCTTTCTTCTATTACGAATGTCATGCATAACGTCTCTCCAATTTGGAGAGACGTATAGAAAGGCGGCAATACCTACGAAGAAAATCACAAAGAGAAATGCTCGTGTCCAACTGTCTGCCCAACTCACAATTGGCGTGGAATAGATTGCATCAAACAATTTAGAGGCAATTACACCTAAGAGAGAAGCAACTATAAGTTCCACGAACCTAATTGATTTTCTTTCGCTCATTCTTGAACCTCTAGTTTGTCTTGTGTTGCTGTGCCGATTTAAGATTTCTGTCTTTTCAACGATGATGTTCTAGCGATGGTTTTAAATTGGGAAAACAAACAAATTGAACAGACTGGAGATGTGAGGATTTGGAAGGAAAGATTATCGGTCTATTTCTTATTGCGTTGATTGGTGGATTGGCAGGTGGTTTTGGTTTAAGCTACATTATTTATCAACCACAGGTTCAGAATCTTCAAAACACAACTGACAATCTTCAAAATCAGGTTACAAATCTCAATTCGACTTTGCAGAGTTTACTGAATATGTCTGGAGCTGGAGTAAGTAATCAGGTACAAGTGTCGGGTACCGTGAGCATAACTCAGACTGGCACAATACAGTTCACCAATTTAGTCGGAACAATAGAATCGAGTGTTCCCATCACAAACGGTAAATACAGTATCTTGCTCGTAGGCGGTCAATCGTATCATGTCTATGTTTCCATCCCTGGGGCGTATGGTTCTTCCTATACATTATACGTTCCATTAGGTGTCACCACTTTTACAGCGAACTTCTAGGTTTCTGGATTCTTTACACGCTGCTCTTCCACGTAGAAACAAATAGTATCCACTTGCCTAAGTATCGAAAAAGCATTGTTTAATGTTTTCTTGTCAAGATGAAATCCTTCTGGTCTAATGAACTTAACGTTGTAGTTTCTTCGAGAAAGATACTTGAACATTCGTTCCCATTCTTCCCTAATGAAGTATCCACCTCTTCCTCTAATTTTGTCATTATCTGTTTCACTTGGGTCGAAAAATTCATAAATTATCACTCTTTTTCCCAATTCAAACAATTTCTTAAAAATCTTTTGTTCCTCAAATCTGTATATGCAACACTTTTCAGTTTCTAAACACTCGTGCTCCTCATCACGTTCCTTCGCAACACATTTTGCCGTTCTAAGATGATGTAAGGTCTTGCTCACTAGAACAAAATCAAATCTTTTCTTCGGAATCCTTTCCTTCTTTATGATTCTATTAAGCGTTTCATTATTGAACAAGCTACAATCATAGAGTCTAATCGTTGTGTCTGTGAACAGTTTGGAGTTCTGTTCGAGGTCTGATGCATAAGAATATGTAAGCTCTTCGTCTATCCCTATGATTTTGTTTGGCTTAAATTTGAAGGCAATATATAGAGGTTTAACGCAATCCGTTCCAACATCCAGAACTGTTTTTCCACGTAGTTTGAATTTTCCATCCGTCTTGAAAGCGTCTTCTATTTCAGACAATTCCACTAGCGAATTAGTCCATGTTTTTAAATCTTCCTTACGACTCTCTAGGTCTTTCTCACGTTCTAGCAATTTCTCTGATAATTTCTCAATTAGACCGTTATCCTCACAAACCACACTCGCACCTTCATGCTCTCATATATCAAAATAAGAGTTTAACGTTTTTCTGTTTTACACTTTAATGAGCATCTTTTTAAGTAATTAAGAAATCATCCATCTAATAGTTATTGGAGAAATATCCATAATAGAACTGCCATATTTTCAGATACCTAGTGTAAATAGTAAATCTCCTCTATTTTCTCATTAAACCCATTAGAATCCTATTTCTATGTACATTATAGAGGCATATTTAGAATAATATACTACTTCACTATGGTCGTCTATTTTATTTATCTTCGTTTCAAACTTGATATTTCCTTCAATGTATTAACTTTCTAACAATGGAATTTTTTAAAATAGTGAACTTAGTGTAGTTAGTGAATGAAAAAAAGAAAGAGAATCACTTAGAAAAAAAGGGAATTAGAAGAGATTAGCCATGTACCGTGACTATTGATTGCTTTCTCTTAATGTTAGTAGTTTCACATTTGTAAATGCACTTAGCTGCTGTATCAATTCTTTTACTTTGGCTAAACTAGGCTCTGCCAAATTGTTATGATAGTTGTCATATCCAATGTGGACCATAACTGGGTTAATGTCTCTAATCCACTGCACAAATGTCTCGGAGTCAAAATCCATTATTGGCTCGATAGAAACTAGTTTCTTCTCAACAGGTAAATCCACCATGTACTTGTATCTTTCAAATGTTGGAGGTGCCTTTGACACTGAATAATCTCTATTAGTCTCTATTGTTGATCCTAAGACTACATTTTCCGGATAGAAATCTAAGAATTCCATGTATCTTTTAGGATTCTTTGTCAAAAAGAGAAAGTAGCTCGAAGGGCTATTCTTGATAGCCTCTATCACCTTCAATATCCATTCAGAAGGGACCCAATCACCAAACAGGTCTCCCATGTCAACTGCAAAAACATATTTCTTATGGAATCTCCTGTTCAGCTCTTTTTCAACTAATTTGGGTTTGAATCCATCTCTATACCGTTCTACATTCTTTAGTTTAGTTTCAGCTAATCTTCTGGCCCAACAGTATGAACACCAATGTAAACAGCCTACAACTGGATTCCATGTGGCATTTATCATATCAAACATACATTTCTCACCTCCTAAAACTCTAAACAAAGATAAAAAGAAAATTGTAAGAATATTTTTGAACAGCCCTATGCAATCATAAGGAGGTGAAATGAATGGGAAAAACAAAATGTGTCAAAGATTTCAGATGTGAAGTCTGTGGTATACATGGTATGCTACAAGTCCTATCAGAGAGGTATGCAAGAGTAAGACACTACAAATGTCTTAAGAATGGTAAACCAGTTTTTGAATATCACAGAAATTCAATAGAATATGTAAATGGAATCTTAGCTAATATAAAGTATGACCAAAGCAACCATAAATCTTCAAGTGGTCAATGTAAAGCCAGTTTTTCCATAGACCAAAATCTTAAAGAATCAAGCTCTGATTTAGAAAAGAATGGGCGGGGTTGCCCTAGTCTGGTAGGGGGCAGGCCTGCTAAGCCTGTGGTCAGCAATGGCCGCGTGGGTTCAAATCCCACACCCCGCGCCAAAATGGTTTTTTGTGCTTTGAATTAGTTAACAAATATGATGAGAATTGATGCTACCTGCAACTATGCTTTTAAATAGTCACTCGCGTGAAGCACAGTAACTCCCACAACTTCGTCCTTTCTATAATGCACTATCATGTCATTGACCATCTTGCTATCTGTTGCTTTTTGAGGCTTTTCGAAGTTGATGTAGAGCACATCGGCTTCTTCGTCGTAATCTATCCACATTACTTTAGATGGCATGGAAAGAATACGTGGAACTATCTCAGAGATTTTTTCGAGGCTTATTGTCTTTGCCACAAGATTTTCCTCCTTAATATATTATCTATCTTCGAAGTCATAAATGCTGTGATTACAAACCCCTCTTTATTCCTTTCCTTGTAAACAACAATGAGGAACTTCGAGCTAATGTGCATGCATGCAAAATGCACGAAATCAAACGACAAGTTCAAAGCACCGTGAATGGTTCCGTCAACTTCGCGTTTGTTTTCCCGTGTAACTTCTATCCCGGCTTTCTTGAAAATTTCCTTAAGACGTCTAAAATAGCAAGTCATAACAAACCACCTCAAAACATAATTCAAAACGTCCTGCGATGACTCAATAGTTATAACTTTAACACCGGGCTTCGTTATAACTATACTACCGTAGACTCAAAACATAATTAAAACATTTTTAAACTTATATAACGTCGTATGGCTCAAGTAGGAATTATGTCTGAGGTGCTTACGCCTAAGGTCATGTCGATTCTGAGGACTATGCATTTGAGCACTGGGAAGTGCCATTATACAAGGGAATTGGCTAAGCTTGCTGAAGTCAACACGTGGGTTGCGTCTAAAGAATTCACTAAGCTTGGGAGGCACGGGATGGTTCAACAGAGGTCGGAGGGCAGAGAGAAATTTTTCAAGCTTAATTTGGCGAATCCGAAAACGAGGAAGTTATGTGAGTTGTTTAAAACGGAGAAAAGAGAGAAGTTTTACAGTGCGAACAGCGCGCGCATGCCTGTTCCTGAATTAGATTTTCAGTGGGCTGCGGTGCTGGTTCTGTTTTCCAATTCATATTTGGATCATATACTAGACCGAGGGGGTAGGCTGTGAGCACACAAGCTGAAGGCGCAGCCCAAAACATCGTCCTTGAACGACGATGCTCCTGCACTGCGAGAACCGGCAATCATAAGGCGCTACAGTTCAACGCTTGAAAAAAGGAATTTAGGAACACACATGCGCGCTAAACAACCCAATTTGAAACTAACGTTAAGTCTTTTGGGCTGTGCTTTTTCTCAATTACGTTTTTAAGAGAATTTGCTAACTAACTTACTTGGACGTAAAAGAAGAGAACAATTATGGCTGAATCAGCGGTTTCTTTCAGCATTGACACGGAAGTAACGCCTGCTTATTATGAAGAATTGATCAAGTACACGTATCAGAACTATGTCTTGCCTAATGGAAAAAGATTCACAAATGTGAGTCAATCGTCATTTGATGGAACTTATGTTCTCAGCTTCACCGCGCTTGACCCTAATGGAAAATGGCATGTCAACGTTGAAATGAAGACTGGAAAACCAATTCAAATTACTATGCAGCCAAGTGACGCTGGTGTGCCGCAGGCTGTTCTTGACAGGCTCAGAGAAGACCTGATAATTTTTATTCAGTATTTTGAAGAGATGCTGAGGCGTTCTACGCTATATTTTGCGTGGGTGGAAGGAAAAGAGGTTGTTCCTGAGAAGTCACCGTTTAGGCGTGCAAGGTTAATAGAGCGTATACTATTCGGAAACATACTTTTTCTGTTTATGATAATAACTGTAATAAGCATCGTTCTATTCCTTGTTATAGATTACTATGCAGCCCTCGTGCTTGTCGCTGGCCAATTTCTCATAGTCATATTTGCAGACAAACTCATCGGCACTATGGCTGATTGGACCATAACTGAGCAAAACCCTAAGGTTCACATATTGCAATATCATTTACCAGCTCAGGAACGTTTGCAGTTTCAACAAAAATATCCCAGAGAAAAGCTGCTTCAGATGAAAAAAGAAATCTACGACAAGACAATAGCCTTAGGAAAACCAGTTGAGTGTGAAACAGCCCGCGAAGTGATGGCTAAACACGGTTTAGAATGCTCCCCAGAAAACATGGGAACCAAAACAGTCAACGTTTATCAACTCGTTCAAGAAACCACAGATAAATTTAACCTCCATGTTCCAAAGATTGCACTTTCCAACACGATGGTGCCGAACGCAGCTGCGTCGGGGCCGAGTCCAAGTCATGGCATTGTTCTAATAACCACCGGCTTGCTGGTCCAACTGGAGGAGAAAGAGATTCGAACTGTTTTGGGGCATGAGCTTAGTCACCTCAAGTCTAGAGACCCTTTTGTGCTCTCTGGAATAGTTTCAGCTGAATACCTGTTCAGAGTCTTCGTTCTAGCGAATTATTTCCCAGTTTTCCTCACATACTTCGGCTTGTTCTACCTCCTATTCATTTTATTTGCTATATATTTTGTCGCTAAATTTTTCGAGGCTCGAGCAGACCTTGAATCAGCAATAAAAATTGGGAATCCAAAGGTTTTGGCTGAAGCCCTTCGAAAAATCGGTTTCCGCAGACTGCAGTTTGAGCGAAGCCGAGCCTATAGGCTTCAAGAATGGATAACATGGAATCCACATCCGCCTCTGTACTTCAGAATCGCTCGACTTGAGAAAATGGAGAAAACGCCAATAGAAGTTAAACATACGCTGATTCAGTCGGCGAAAGACTGTATACGCGGCTTCTTTGCAGCATTTTAGTATCTTACAGTCATCGACATGTCCTCAAGCCCTTTGTTCCAGAGACTTTAGCAGGGTCCTCGTTTAGTTCCAGGTCTTCAAGTGTTAACTGTAAAGATTCGCCTATACGTATCCCTGAGCGCACGCTATCAAGAATTAGCCAATTTATTTGAGAAAATTAGAATCCGAGTTAGTTAAAATATTAAAATTTAAGATGTTAGCATGCTTCTTCGTTTTTGGGTTTTTTGCGGAGCGCGCTTAAACAGGTGGCAACTGTGGCGGGATAGGTGCCGGCAATTCTCGGGCTGGCTTCCTTTTTTGAGCGAGCCATACTCCTATGTAGCCTGCAATCACAGCGGTGACCGCCTGAACTATGGGGGAAAACATGGTCCAAACGTCGATATTAAATGGTCCGTAGGGCTGATTCGCAAAGTGATACGTTGCCAAAGCGATGGTACCATAAATTCCGTCGCTGAAGATGTAAGTCATGAAGGTCGCTACTAACGCGTCTTTGAGCGTCCCAAGCCTAAAAACGTATATTGCTAATATTGCAATCACGAAAGACGGCACAAAATAAAGGTCTGGCGAAAAAAGATTTACGATGACCGCCAGTAAAAAGCCAAAAACTCCTGCTTTTATGCTTTGATCCATATTTCAGACCTCAATGTTTACTGGTGTTTCACAATATAAAGAAATCGTCCAATAAAAGAATTCTGTTTGCATTAATAATACTGTTTTCAACTTTTCTCATCAAGGAATGCTTTTGCTTTCTCCAATACTTCAGGACGTAAACTTGAGAAGATATTGAGAGTCTGATTGTCCTTTGCCCGGTTGTGGTAGGCTGGATGCCTTTCGATACAAGTTACTGTTTCATTTATTCTCCCTCTTCTCTCATAATTCGCGCGCACGCATTTTTTGCTAGGGGTCGCAAATCTTGATTCTTGTTTTGGTTTGAATTAGGAACCAGTATGTTAGCAGAACCGTGAAAGAATTTGACAAAGTAGGCTACTTCCATTACCCTTTTGTTTGCGATGCAGAAGGCGAGTATGTTTTGCACTTTTCCAATATAGACTCGACAGAAGATAAGCTTGTAGCGTTAGATTCTGAGGTTCAGCACTACATTTTTGGGATTCCACAAATGCTTTTTCTAACCATAATCATAGTGGTAGTTTGTGTAGCGGCTGTGGCAGTCTTTATTTTAATGGGAAAACCCCGCTAACCTTCCGGAATTACTTTGAACCTTGATCTAAGTTATGCATGCTGAATCTTGTTTGGACCCATGTAAATCATTTATACTGATTTACAATTAATACCAATCAGCAGTGAGAAGCATGCTTGTAACAAATAAGGATTTATTATTACCGGCTAGACAGAAGGCTTATGGTGTTGGCGCCTTCAACATAAACAACCTAGAAAGCCTACTAGCTGTTGCTGAGGCTGCGGTGGAAGAGAAATCACCTGTCATTGTTGCTGTTACACCAAGCGCCATCAAATATGCTGGTTTAGCTTACCTTGCAAAAATTGTTAAAACTGCGGCGGAACTAGCACCGGTGCCCATGTCTCTTCACCTTGACCATGGCGAAAACTTTGAGACAGTTTCAAAATGCGTTGAGGCTGGTTTCACATCGGTCATGATTGACGGCTCATTCCTAAAGTTTGAAGAAAATGTTGCCTTGACGAAGCGAGTGGTGGATTTTGCACGTCAGAAGGGAGTTACTGTTGAGGCAGAGCTTGGAAGACTTGCTGGTGTAGAAGAGTCAACAGTTGAGGAAAAAGAGGCTGTTTTAACTGACCCAAACGCAGCTAAGGAGTTTGTTGAAAAGACTGGTGTTGACGCCCTTGCAGTTGCGATAGGCACATCTCACGGAGCCTACAAGTTTAAGGCTGAACCCAAACTTGACTTTGAAAGGTTGGAACTTATAAGAGAAAAGGTCAATGTGACGCTTGTTTTGCATGGAGCTTCCAGTGTGCCCCAATGGATTATTGAAAAAGCTGTTAAATATGGAGCCGAGCTAGCAGGGGCAAAAGGCATTCCAGAAGAACACATCAAAAAAGCCATTTCCTTAGGAATTGCAAAAATAAACATCGATACAGATTTGAGGCTGGCATTTACGGCAACCATACGCGAGTTTCTAGCAAATTCTCCCAAAGAATTTGATCCAAGGAAGATTTTAGGTCCAGCAAAGGAAGCCATGAAAGAAGTTGTTAAGGGTAAAATGCGCTTGTTTAGAAGTTCAGGCAAGGCATAGTGAGGGAAAATGAAAGTTGGAATATTAAGCGGTGGCGGAGATGCTCCAGGAATTAATGCTGTTATTCGAGCTGTTGTCAGAAAGGGGTTTCAGCATTACCGTGATGAAATTGTTGGCATAAAAGATGGGTGGCGTGGACTGCTTGAAGGCGAGTTTTTACCGCTAGATTTGAAGTCGGCGTCTGGAATTCTTCCACGCGGAGGCTCTATCCTAGGCACTTCGAGGACAAACCCATTCAAGCAGGAGAGTGGAGCAAGAAAAATACTAAAAAACGCTAAAAAAACTGGGATAGAAGCTGTTGTTGTTATTGGCGGTGAGGACACCCTAAGCGTAGCATATAAAATGGGTGAGTTTGGGCTTAAATGCATAGGCGTGCCAAAAACAATTGATAATGACTTGCCTGGAACAGATTACACCTTTGGCTTTAACACTGCAGTCGCCATAGCCACAGAAGCCCTTGACAGACTCCACACAACAGCTGAAACACATCACAGAGTTATGATCCTTGAGGTTATGGGGAGATACACGGGCTGGATAGCACTAGAAGCTGGATTAGCTGGCGGCGCAGACATCATACTAATCCCTGAAAAGCCCTTCGACATAGATGAAATATGCGATTACATTAGACGTAGACAAGAAAGGGGGAGAAACTTCAGCATAATTGTTGTGGCTGAAGGAGCCAAACCAAAGGGTGGAAAAGAAATCGTGTACAGCGAAAGCATAGACGAGTTTGGACACATACGTTTTGGAGGCATTGGCTATTACCTTGGAAAAGAGATTGAAAAATGCCTTAGCATCGAGACCCGGGTTGTGGTTTTGGGGCATCTTCAACGGGGTGGTTCCCCAACAGCCTTCGACAGAATATTAGCCACGAGATTTGGAATAGCAGCAATAGACCTTGTTCACGAAGGAAAATTTGGATATATGGTTGCCATCAAAGGAAACAAGATAGTTTCTGTTCCACTGAAAGATGTTGCCGGTAAAAGGAAGACGGTGGACTTAGAGCTTTACGACATAGCAAGCGTATTTTTCGGTTAACTTTCACCTATAGCCTAGAGATTTCAAAAAGTCGATTAATTTTGTAGGTAAAGTGAGGGGATGATTATGTTGCTAGTACTCTTGCGAGCTTTAGTAGGTTCAGGTCTAAAGTCTTTTTCGTTGTGCACGATTTCTTAAGCTCTATGCTTGTTATTCTGCCATCTTTCAGCCCCACTATTCTACTTCCTTGTCCTTCCGACAATAGTTCAACCGCTTTGTCCGCGAACAAGCTAGCTAAAAGCCGACTTCTCGCCGTTGGGTTGCCACCTCTTTGGGCATAGCCTAAGATGCTAAGTCTAACCTCTGCCCCAGTGTTTTTTTCGATTTCTCTTGCAAGTTTGCGGGTGTCTCCTATTCCTTCTGCCGCCACGATTATGCCTGACCTTTTTCCTTTGGCGCTGTTTTCTTTTATAGTTCTGAAGATTTCTTCCTTTTCGTACTTTTCTTCTGGAACTAGGATTATTTCAGCTCCTACTGTTAGGCCTATGGTCGACGCGAGGAAACCTCTTGTTCGACCCATAACTTCGACTATGAAAATTCTTTCATGCGAAATTGCTGTGTCTCGAATTTTGTCGATTTCTTCGACTGCTGTGTTTACAGCTGTGTCGAAGCCGATGGTTTCATCTGTTCCGAAAACGTCGTTATCGATTGTTGCTGGCACCCCTACTATTAAGCTGTCGGTTTCTCTGCTTAATTCCAAAGCTCCTCTGAAAGAGCCATCACCGCCAATAACGATTAGGCCGTCAACATTGTTTAAAGCAAGAGTTTCAGCAGCCTTCTTAATTCCTTCTTTCTTTTTAAACGCAGGGCATCTGGACGTAAGAAGGATAGTGCCGCCCAATTGTATTATGCCACCAACAGAGCGGGGAGTTAGCGGTCTGAAAGTGTTTGTTAATAGGCCTTCCCAGCCCTTCTCGAAACCAAAAACTTGAAAATTCTTTGAATAGGCAATGCGGACAACAGCTCGAATGGCAGCGTTCATGCCAGGCGCATCACCGCCACTTGTAACCACGCCTATATTTCTCAATTAGAAACCTCTCTTTAACCGCTTAGCTTGTTGCTGGTTAAGGTTAATAGAAATTGCTGTTGGTTGGGGGTGAAGTTTTATGGTTTTGAAGGGTTATGGAGGGGTTTGTGTTGTTTGTGTGTGCGTGCGTGCAACGGTGTAGAGCCCCTCTATTTGGATCCAAATATGGTTGGATAAAACTTTACCCCAACCAACCAAGGTTCTGTTCGTCAAAGGTGGATGGCGAATTTGCACTCTTTGGCTCCGGAAATTGCTGATTGCAGCAGGTCAACCTTAACTGGTTTTTGAAGGACGGCTTCCCAGTATTTTTCAACGAATCCTTTTGAGCAGTTGCAGTACGTGAGTGAAACGGTGTCTTCGGTGGGAAGCCCCTTGAATACGCCGCAGTAGCACCTCATTGGTCTCGTGAACGTCCTCGGCGTATAAGACTGGTACAGCATATTCCCTTCACGGACGAGTCTGGTTCCCTTCATTGGGTTTTGCTGCTCAGCCACCAGAAAATCGTCCGTGCTCTTGTATTTCTTCCGCCTTCCCACCGCCTTTTCTATGACTTTGTGGTTTTTCTTGGCACAGTTGTAGCCGCAGTTTTGCATGACCTGCACTCTGGTTTTTTCATCGACCAAAGCGTCAAGTCGTTCCATGGCGCCTTTGACCCATTGGGCGATTTTCTTCTTGTCGGTTTTCTCTGTTATTTGTTCGCTGCCTTCCATAACTTTTGCCGCAACAGATTTGCCTGCAACCTGTTCTAGGCAGTTTTCCATTGCGATTAATACTCCATGTTTTGTCGTGTCCTTCTACCCCTTTTTTCTAGCGAGAAAAGAAATATCCACATACCGATTTAAGATTTGTTTACACTCGCAGCAAAAAAAGCATTCACTAGTTTCCGCAAAACCAAAAACTGGCTTAAAAACTGATTAATCTTTGAGCATGAAAAACTGGCTTGGAGGCATTTATGGAAGAAATCTGCTCATTATGATTACATCTTTCTTCTGTTTATCTGGTTCTACCCTAACGCTAAGAGGTCCAATCCCAGCA
>CAZNJT010000040.1:6660-14063 GCA_964573475.1 uncultured Candidatus Bathyarchaeia archaeon | reverse complement strand
CTTTTCTTGGCTGGAATTGCTGCCATCTCGCTTCTGGTGGCGGGCATAGGAATAATGAATATTATGATTGTTTCTTTGATGGAGCGTACGAGAGAGATAGGTATACTGAAAGCGTTGGGCATGAAAAGTCGAACGGTGCTTATGGTTTTCTTGGGTGAATCAACGATTATTGGCTTGATGGGTGCAGCGATTGGCATAGGTTCAGGTTGGGTTTTAGCAAACGTGGTTGCACTGGTCTTTCATGGAGGCGGTGTATTCTTTGGAAATCAAGCTACAGGAACTGGTGGAATCACGATAACTCCTATTTTAACCCCAACAGTGTTCCTAGGCGCCTTGGTCTTCGGCGTAGGAGTCAGCGTAATCTTTGCACTCTACCCTGCTTGGCGAGCTTCAAAACTCAAACCAGTAGAAGCTTTAAGATACGAATAAAACAATTCTGTAGCAGAGGCTTCGTCTTGGTGAAGAGGCTTTACCCCAAACAGCCAATTATAGGAGTCGGAGCTGTCATAATCAAAGATGGCAAAATCTTGCTTGAAAAAAGGAAGAATGAGCCTGGAAAGGGAAAGTGGAGCATTCCCGGCGGTTTAGTAGAATTGGGCGAAACGATAGAGCAAACTGCAATAAGAGAAGTTAAGGAAGAAACTGGTCTTGAGGTTGAGAAGCCTGAGCATATTGATGTTGTTGACAACGTGGTTAGAGATGAGAATGGCGAGGTACAGTATCATTTTGTCATAATTGACTGTTTTGTGAAGCTCAAGGGTGGAACGCTCGAGGCTAGAAGCGATGCGGAAGAATTGAGATGGGTCGCATTTGATGAAGTGGAGAGATATGATTTAACAATAACTTTCAGAGCCTTCTTCCAAAGAAACAAACAGAAACTGGATCAATTGAACAGCTGTCAATAAGTCACACGTAGCGAAATCTATTCAGCTTGCTGATCTACACGTCTGCTGCTATCATATTCTTCGGTTTTCATCCAACGTTCACTAGCCGCTTTCCTTATTGCAATCAGTGAAAAAATGAACATTCCGAGAAGCCAACCTGTAAGGGAAACCTTGAAATCCAGTTGTAACGAAACTGAGGCCACAATTCCAAACAGAGAACCAAAAGCTGATCCAAGTGAGTATGAGAAAAGAACTGTATATTCAGCCCAGCGTTCTCTATCATTAACATATAACCAAGCCATGTAAACTCTGCTGAAAAAGAAGTCTGGTTCGGGTAGCTCTTGCAATCCAGGAATTGAATCGGCTTGGAGTGAATTCCCAAAGGCAAGTGCCCCAAACATTACTAGAAAGAGTAGCAGGAAGATGGGCAAAAAAATGAAGGCGTATGGTCCGTACATCAGATAAGCTATGATAACGCTGAAAATGGCGACAAAGAGGGCTGCAAACCAACGTTTCGACACATTAAAAGTGATAGGATTATCCTGATTACATAATTTACGCCTTGCTTTAATTGTTGATTCGACGTTAGTTTTGCTCTCTAAAGAAAAGCCTAGTCTCTCCCATTGTTTTAACGTCTAACGCTTTAACTTTGATAACCATTGGAAAATCTCTGACAACTCTTCCAAGCCCAAGACAGTAATGCGGTGGCAAATCTCGGGCAATGGACTTAACTGTTTCTGCATCAACGCGTGCGGCCCGTGAAACAACTTCCAAGTCATGTTCGTTTGTGAAGTTGAAGAGGAATATGTTGTCTGCTTGGCGGTAAATGTTTTCGCGGACAGTGTCTGGCTGGTTTGTTATGAACGTGGTAAATATCCCAAAGTGTCGCATGCGCGTGACAATGTCGTCCCAATAGGTTTCACGCAAGTAAAGATGGGCTTCTTCGGCGAAAAGAAAAATTGCCTTAAGCCTATTGCCAGTTAGAAGTTCAACAAATTTTGCGAGCAGGTATTCAACAACTATTTGGCGGTCAATCGGCGAAGTGTTTCGCAGGTTTATTATGATGGCGCCGCCTTGTTCTTTTGCCTTGAACAAGCATTCTTCTAAGAACGTGGCTTCCGCAATGTTGTCGGTGAAAAAGCATGAGTTGACCAAAGCGTAGTAGCGTGAAAATAGTGCGTCGCGGACATGTTGGTTGCAGTGACAATTGCGTATGGTCTCGCCTAGCTCGTGCAGATTAAGGCTGTCACGTTCCTTTAGTGATTGCCATATGCGTCTAAACTCGCGGGCAGATGTTCCGGGCAGGTGAAGTGCATGAATAAGAATTTCCAATATGACGTGCAGGTTTAACTGTTTTAGGGCGACTTTAAAATTTTCGGAAGGCGTTAAAACGTGAATTTTATCATGATAAGCGTTTCTTTTTCCGTCGGTTGTCATTCCTAGGCTTATGTATTCGCCGTTCAAATCGAAAACTACAACCGTAGCCTTATACCCTATTAGGTTTAGCATTAAGAGTTTGGATAGGTGGGATTTGCCAGTTTCCTTTTTTCCAGTTATTATGTTTAATCTGCCGTCTAAGGATGTGGCGTCTATTGTTAGAAGCGAGGAATCTTTTGTGCCGCCTAAAATTATTGGGAGTTTTCCGTCAATTTTGGCAAGTTTGATTAATGTTGGGATTGGGAGTTTTTTTATTGTTGACTGCGAACGTGATGGAAGCCACGAACTACTTGGGCTTAAGCTCTCGTTTTCTACTGTTGCGCGGATTTTGCAGACGAGCAGACTTGCGTCTTGAATGTACGTGATGTGTGGTGCGATTTCTAGTGGGTCGAAGTCTTCGCCCTGTATTAGTTCTCCGCCGTCTGGTAGGCTGCGGAGCAGTTCTTCCAGTATGCCTGGGATGCTTGCAAATTGTACGTCGATTACTTGAGCGATTAGGGCTTTTCCAGCGTCAGCATCTTCAATTAGCAGATAATCCCCTTTTTCTACGGTTTCGTTTGGGAAGCTTAGGATTTGGATGATGTTACCTTCTTTCTTGTATAGTTTCATGCGTTTGCGTCTCCTTTTCCAAAGGATCCGAATAATAGCTTGTGCATGTCTGGTCTGTTGATGATTTTGAGTTTGTATACGTGTGCTGTGAAGTGTTGCATGGCTATGACTTCGTTTGCTGTGAACGTGCATAGAATATGCGCCAAACGTAGGGTTTCTGGGTAGCTTTGTGAGAGTAGGTCGTTTCCCAAAAGTTTTTCAACAGCCCCTATTTTCTGCTCTGGAGCAACTTGTTTGTCGATGTCTAGTCTAAATGCGTAGTTTCCTTTTGTTAGCCTTGCCACGTAAACGTCGCCTAACAAAACGATTGGAGGCTTAGTTTTCAAACCTGCTGTTTCAAGAAGATAAGGAGGCTTATGTTCAAGGAGAATGTCTGTTATAAGGTGTCCGTTACATCTTAGGGTTGTCATTTTTGAAAAGGCTAAGACAACATTTCGTCTTTTTCTGGCCGTTTCCAAAATTTCTTTCATGAGTGGGGTTGACGTGTCCGCGGTTCCGCTGGTTAGTGAGCCGTCGAATAGGATTAGTCCGTTGTTTATTGTTTTTGTGAGCATTGTTTGGAGCCATCGTTCTAGGAGGTTTGCTATGCGTGTTGGCATCTGCAAGAGGTTTGGCGAGCTTTGATTTTGTTCATGTGGAGAGTTGAAGTATGCTCTTTGTAATGCGTTGTAGACTTCTTTTTTGTTTTCTTCTGTTATGTGGAATATGAATGGGCCTAGGCGTATGTAGCGATAGCTTTTGTTTTGTTTCCAGACGTTTGCGCCTCTGACGGCGATTAATATGCCTGTGGCTGTTTCGCCGATTTTCATGCTTGAGGTGTCCACTGCGGCGACTATGGTTTCTTCGTGTTTAGCATGTAGAGGTATGGGTTGTAGTTTAAGTTGAAGAGTTTGTGGTTGAACGTCTATGTTGTTGGTTTGTTGAAAAAGTTGTTGATTTAGTTGAATAGGCTGGTTTTGGGCGTGCTTAAGCGAGTGTAGGCTTAGTTCTATGAGGCGTTGGGGTAATGTTGTGTCCATGTTTGGTTGTGGAAAGTTATATTTTGGTGTTGTTGCTATAGTGTATTGTTCAATCACCAAGATTCACCAATAGCCAATAGTTTGAGAAAGAGATATTTAAGTGTTGTGCATGAACAAGATGCACAATACAATAAACAACAAGGTGAAACAATGACAGAAAAAGAACCAAAACCACCAATCCGCGTAAAAATGAAAGTGGGCCAGATAGAATTTGAAATTGAATGCCAAGAAGACCAACTACAGGCAACAGTGGACAAAATCCTCTCGACAGTAACGGAAAAACTGAAAGAATCACCACTGATAAGCGAAAGGGCTGCGGCGCCGCCGAGAGCGGAAACATGTAAGGGCATAATACAGAAACTTTGGGAAGAAGGCTGGTTCTCAGAGGCTAAAGGTTTAAGCGAAGTCCACAGCGAGATGGCAAAGCGCGGGTTCCATTATGACCGCACGGCGGTGGCGCATGCGTTGATTGATTTGGTTAAGGATGGCATATTAACGAGAGAGGGAAAACCACGCAGATATCAATATGCCCAGAAAAGACCGCCACCGTAAAACGACATTATGAATAGGCTTAAATTTCGGCTGCGCTTTTATGGAGTACTCCAAACCTGCCTTTAAGATGAGGATGAATTGACATGGCAAAAAGCGAGATTACGTGGGATTTATCTGAAATTTTTCCAAGTGTCGCTGATTCTTTGGTTCAGAAGGCTATCGATGATGTAACTGAGATTGCTGAGAAATTTGCGAACAAATATCGGAGTAAAATTAAGGATTTTTCGGCTAAGGAACTGCTAACGTGCATTCAGGAGTATGAAGCTTACTTTGCGAAGTTAGACGATGTTTCGTTATTTGCTGGGCTATCTTTTTCTGCTAACATGACTTTGCCGGAAACTCGATCTCTTAATGATAAAGTGAATAAGTTAAGAGCGAAGTTAGGTAAGCTTTTGGCGTTTTTTGAGTTGGAAGTTGGCAATTTGGTTTATAAAGATCCAAGATTGATTTCTGATTCTGCGCTTGCGAATTATAGGCATGTTTTGGAGAGGCTGCGAAGGAAAGTTCCTCATCAGCTTTCTGAGGTTGAGGAAAAGTTGATTATTGAGAAGGATCAGTTTGGTGTTCGGGCTTGGGAGGAGCTACAGAGCAAATGGCTTAATACACAAATGTTTGAGGTGATGATTGAAGGTAAGAAGAAGGTTATTCCTTTTGGCGAAGCTTATGGTTTGCTGCCTAATCCTGATCGTGCCACGCGGGAATCAGCGATGAGGTCTATTTATGGTCTTGTAGGGAAGGATGGGGAGATATTCTGTTCTGCTTTGAGAAATATCTGTGACGATTGGTTGAATGTGTGTGAGCGGAGAAAGTATGATTTGCCCATGCATGCAAGTCTAATAGCGAATGATGTGGACCAGCGGATTATTGATAATCTGTTAAAGTCTATTGAGGATAATACTGGTTTGTATCAGCGGTATCTTAAGCTTAAAGCCAAGATTATGGGTTTGCCTAAGCTTGGTTGTCATGATATTATTGCACCATTGCCTAATGGACCAAAAATAAAGTTTGATTTTGGCACTGCAAAGGATTTGGTTGTCAGAGCCTACACCAAGTTTGATGAAGATTATGCTTTTGCCGTTAAAGACGTGTTTGCCAGAAATCATATTGATGCTTCGCCACGGTTTGGTAAGCAGAATGGTGCTTTTTGTGCAGGTTGGTATAATAGTAAGTCTGCTTTTGTGCTTCAGAGTTTTAATGGAAATTTGAATGATGTTTATACTTTGGCTCATGAGCTTGGTCATGCGACGCATGATTATTATTTTTCGCGAAATCAGACGATTGCTAATGGAGAGATTCCGATGGTTGTTGCAGAAACTGCCTCTATATTTGGAGAATTATTGCTGACTGACCTTTTGTTAAGCGAAGCCAAGACTGACGTGGAGAAGAAAGCGATTCTCTGCAGAGTTCTTGATGGTGCAGGCAGTGTCCTTTTCAAAGTTACTGCTCGTGCATGGTTTGAGCAAAGTCTGTACAATGCGATTAGGCATGGAGAATTCTTAGATCACAAAACTGTGTGTAAATTCTGGGTTGCTGCTAGAAACAAGGCTTACGGCGATGCAGTGGATTGGTTTGACGAATTAGAAGCGGAGTGGAGTGTGACGCCGCATTATTTCATGGCTAATTTCAGATTTTATAACTATCCGTATGTTTATGCGCAGTTGTTTGTCTACGCGCTTTATCAGAAATATCTTGAAGAACGCAAAGCGTTTGTGCCCAAACTGAAAAAGATTCTATCTGCTGGAAGCAGCATTTCGCCCATTGAAATTGGCAAAATAGTAGGCTTTGATATCGATAGCCCAGACTTCTGGAAAATTGGTATGAAACAATATGAACACTTCGTCAAAGAACTTGAAAAAATCGTGAAATGAAATGTTTGTCAGTAAACAATGTATTTTTGAAAAAAATAGGCGCTAAGCGAAGAGTTCGATCCAGTTTCCGTCTGGGTCTTCTATGTATGCCCATCTGCTTTCGTTTGCTTTCATTTCTAGGATTGCGCGGTGTCCTGCTTTTCGGGTTTCTTCTAGGGCTTTGTCGAGGTTGTCTACTTTGAAGGCTAGGTGGTCTAGTCCTTCGCCTGCACTGTAGGGTGTATTGTATGGGCTGTCTTTTTCGTAGTGGTTTAGTTCTAGTATGAAGCCGCCTTCTTCGCTTTGTAGTGTAACGGTTTCTCCTTTAGTTTGCTCAATCTTGCCTCGGCCTGCAACCTTCATGCCTAGCAGTTTTGTGTAGAAGTCGATGGATTTTTGCAGATTTGTTACTCTTATTCCAACATATTCGAATTTAGCCTTCATAATTATCATCCGTGTCTATAACTTGTTTAAGATAAAAAACTTATTAACCACTGTAGTAAAATTGAGTTTTGGAATGGTTTCTGTAACATTAGCGCAGGACGGAAAGCTATTTATCTTAAGTTCAAAATAATGAGCATATGCCCGATAAATTAGATTTCATTACACCGACTCTGCTGAAAATTCTCTATCTGTTCCATGAAGAGCCAATGCGAGAATTACACGAGAGAGAAGTTGTTAGAAAAGCGAGAGTTAGCAAAGGTTCTGCGAACAAAATTCTTAGAAAGCTTTCCGAAATTAAAGTGCTTAACAGAAGTAAAAGGGGAAGAATGGTTTTCTATAGTCTTAACATGAAAAATGCTGTAGCAAGACAATTCAAAGTTCTCTTCAATGTTTATTCTCTCAATGAATTGATTGAGGAGATAAAACAAGATTGTAAAAGAATTATATTATTCGGAAGTTGCTCAGAAGGAACTGACGTAAAGGAAAGTGATGTTGATTTGTTTATTCTTACTAATGAAAAGAATAGGGTAAAATCGATAGTTAATACTTATCAGAAAGCTGGTAAAAGAATAGCGCCAATCATAGTTAACTCTAACGAATTCATAAAGTTG
>CAZNJT010000040.1:3545-6560 GCA_964573475.1 uncultured Candidatus Bathyarchaeia archaeon | reverse complement strand
AAAAAAGACCACCATAACTATTAAGAGTCAACTTTTCCAGCTTTCAATTTTTTCGCAATCAAAACATTTCTTGTTATGAATGCAGATTACCCCTCTACACTTAAGGCATCTATATTTCTCTCTTTGATTTTTGAGGAATTTGTCGATTCCATTCTTTTTTATCTCATTAAGATTTTCAATCATGCTCATTCCAAATTTTTCTCTGTAACGTTGATCTAAACGGCTAAGTCGATAACATGGAAAATCGCTACATTCAAAACAAAATCCTATCTTACCATCGCTCAATCTTGCACAATATCCTTTAAGAAATGCACATCGCTTATTACGAGGACGACATCCAACACAATAAATAATTTTACCTCTTTTCCTAGGAATATTTCTTGAATAAGCCAAATAGGCACTGCAAATTCCGCAATTCATTCCACAAGGCGCAATCAAATCCCTATCGAACTCTTTCATAGCATAGACTTGAAAATTCTTACCTCAAATATCTTTTCCAACTTGCCTTGCACCTAAGAGAATAAAATGAGTAGATAAGGTCTTAAAACTTAATCATCTACAATCTAGTCGAAGATTCTTGCACAAGTCATAAAAACTGAAAACGAAGAAAAACATTGGGGGAAACAGTTTGAAGGTTGAGCTTGCAATAATAGGAATAATCCTTGCAGCATTTACTGGATATTTAATTGGAACCTTAGTAGAGCATCCACCTGGTCCCGGAGGTTTCCAAATTATCGGGGCTTTACTCGGAATTATGGTTGCGATAACCGTGTTAACTCTTGGCGAAGCCCTAAAGGATAGAAAGACATCATAGTATGTAACTACCCCTTCATTACCCATTTTTTGCCAGTAATCTTCTTGGGTGTTATTATGCAAATTCTTGCTGCTTCCAGTTCTTTCTCTCTGTTTCTTCCCGGCTTGCTCATGTACGTGTCAAAGCTTTCTGGAACCCGATACTTATCAATAAGCCTCTGCAAATAAGAAATCATCCTCTCCTTATCACCAATAATCTCCGCAGTGCCAAACACAATTACGCTCTTGAACATCGAAGCATCAGACAAAGCCTCATCCACTTCAAAGCACACATTCGCATTCCGCCTCAAAACAGTCATCTTCAAGCCTTTACTGCATGTGTGAAAGAATATTTTGCCATCAGCATACGCATAACCAACAGGAACCACGTACGGTCCACTTTCAAGACATATGCCCAACCTGCCAACCCTCGCACACGAGAGAAACTGCTCAATCTCCCTCTGACTCATTTCTTCCGCAGACATTTTCCGCCCACACCCTCCCATTCAAAACCTTCCCATATTAAAGCCTATGTAACAATTCACCAAGCAAAGCACGTTAGAAGCCAAGGTTCAACCTATATAAAGGAGCTAGACTACACAGAAAAAATTTTTAAGAAATAGACTTCAATTAATTGGCGGGAGTAGAACAACCCATGAAGATAGGCAGATTTGTTATGAGTGTAAAAGGGTTCCTTAAACATTGTAGGCTTTCCTCTGAAAATTTTGTTCTATGGTTTTTCCGAACTTTAAACCTAAACGTACATCTCAAAATAACTTTACGTAAAATCAGACATGAGACCACCGAGCACATTGATTACTTGAGTTCAACTTTGAAGCAAGTTGTCCTGCCGCTGTCAATATGCTATCTATGCTTGGGGTTTTTCTTCGGAAATAACGTTGTAGATTCGCTCTTTTTGGGCTTAGTGATCTTTGTTTATAGCCATTTCCTTCCAGACCTACTGTCACCTTTTAGAATCAGAAATACAAAAGAGAAAAATAATGACGGAACATGGGTCAAAAAATATGCTTTATTGTTCCTTGCTCCAATTTTCATTTTCTTGCTATTTGGCGACAGGATGCCAGCCTTTAGGACCGTAGAGCATTTCCACAACATAAAATCCTTTGGAGCATACAGCATTTTCTTATTCTTGTTAGGCTTGGTTTTCTATGGAAACATACCGTTTTCATGGGGAAGAATTCTTGAAGTCTTTTCGCTGACAATATTTGGCTCCATTGGATATATCACACATCTAAAAGTCGATAAAATCCTTTAGCATATGGATGTCGCGTTTTCTTTTCCGCTCTATATTAGTGACAACGATAAAAAAACTGGAAATTCTACGGAAGTTTCAAACAACCTATATAAGGGGGGCTAGTCTCCGCAGAGAGACAGAAAGCATCAATGCCTCCTTTGTTGGGTTTAGAGCGTTTTTGTGTGGATGTAGAAGGCTAATATGAACAGCAGGTATCCGAAGTGCAGGAAAAGCTCCAAAGGGTGTCCTTCATAGTATGTGTTGTGTGCGGTTGCGTAGCTGAATAGTGAGTCTCCGATGGCGGTCATGAGTATGCCTGTGTTGAAGAGCATCCAAGATTTGCTGACCCTGCTTTTGGCGAGGACTATGAGTCCTGTGATTGTGAGTATTAGCATTATGAAGTCCAATGTGGGGTAGGCTAAGTCTATGGTTTTTGTTGTTAGGTTGGTTTCTTGCATCAGGGCTGGTGCTATGAGGAAGTAGGAGGAGAGGATGCCCAGTATCAGGACGATTGTGGAGGCTGTTGCGAGGATTGTTTTCGAGATTGCAGGTTTCACTAGATACAGGTACTCTGTTAGAGCTAAGAGTAGTAGTGTGTAGCCTGTCAACCAGAAGGCGTCGGCGACTGATGGGTATGGTATTGAGATTTTGAGTATGAGCGCGTATATTGCCCATGTCAGTTCGCCTAGGAACCAGAAGAAGATGCCTATGGCGAAGCACAACCAGACCTGGGTTAGTTTGCTGCCTAGTCCGCCCCAATATCTTTTGAGCGCGAACGTAGCTGTGATGACGGTTGCGCCTGCGATGAATGGTGGGAACGCGTTTGAGAAGATTCTCATGGAATCCATGTAGTAGGTTTCGAAGGCGTAGATTGCGGTTAGGCAGATTCCGATGGCTAATGCAACATAGTAGATGGTTCTCAAGGTGAGCCTCTTTGGTTTTGTTGGTTTTTGGGATTGTATAAAAGA
>CAZNJT010000040.1:0-3445 GCA_964573475.1 uncultured Candidatus Bathyarchaeia archaeon | reverse complement strand
TGGTTCTCAAGGTGAGCCTCTTTGGTTTTGTTGGTTTTTGGGATTGTATAAAAGAATTATCTTGTTTTGCGGTTAGTTTTTGTTCTTTCTCCTGTTAGGTGTTTTAATGTGGAAAATAGAGTTTATAAAACTTCAACCAGAGTATGTAGGGAGGAAGATTCGATGAAGGTTTTGTTTGTGTGTTCTGGTAATGCGCATCGGAGTCCGTTGGCTGAGGCTTTGTTGAGGAAGATGAGGCGTGATTGGTTTGTGGATTCTGCTGGTATGCAAGTGGCTATTCCTGTTGCGGATGAGGTGAGGGAGTTTTTGAGGAGGGAAAATGCGGAGGAGTATTTGAAGAGTGGTCCTGAGGGTTTGGGTGGTAAGCGGCTTATGGCTTATGATGTTATCGTGGCTATGGAGGAGGAGCATAGGGATTACGTGTTGAATCTGTGTCCAGAGTGCAAGGATAAGGTTGTGGTGTGGAATGTTAGAGACCCGTATTTTATGGATAGAGAAAACGCTTGGAAAGTGTATGAGCAGATTAGAGAAAAGGTTGCAGAACTAGCTAAGTCGCGGTGAAGTTGATTGGGTTTGGGGTAAAGTTTTATCCAACCAACCAACCAACCAAAAAAGAACGTATCTTGCCTTGGGAAAACGGGTTTCTCTTCAAGGCACAAGAAAGGTGGTGTGCGTCAGTTTATAGGATTATCCTCAGTTTCAATATACTATTCCCCATACGCTAGCTTTGTTTATTCTTCTCATACGCTTGACAAAGCGCGATAGCTATAGGCTTCGGGTCTACCATTAGATTGCAGAGGACAGCGATGCTTAGGTCATCTTGAGGGATGTAGTAGTATATCGACGAATATCCGGCTCCGCCAGAATGCCAATAAACGGTTTTGTTATTTACATGGTCAATAATGACGCTAAACCCGTAGTGGGCACCGGGGTACAATTCTGGACCTGGCGCCAGCATCTCTTTTAGTGCTTCTTCCTCAAGCACTTTTCCCTCGAACAAATGCTTAGCAAAGCGTGCCAAGTTTTCTGCTGTGGAGTGCATTCCCCCTGAAGTCCACAGCGAGCTGAATAGAGCTGCTAGGGGGAGTCCTGAAGCGCCCACCACAACGTCAATGGGCTCACCAGATCCAGTAACATCCCACCACATGTGAGTCATCAGCTCAGCAGGATACTTCTGCTCAGGATATAGGAAAGTTTGTTCCAGCTTCAGAGGATTTAGAAGCCTCTTTATGAGTTGGCTCGAGACCGAGGAACCAGTTGTCTTCTCAACGATCATTCCAAGCAAAACGTAGTCCATCGCTGACTCTCCCCAGCATGACCCTGGCTGGCACTCAGGCTGACCACGGAATTTCTTTAAGATCTCCTGCGTTGTCCAAATCTTTTCCGGTTGCGCAGTTATCGCTGCCAAGTACTCTGGCTTTAGCTGGTACCGATACAACCCACTCGTGTGGTTGAGCAATTGCCGAATCTTAATGTTCCCATCGATCTGGTCTAACTCAGAGATCCAGTTTTCCAACGAGTCCTCAAGGGCCAAAGCGCCGTCTTGTATAAGTTGGAGAACCAAGGCTGCGATATACGTCTTGGTAACACTGCCAAGACCAAAGAGCATAGCCGAATTCATGAACTCACTATCTGATGATTTTCCACTCACGCCAAGCCATGTTGTGCAATCATGTAGAATCACCGTTGCTGAGATTCCAGGAATCTTCAACGCGTGTCGTTGCTGATCGAGTATTTCCTGAAACGGCTTTGCCATTTTCTCAGCCATTCTGTTCAAATTCATTCCTCGGACTGCTTATGTTTGGAACCTTATTATATTCATTCTGGAAAATAGTGACCAACGCGACAGCAAGTAGAATCACAGTTGATCCGCACGCTTCAACACTTGTATAGACATCCTAAGAATCCTCATAGAATCTAAAGCTAAGCAAGATTCCACTCAGAAAACGTGACGTTGCGCGTGATGCCTTCGCTGTGCTGAGGTTCAGCTATGACCTTTCTGCACGTAATAAATGGTTGGTTGGTTGGGGTAAAGTTTTATCCAACCAACCAACGCACACTCCAACACGGACTCACTTCGTCACTCCTACATGTACCTACACGTACACCTACACGTACCTACCTACTCCTTCAAGGCGCGCACGCACGCGCTTCAGGGGGCTGGCTAATATTTGGACGGATAATGAAAAAGGTAGCGCGCGCTAGGCTTATGTCAACTTACGAAGCATGTTTGAGAGTTTGTCCATGGGCTCGTGATCTTCATTGGTGACAACGATGTAATCTTCTAGGTTGCAGCTTTCCGTGGGTTGCAGTTGAATCTTGGACTGGATCAGTAGTTCCATTAGACTCTTTCCCGCGTCTATCGTAAGTAGCATAGATTTATTAGGGTCACCAGTTATTACACCGAGGCCAGTCTTCTGCTCCGCGTTCGCGATGAAGACCCATCCCTTTTCCGGCTGAACTCCTGACAACACAAATCCCCCGGCTCTCTTGAACCTTAAGATCCTACCATCTCGTGGGAATATTACCTCGTTCTTCTCGAAGTTTCCTCCAGCGTTCGGTGATATCCAAATGGTGCTGTAGAAATCGAAGCGGGCTGATGTGTGATTCTTGAATTCTCGTTTGATCTTTACGATGTTGCTAGACGGCAAGGTCAGGTAAGATATGGCGCCCAGTAAACCTTTCAGCTGTTCCTGTTTTTCTGATTCAAAGTTGAACTTGACGCCCTTCCAACGTTCTTCCTTGATGATCTCTGTTTCATAGTGTTCCTGATGACTCTTCGACTTCTCAAAGTCGAACCCGTCTCCCAGATACAGCGCTCTTACTCCCCCTGAGTAGTTCTGCAAAAACACTTTTGTTCCAATGTGGGGGAAGTTCGAGCACAATTGGTTCACTTCGTCTTCTCTCGACAGGAAATAGAGACATCCGGCGAATTCTGCGCTAGCCTTGAACTTGAGCAAGCCATTAGAGACCTTGACCACTCGTTTGCCTTCCTCCTTGCTATGCATAGCCGACACCTTGTGCTTTGAGGTTGTGGAAAGAAGGCAAACATCAAGATGAAACCGAATCATCTGTCTGTCAGTATAGAAGTCGATGGATCCGCTGTGAACACCCAGCTCGGCCTTGGCAGGAGGATGAAGTGACACATTGGCTGAGAAGGGACTACTGGATGTTACTTTGGTCAAATCTATCTCTGAGGGAACAATTTTCCAGCCCTTCGGTGGAACCAGAAGTATCTTTCCAGTAGCCTCCTTGTTCCTCGAGTTCACAGCTTCTAGCTGCGTCTTCAATTCGGCTGTGCCGTAAAGCGTACTTTCCGCTAATCGTATGTTGAAGAGAGGCTTCGACTCAACTGGTCCTTCTTCAAAATGCGTCTTCTCCTCGACCAGCGACTGCCATTTCCTACGGATAGTCTGCCAGTTTCCATTATCAATGACATAGTAAG
>CAZNJT010000039.1:2262-14551 GCA_964573475.1 uncultured Candidatus Bathyarchaeia archaeon | reverse complement strand
GTTCTTTAAAATTTGGAAGAGATGCCCGTAAACTTAAATGGACAACATACTTCGGTAAGGAAGAGAAAGGAAGAGCTTGACAGTTCAGAAGTTAAATTCTACCTTTTATTTCCAACAAGTTTAGCGCGCGCGCTAACTATTAAATCTTTAGCGCACTGCTTTTCAGACAGAAAAAAGGAAGTTAGGCTGTTGTTAACAGACCAACTTTCCGCCTAAGCTCTGTGACGTATTTCGCATATCTTGTGTAGTATTGCTTAGCCTGCCTCAGCAATATCATATAGTGTTTGGCGCCTATCGTTTTGGGCGTCCGACCTTCTATGAAGTCTGCGACGCTTTCTGGTACGCCGAGTTCTATCATCTTGTCAAAAGCAAACTTTCCCAAGTATTTGCAACGCGCCGCGTTTGGAAGCTTCACGTATTTCGCCGCAGACTGGGATTAAATCATACTCTTCGCTGCCCATGTCAAAAGGCTCGACCTGATATTTATAGAAAAATCTTGAAAAAACAGATCCGAACGTGCCCTGTTATGGGTATTTTTGTCCGTAGGTTATGCATGCTGTAGTCACATCGAAAATGTCTATAATGCCATTGCCGTCTAAGTCACAGTTTGGATAGTACAATGGATCGCTTGGTGGACCTATTTTTGAATCGTAGCAAACACAAATGGCTGTAATGTCATAGATGTCCACTTCAAAGTTTCCATCAACATCGCCTGGGATGGTCACAGATATCCAGCCGTTGGTGCAGTTATTGTCAGAAATATCTGTCTCATCACGAAGTGGCCAAGCGTAGGCGCTTATGATGTAGTTTCCCTTAGCAAAGCCAGCAGTGTTCCAAGTGAAGGTGATTGTTGTGAAGGCGCCGCTTTCTAAAGTGATTGTCTGTAATGCGACGAAAGTTGTGTTTGCGTATAATGTGACGTTGAAGGTTTCGGTGTAGTCGCCCGGGTTTAAAACGGTTATATCAGCCGACATAGAATAGCCTTGACCTACAACAGTTTTAGAAGGCATAACCGATGTTATGGCGACAGCGTGTACTGTAGGTGTTCGATAGTATGCCATGTATGTTCCGCCTGTGGTGACCGTTATGGTCGTGCTTGTTTTTCCTGTATTCCATTGTTTTAATGGATGACCATTTGGATCAGCGGTGGGAACAGTGAAAGTATGAGTTCCTATTAAACCTGCAAATGTGTAATGTGTAGTATAGCCTGTTGGCGATCCGTCCATGGTTATGGTTACACCGACGTCTGCACCCTCAGTGATACAGTGAGCCTTTATAGTGACGCTGTATGTCGGGATAAATACGGCGTGCAGATTGTGGTTTGTGTTCATGGTGACAGTTACTGGGTTAGGCGCTCCTATATTTATGCCGTCGAGTTCCCAATGGTTCAAAATGTATCCACTGCTTGGTACCGCTTGTACAGGAACATTTTGTCCTTGAGAATATGTATAAGTTCCGGGAACTGGGGTAATTGTGCCACCAGCAGTAGACGTGATCGCTAGTGCATAGGTGGGTGGTGAGGGGCTTCCAAAGAGGTTCATAAGGGGATAACGATCTCGATTGTCGCTGTCAATAATGTATGGAGTATCCCCTATGCCATCACTTCCGGGTTGATCTTGGTTTGGACCTTTTTTAATATCGGCACTTGCATAGTCGCTCCAGTAGTTGCCGCCAGAAGGATAGGCGTTATCCCAGACGTCTATAGACGATTCGGAGTCAGCCTGTTCAAAATTGCTAATGAAGTTGTTGTGAAAGATTCTGTTGTCTGAAGAATAGTAGGAGGTGACCCCCCAGCCGTTGTTGGCTATGTTGTTTCCAGAGATGGTGTTGTTCGAAGATGAAGAGAGATAGACTCCGTCAAACGTGTTGGCTATTATGTTGTTTCCAGAGATGGTGTTGTCTGAAGAGGCAAGGATGAAGATGCCTTCAAGCACGTTTGCTGTTATGTTGTTTCCAGAGATGCTGTTGCTGGAGGAATCGCTGATCCAGATTCCATCACTGCTGTCTGCTATGTTTGTTCCTAAAATGGTAATGTGGTTTGATGAAGAAAGATAGATGGCGCTGTCAAAGGTTTTGATTTTTATGTTCTGGATTGCCACATTGGTTCTCCCTGACAAGTCTATTCCTGTTTCGCTTCCTGTTCCTTGAAGAGTGTGTCCTGCTCCATCGACTACAATGTTGTCCCTTTCCACAATAATTGAACCATCAATGTCGCCAGTGAAAGTATACGTGCCAACATTTCGTTGGATTGGTGCTTCTGGAGGGTCTATGCTTCCGTCGGCCCTGATGTAAATCGTTCCAGACGCGCGAACTAGCTGAGTGTTGAAAACGCATGTTAGTAAAGCTACGATCAGCAGGAAAAAACCTACTTGAGAAGCGCGTTTCCTGAGCATTTTTCTTTCTCTTCTCCCAAAATAGATTCTTTAGCGAGCAAATATCGTTTACGGAACAATGTTCTATAACGCCACTATTGCTGTGCATGCGCTTTTGCGGTCTTAACAAAAAGGGAGGGTGAGGAATGTTTTGCTACTTCGTTCTTCTACTTGTGGTAAACGCTTGCTGTCTTAAGTGCGTTGTCAACGGTGAGCCATCCGGCGCCAGCATCATGGTCGTTGTTCGGGAATTCAACACCGTAGAACTGGTCATAGAGCCACTTTGTGTTTGAGGACAGCGGAATGCGCGATGCACCTTTCTTCAGGACATACTCCATGTCAGCTTGGTTGAAGGTTGGATAGTTTTGTGCAACTATAGCTGCTACTCCAGCAACGTGTGGAGCAGACATGCTCGTGCCCCATAGACCGTAGTAGGCTGTTGGAGCATTGAGGTTAGCCCAAGCGCCCGCTGTTTCACTCCAAGCAGCTTCTGGTTTGTATGGTCCGACGACATAGCAGCCGGGTGCACAAACGTCTAGGTCTTTCCAGGTCTGTCCTAGGGCTGCATTTGGCCTGCCGCTGAACGTGGCCAAGTATATCTGCCAGTTGTTGTCGTAGTAGTTATTGGGGACTCCATAGATCTGCTCAATGGGGTTGTTCTTCGTGTTGAGCTTTTCTGGAACGTCACTTAGATACCATCTGTATGGAGCTGGCGGGTTTGAAGGTGGATAGCCGAGATACTGCATTGTCCAGCCGCCTGCTGCTGCTGAAATCACTTCTGGATAGGCCCCTGGCCAGCCCATTTGAGCCATTCCAGCGTTGCCTGCGGAGAACACGAAGATCACGCCCTTGGTTATGGCATAGTCTATGGCTTCTCTTATTGCGGGTGAGGGTTCGCTTGATCCCCAGCTGTTGCTGCAGATTATCTTCCAACCGTTTTCTTCTGCGAGCTCAGCTACGTAGTATATGGCTGAGGTGAGCATCCAGTCGTCTCCGCCTCTGAACAGCACTTTCCCTGCGTGGTATCCTGGGTAGTTTGGATCGGGGCAGTTGACTAACCATGTGTCAAGCCCTAGTATTGGAATTATCGTTGCCTTGGGCGCAACTCCGAGCACTATATTTGGTGGGACGCCAATAGTTGAGCGTTTATACCCGACTATTTCGCATGTCACGTGTGTACCGTGGCCTGAGCCCTCGTATGCCTTTGTGATGAAACCTCTGGACGCGTTTGGTGTAAAGACAAAGTCACTTCCATCCCAGGCAACGTCGTAGCTCCAGCCTCTGCCCAAATCCGTTCTGATAGTTGCAGTTGGAGCGACGAAACTAGCCCAATTAGAGACTAGTCCTGTGTCTATGACTGCAATGTATATTCCTTCACCGCCGTCCAGGTAGTTTTCTGCGTTAACAATGTCTACATCCCAGGGTACGTATGTACCTACTGGATCAATAGGCGTGGAAAAATCTGCAGCTTCCTCAAATAGCTCTTGGATGGGCGATACACTATATTTGAGGTCTGGTATACCCGTCGTGGACCTTGTCATTGGAACGATAGTCAACGCAAGCATTGATAGCAAAATTATGGAAACTAGTAATACCTTTTTCATATTCTTTCTTTCTCCTATTTTCGGCGCCCAACAGTATGCTTGGCTGCAAATATGAAGCTTATGGAATCTAGTTCTAGTCTCCTGCGGCATGATTAAATCGCCAGCCATGGGTCTCATAGTGGTTTGGCTCCATGACTTGGGCTTCGGCGCGTGGTATATGGAAGGGTTCAAACAACTCGGGAAAATATTGCGCATGCTAATCTTAACAGACTAGAAATCCTCAAGACAGCACTAAATCACCCTTCTTTTTTTATCTCAGAAAAGAAATGTGCGCACTGACAAGTTTGGTAGCGGGGAGTAGATTTGAACTACTGATCTCTGGGTCACTCCGAGCAACATAGGCTGCTCTTATGAGCCCAGCGGGTTAATCCTGGCTACCCCACCCCGCTGCTTTTATGCTGAATTCATGCTTTCTTAAATCTTTTTGGGAAATATAGTCTTATCATTTATTAATGTGTTTTATTGTAAAAACATTTTAGTATCACACGCATATTATCGTGCTTGGTGCAAGCAGAATGGATAAACCTTATTTCCTTCAGATATTCAATCCTGTTCTTGAGAAGCCGATTTTTGTACAAGGGCTTCCGGGTTTTGGGAATGTTGGGAAGATAGCGGCTCACCTTTTGATAAAGTTTTGTGGGGCAAAACCCTTTGCAGAATTGTATTCGCCTTCTTTTCCGGATTACGTTTCAGTTAATTCAAAGGGGATTTGCCGCTTGCCAAGATACGAGTTTTACGCCGCGCCCATGGAGAAAAACGATTTTATTATAATGACGGGTGACACACAGCCTTCTTTTGATGATGTTGTTGCACATTATATGCTCTGTGGTGAAATACTGGATTTCGTTGAAAAACAGGGGTGCAGCTTCATCGTAACAATTGGTGGAGCTCCGATCACAGAAGAGAAGACGCAAGTATACGTGGCTGCTACTTCACCTAGACTCGCCCTTGAGTTTATGGAAAAAGGTGCAGTAATATACAGCAAAGGAAGAGTTGTGGGGGCTACCGGCTTAATGCTGGGGCTTGCAAAAGAACGCAGTTTGGAAGGTGTGTGCCTACTGGGTGCGACAACGGGCTTTAGGGCGGACCGTGGGGCAGGCTTTTCCGTTTTCAAGTTTCTGATGAAAGCTCTGGGTAATGAGGTGAAGGAAGGGTTATAAGAGAAAACGCTAACTTTGAATCATTATTGGAGCGTGAGGCACATGACTGAGAAAAAGCAAAAGAGCAAAAGTAGAATTTCTATCAGGTTGGATTTGAGTTCAAAATTCTGGAAAACATTCTTTATAGTATTGGCGGTTTTTCTAACCTTCGCTGGACCAACTTACATAGTTTATGCACTTCTAAACACTTTTAAAATGAACTATTTTGTTTCGATGGTTTCTGGATTTGCCCTTTTCATAGCTGGTTTAGTGCTTATATGGTATCTGATTAAGAACAAAGTTCTTTCTTAAATAAAAAGCAGGTTTATGCCTCAGATACCCCAGAGTGCATCATCTTTTCAGACAAGTAAGTTCTTCATCGGCAATTATAAAATGCATGTGCCATGTTAAAAATTGTTCGGTTGTGGATGACAGGTTAGAAAAGCATATAAAATATGCTGAAGGATATAACAACTATGCAAGAAGATAAAGAGAAAAAACTTGAAGAAATGATTAAGAAAAATGAAGAATCAGTAAAAAGGACAACTATTATTCTGGAGAAAGAGGAAAGAGAATTCATTGACTCCTTGATTCGGGAAGGAAAAGAGCCGGGCATAAAACCCCTCATATCCAAAATGCTTGACGTTTACAGAAGCATGATGATTTATGATTGGCGTTTTCCCGGGGGGGAGTATTATATCGGCATAAGCCGCATAGCCTTCATAAACTTGGAGTTCATTAACATCCTCATCCAGTACATTCCAGAGGAAAAATGGCGCGAAATAGGAAGAAAAATGGGTGAAGCCGCAAAAGTTTCTATGGAGGCAACCCTTGGCATTCAGACGGTAAACCGTGAAAAATGGCAGGAAGTTTTTAAACGCTTAAGGGTACAAGGATTTGGCGACTTCTACATGAGAGACAAGTATATCCTCATAAAAACACCTTTTATCAACGAAACTGATATTTGGGCTGGCTTTTTGGAAGGCCTTCTCAACATAGAATTGGATGTGAAGACATCTTCTCCACCACTTGTTTTTGAAATCAAGGAAAAACCTGATTTAGCACCAAATGAATAAATCACGACTAAAAACCAAAAATTTACATGGAAGATCTAAGCTTAGAAATTTAAAGGAGGAAATTAAATGTCACCATCATTGCATGAAGCAATGCTTTACGAAAGACTAGAGAATAAGAAAGCTAAATGCAACTTATGTGGGAGAAGGTGCATCATAAGTGACGGCGGAACAGGCTTTTGTTTAGTAAGAAAAAATGAGGGAGGAACACTTTTTTCGCTTGTTTATGCCAAGGCAATATCAGCATGTGTAGATCCTATAGAGAAGAAGCCGCTTTCACATTTTAATCCAGGATCTTCGGTTATGTCTATTGCCACAGCCGGTTGTAACTTCCGCTGTCAATTCTGTGACAACTGGATGATAAGCCAAAACGGAGAAATAACTGGCAAACATTTCTCTCCTGAAGAGGTTGTTAAAGCCGTAAGAGATAATGGTTGTCAAGGGATAAGCTACACATATACGGAACCAACGATATTTTTTGAATATGCTTATGATACAGCTAAGCTTGCCCGTCAAGTAGGATTTTTTAACACCTTCGTGACGAACGGGTACATGACACCAGAAGCCGTAAAAACTATAGCACCCTATTTGGACGCAGCAACCGTGGACTTCAAAGGCGGCGGAGACCCGGAATTTTACAAAACCTTTTCATCGGTTCAATCAGTCGAACCAATCTACGAGTCCTTAAAGGAAATGAAGAGAAATGACATTCACATAGAAATCACAAATCTGGTTGTACCAAAAATCGGGGACTCAATTGAGAGGATAAAGGAGCTTGCAGCTTGGATAAGAGATACGCTGGGCAAAGAAACACCTTTCCACTTACTGCGCTTCCATCCAGACTATAAAATGACTACAATTTCGTCGACTCCAATCGAAACATTGGAAAAAGCCTATGCCACCGCAAAAGGTGAGGGGTTAAACTATGTCTATATTGGAAATGTACCGGGACACACTTGCGAAAACACTTATTGCCCAAACTGCAATGAGTTGCTGATTAAACGTTTCAGCTTTGAAATTACAAAATGGAATTTAACTAAGGACATGCGCTGTCCAGTATGTGGACATGAGATTCCCATCAAAGGCAAATTGCACGCAAGTGGATACGCTTATCCATATGGCTTGTTTTAATAATCCCTCAACATAGAGTAAAATTGATTGGAATGTGGAGACTTCTCCGTCCAGATGCTACAGCAGTTTTAAACGATGAAATGGTAAAGAAAACTTTGGCCAGATACTTCGCTGTTACCCAAGATGAGAAAGCAGCAAAATTCATAATAGCCAAAAAAGTTCCGGCAGATTTCAGCGAAAGCGATTCTTTGGAAGAGCTTTGGCAAAAACACACGAGGCTTACGCGAGAATTTTACAAAATTGAAGGAGAAATTGATGCAAAGCAAAGAAATTTGAAGGAAATGCAAAAACCAGAAAAATCTTATCTTGATTTGAAAATCGAAATCGCAAGCAGGATTCTTCACAGTTGTCATTTTTGTACGCGTAGATGCGGGGTTAACAGATTAGAAGGTAAGGTGGGCTATTGCAGATGCGGTTCAGAAATAACGGTTTCAAGCATCTTTGAACATGTTGGTGAGGAACCTGAACTGGTGCCTTCTGGAACCGTTTTCACCATGGGCTGCACAATGCGTTGTCACCACTGTCAGAACTGGACGATTTCTCAATGGATGGAGAAGGGAGAAGTCTACAAGCCCGAAGAATTAGCAAAGGAAGTTGAGCACTTACGCATGAACGGCTGCAGGAACGCAAACCTTGTTGGCGGAGAACCAACACCATGGTTGCAACAATGGCTTAAAACCTTCAAACATGTAAACGTAAATATTCCAGTTGTTTGGAACTCAAACACTTACTACAGTCCAGAAACAGCCCAACTCTTAGCAGGATTCGCCGATGTTTACCTATTAGACTTTAAGTATGGACCAAGCGAATGTGCAGAAAAAATTTCTGATGCGCCAAACTACTGGAAAGTATGCACGTATAATCATTTAGAAGCAAAAAAATACGGCGAACTTATAATACGCATACTAGTTTTGCCGAATCATCTAGAATGCTGCACAAAACCAATCATAAAATGGATAGCTGAAAATCTAGGCACAGAAACGAGGGTTAACGTCATGTTTCAATATAGACCTGAATGGCGAGCACGTGAAATTCCAGAACTATGCAGAAAACTGACAAGGGATGAGATGGAAAGGGCCGTTAGATTGGCTAGAGAATCGAATTTAGCAAACTTCATAACCTAAATGCACTCAGTTCACTGGTTTCAGGGGAAAATGAAAACAGCAAAAGGATATTAGATTGGCATTCTCCTTATGAAATATGAAGTTGGATACCAAAGAAAAGGAAGAGCCTTCGCTGGCGTTTGGTGGGCAAGCGGTTATAGAAGGCGTTATGATTCGTTCTAAAAAGCATATGGTGACTTGTGTTAGACAGCCGAATGATGAGATAGTGACAAACGTAGAGGAAATAAAATCGGTATCTGAAAGGCACAGGGTCTTGAGGTTGCCTTTTCTGAGAGGCATTGTGGCCCTTTTCGAAACTCTGTATATAGGCGTTAAAGGGCTCTATTTTTCTGCAAATGCAAGTCTGGAAGAAGAGGAAAAACTTAACCCCAAAGAAATAGTGCTAACAGTTGTCGTGGCTTTAGCCTTAGCAATATTTTTGTTTAGCGTCTTACCCTTTTTGTTGACTACCCCCTTGGGTCTTGGGGGAGTAGTTTTTAATGTCGCAGAAGGTGTAATTCGGCTTGCGATTTTACTGCTGTATTTAGCATCCATATCTTTGGTTGGAGAGTTCAAAAGAGTATTCCAATATCATGGTGCAGAACACACGGCTATAAATGCCTATGAAGCTGGAGTTGAGCTAAATGTTTCGAATGCCAAAAAATTTTCTCGATTTCATCCAAGATGCGGAACATCTTTCATATTTATCGTTGCTTTAATTAGTATTCTGTTTTTCTCAATCATGCCAGATTCAGGGTTCTTCATGAAACTAGCCTATAGGATTCTTCTTATTCCTGTAATTGGCGCCGTTTCCTACGAAGTTTTGAAGCTTAGTGATAGATACAAGAAGTCAAAAATTATGAAAGTCTTATTAGCACCGGGTTTGGGGCTTCAATACTTAACAACAAGAAAACCAGATGAGAAGATGATTGAAGTTGCCTTGGAAGCTGTAAAGAAAGTAAATAGTCTAGCGGAAACATCTCAGTAATAATGTGCGCTCTGTTGAATAGAGCCTTGAGGGTTAACTATGCACTTTTCTACAAACAACACAACACACAAAAACAATAATAATTATGTAGGTTAAACGACTAAATAAGCGAAACCTATTTCTCAAAGCATATTCACTTCTAGAGGCAGAAAAGAGTGATTAAAATGCAATATTGCCCAGAATGCGGTGGCGAAATGCAATACATGATAGCCACCAAACACCACGTGTGCAAAAGCTGCGGGCTATCTGTAACACAACAAGAACTGATGGAACTAAGAGAGAAGCTGAGACCTTCATTTGAAACTAAGGAAGAAGAGCAGGAAAAGCGGAAAAAAGAATACTTGAAATGGTGGCTTAGCAAGAAAAAATAGACTACGCCCCTAGCTTTTTAGATGGTAAGTTAGCAAACGGCATAAAAAGGGCAAACTATTTTATTTTTTAACGTTTAAGGTGGAAATGTGAGAAATTGAATCGGCAAATGGAAATAGTCTGCGTGGGTAACGAACTGCTAATAGGTAAAACGTTGAACACAAACGCCCATTGGCTGGCTAGACGTGCCACCTCATTAGGAATGATGGTGAATCGAATAACAGTTGTCGCTGATTATGTTGATGAAATTGCAAAGGTTATACTCGAAGCCCTAAAACGGAAACCTCGGTTCATAATAACAACAGGCGGGCTAGGACCAACCTTTGACGATAAAACGTTAGAGGGAATAGCCAAAGCATTAAACCTCAAATTAGAAGTCAACGAAAAAGCTTTGAAAATGGTTAGGAAAAAATATGAAGCTTACGTCAAAGCAGGAAGAATTGAAAAGGTTGAGTTAACACCAGCTAGGGTTAAAATGACAAAGCTCCCGGAAAGTGCAGAACCATTGCCAAATCCTGTTGGCACGGCACCAGGCATAATGTTGAACGTTGAAAAAACATTTTTAATAGCGTTGCCAGGTGTTCCATCGGAGATGGAAGCTATTTTTGATGAGTCTGTTGCACCGTTGCTTAAGAAGGAGGCTGGAAAAGTTGCGTTTTTTGAGGTAAGCATATACGCAGATAACATCATGGAGTCAACTTTGGCTCCTTTAATCGACCAAACAATGCATGACAGCTCATACGTTTACATAAAATCTCATCCAAAAGGAGAGGAGAAAAAACCACACTTAGAAATCCACTTTTCAACCATCACAAAAGACTCTAAAACAGCCAAAGAACGCCTAGAAAAAGCAATAATTCAGTTATCAGAACTTGTCCAGAAGAACAATGGAAAAATTAAGTTTCAAAACAGAAACTATTGATTAGCAGTTCATAAATGCCTTAAATTAGACTTACAACAAAATTTTCTATGAGAAAACCGAAGACCTTACTGCTAGTAATTGTTTTCCTTATAATTTTTTATCTGCTCCCGCAAGGTTTTTCAGAAAACTACAGCCAATCCTATCAGCTTTTAGATAAACCAGACGGTTTAGCGTATTATAGGCTGAATGTTACAGTTCAACAATCGCTTTACGAATACTATACCGAAAAGAGCCATAGTCTAAATTCAAACAGCAATTTCGCCAAGTTTGTTACGCCCTATGCTTTAAAGCCCATTGCCGACTGCCTCTTAGAAATTTACACAGACGATGAAGATTTCGTAAATGGGGTGCTTATGATTGTGCATCAAATACATTATAATGAGACTCCAGTAAAGTATCCTGTAGAAACAATTGTGGAAAATAAGGGAGACTGCGACCTTTTTTCCTATGTTGCAGCTTCAATTGTGAAGGCTCACGGGCTTGATGTTGTACTTCTGTACTATGAAAGTCAAGCTCACATGAACATCGGCGTTAGCCTTTCATATGTGCCTCATGATGCAAGAGGACAAGCCTACTACGTAACGTACAATAACATCCGCTATTATGTGGCTGAAGTTACGGGGGGAGATTGGCAAAATGGATGGAGAGTTGGCGAATGTCCAGACAAGTTGAAAAATGCTCCAGCGCAAGTAATTACTCTTGAGAACTGTGAACAAACGACTTATGGACAGGTTTCTGCAAGCGACAAAACCTTAGCATATTCAACAATATCGCTGATTATTTCACCTACATACCTTATCCAAGGAGGCACGGTCACACTTTCTGGACAACTTTCACCACCCTTGCAAAACAGAACCATTACCATTTACATCAAAATCAACAATTCACCTTGGAAAGTTTTAGACACAACCACGACGAATCATGGATATTTCACGTACGCTTGGAATACAGAAGACGCTGGCATATGCTATATTCGTTCAAGTTGGTCTGGAAATAATGATTACGCTGGAGCGGACAGCACAATTCAAACTGTAACAATCTTATCCACATTCTTCGTGTTGTTATTGGTGATCACTGCGATTTTAGTCTGTATTGGTATAACCGTGTTTATCATGTCAAGACAAGCTCAACCAAGTATCCCAGAACCACAACCACCAGAAATCCCATCTTAAAAGAAAAGGTTTCAGCACCAAAAATAGAGATGTCTTCTGCAATCCCTAATTTTTCTCGAATGTAAAACACCGTAAGAAAATTCTTCTTCATCTTCCTCTTCTTTGCTTTCACTTTTCTAAAAAGCTTATTAGATAGTGGAACCACACTCCAGAATCTTATATATAAGGGAGGGCTAGGCTTCACAGAAAGCCAGCAAAAAGCGTCCAAAGACGAGGGTATTATAACGAATAAATAGGGAAAGTTTTTACTTGCCGATTATGTGGTGATATTTAACACGTTTCACAGCTGAAATATAGGGATGAAAAGAAGATGCTAATAGTCTTCATAATAGGAACCGCTGGATCTGGAAAATCAATGCTCACAGCAGCCTTTAGTGAATGGTTGAAAATATCCAAACAAAATGTCGCAGTCGTGA
>CAZNJT010000039.1:0-2162 GCA_964573475.1 uncultured Candidatus Bathyarchaeia archaeon | reverse complement strand
ACAGCAGCCTTTAGTGAATGGTTGAAAATATCCAAACAAAATGTCGCAGTCGTGAACCTCGACCCAGGGGTATTAACGCTTCCATATTCGCCTGATGTAGATGTTCGTGATTACGTAAACGTCGAAGATTTGATGGAAAAATATGGTCTAGGTCCAAACGGCGCATTAATAATGGCTGCTGATTTGATTGCAGATGAAATTGAACAAATTTCAAAGGAAATTGAGGAATTAAAGTCAGACATCGTTTTGGTTGACACTTCCGGACAGATGGAGTTATTTGCTTTTAGAGCAAGCGGTCCCTATATTGCTAGCGAACTTACAAAAGAGCCAAAAGCCATAGTTTATTTGTTCGACGCTGTTTTCTCGGTCAACCCGCTTAACTATGTTTCAAATCTTTTCCTTTCAACAGCAGTCTACAACCGTTTCTTCCTACCCCAAGTTCATCTGCTCTCAAAAAGCGATTTGCTCCCAAAAGAAGAAGTTGACAAAATTGTGGATTGGTCAGCCAACCAAAAGGCTTTAGAAACCTCAATTGAGCAAAAACTTGAAGGAACAAAACGTTTGCTGAGCAGAAACGTGATGCGGGCAATCTACCAGCTTGGTTTAAAATTTTTACTAACTCCAATTTCAGCAAAAACAAACGAGGGAATAATAAACTTTAACACATCCCTAGAACGCATCCTAGCTGGAGGAGAAAAATACACATACTAATGAAAGATACGCGCCTACATTCCTCGGCAGTCATTCAGAACTGTCCATGCTGCCGCTAAAGTGCCGTATTCGGCTTTTCCCAAACTGTCAGCACTTCCAATTATTATTACATCGTTTTCCTCTAGCTCCAGAAGCCTAACTATCTGGTTTGCCGCGTTTGGAAAATCCTTAGCCACATTGCCGCTCACCGAGGGAATTTTTAAGCGTCCTTCTTTGAACATTATTGTTGTCGCACCTTTTGCACCAGCCATTACTGCCGCATCACGTTGCTCTACACCTGATCTAACTTTATGTCCACGATTTTTGATTAAGATTGCAAAATTGTAGTCTGCGAGTGTTAACTCGTTTTTTCCAATTTCAATTTTCTTCTTAAAAATTGATCTGTATTCTTTCAAGAGCTTTAAGCCCTCACTTGTAAGGGTACATCCATCTCTAGAGATTGCAAATAAACCAGCGTCTTTTAACCGATCTAATATAGTGCGCACAGCACCTTCTCCCACATTTAAACCATCAGCCAATTTGGCACGCCCCATCGTCTTCTCTGCTATAAGCTCTATTGCACGCAGTAGGTGGAACACAGAAAACGATGGAGATGGACCCGGGGCTTTTTCACCTGCGATTTTTTCTAGAAGCTGCTTAAACTTGTAGGGCATAAGTTTCCACAATTATAGTTTAAGGCTGTTGGTTATTAAATTATTATAGGTCAGAAATACGTGGATTTTGAAATATTCAGTGTTTAGAACTTGCTTTTTGCACTGTAGAATTGTTTGACTATGCCAGCTGTTAGCGCTATCAGACCTACCGTCAGCAAATAGATGAGTGGGTAAATGAAAATTGAAAGCAAATTCTCATATGTCACTCCATCTGGCAACTTTGGAGTGAAAAACAATGAAATCCACACTATGACAAATGTTGCAATGCAACTAATCCCAAGGCCGACGGCAAGCCCATGAACGAAATTGCTTCTATCTTCTCCTTGAATGTTTATCCTTAAACTCTTGTTTTTTGCCGGTTCTATTTTTTGCTCTGTTGGTTCTTCAGCATCTACGTAATCTCTCTGTTCAACATCTTGTCCAATTTCTTGTTCCGGCTCATGGTTTACTTGATAAATTTCTTCCTCGTTTTGTATATCTTCCTTTGTTTCTTGCTCGGCTTTCATAGAGTTCGCCTTTCTGCTGTTTTGTTGTTGTAGTGAATTAATAAAATTATTCAATTTTGAATTCGTATTGTAAATTAGAATTTAAAATATGAAATTACGCAAGAAGACTATTTGGGAACAAGTTTGGGTGTTAGCTGTTCTATGGCGTTTTTGAGTTTATTCCATTCATCTAGATTCCTTATGTTAAACTTATGCTTTCTTTTCCATGTTCCATTTCTGTTCTGCCAAAGATACAAACCAATGGACCGCTTTCCGAAGGATTCGAAAGCGACTATTGCTTCCCACCATTTCT
>CAZNJT010000038.1:0-14849 GCA_964573475.1 uncultured Candidatus Bathyarchaeia archaeon | reverse complement strand
GAAACAAATGGCAGTTCCTTCGCGGTTTTAACGATTGCGTCAGTGAGTTTAGCCACCTCTATCAGTAATGTGGCTGGTCCTGAGAACCTATTGGAAATGTTTTGAAGAGTGTCTGAGACTAAAGAAACTCCACGATGAATAATAGTAACGTGACTGCAGATTTGTTCAACTTCAAACAATAGATGGGAGGAGATGAAAACGGTTACGCCTTCTTTCGCAATTCCTTTTACTAATTCTCTCACTTCAACCATGCCAACAGGGTCTAAACCTAGGCTTGGCTCGTCTAATACAACCAATTCGGGTCCATTCAGCAATGCTTGTGCAATACCTAGGCGCTGTTGCATCCCCTTGCTATACTTTCCAATAAGGTCTCTTTCCCTACCTTTAAGCCCGACCATTCCCAACAGTTTAGGTATCTGCTCTTTGCGGTCTTGCTTCGTCATTCCATACATTCTTCCATAAATGTCTAGGAGTTCCCATCCCTTCAGGTACTTTGGAAACTTTGGCAATTCGGACATGTAGCCCATCCTCAACCTAACATCTGGTCTGTCTCCACGAACTTCTTGCCCAAGAACTCTAACAGTGCCTCCGTCAGGCCTTAGCAAACCCACCAAAACTTTTATTGTAGTGGTCTTTCCAGCCCCATTCGGCCCTAAAAAACCATGGATAGCATTCTTTTCAACCTTTAAGTTAAGCTTGTTCACGGCTGTGAGTGAGCCGTATCTTTTTGTCAAGTTGATAGTTTCTATGGCTGGCTCCATTTGTAGCCTTCCTAAACGTGGCTGATAGGTACGCTTAACATAAGCATAAGCTTTACCTCAATCTCCTATATCTCCGCCTTAAGCAAAAATTCCTCAGCGTTTCTGAGTGCTGTTCTACGAAACACATAAGTTACTATGAAGGCTATGACGCCGCTTGAGGGCAATGCCAAGTAAAGGTATGATTCTGAAAGGGCCATGTTGAACATGATTTTCAAGCCATAAGGAATTATCGGCGAAACTATAGCCAACGCCAGAAGAAGGCACGCGATTACATTGATGAAACTCCACAAGGGTCTAATCATCTTGGGTCTTGGAAGTTCACCGAAGTCGGCGCCTTTTATTCCGAAGGTTAGCGAGACAATGCTAAGAGAGAAGACCAATAGAATGCCTTCAATTAAACCTACAGCAATCATCTCCAGCGAAGGAGACGTTAAAAGAACACCAACACAGAAACAGACCAAAGTTATGAAGAAGCTGAAGAGAGTCACAAAGAAGTATTTTACTTTCAAAAGACTTCTGGCAGAGATGGGGGACGAATAAATGAACCACACGCTCCCTCCTTCAGAGCCAATTATGAAACCTCCTAGAATAATAGTCATTAAGGCTCCGGGAAGAACAGTGAGGTAGAAAAATAGGAATGAGTTGAATGAGAACGCAGAATCTCCTGTTGCGCCACTCATGGAAGAAAACATTGGCCCGATGACGACCACTATAGGCATAATAAAAATGTACATCAACTCACGCCTCCGCGTAAAAGCCTTAAAGTCCTTTCTCATAATTGCCGCTTCTGCCAAGGAAAAGCCCAATCTCCCAAGCAAACCCACCCTAGGAACGTAAGCTCCACGCGATATTTTTATTGAGGGTTCCTCGTACAAACCAAACTTGACATTAAGACGAACAGCCGCTAAAAAGAGGACGCAAATGAAAACAAGCGAGGCGAATGAAAAGATTACTGTCTCTAGCACTAAGCTGCTAGTAAAAGCCGAGAGAGCTATGCCCAACCAAACGTAGGGAATGAACCAAAGTATCCTTTGCCCACCAGATATCGACCCGATTAGAGATGACACGTTATAGTAAAGCGAGAAATAAATAAGGTAGAATATGACGAAAAACACGATAGAGCCCAGAAGCCTCACCCATATGGCGGCTCGGCCAGCAGCTTTTGTCAAGGCTCCCGAAATTCTAATCTGCAAGATCTTTAACACTTCGGTAGTAACACTTGCCAAGAAGAGGCTTGCCAACAAAGCAAACATTGTAAAGACAGCCAAGGGGACAAGTCCTAAAGGAACCGAGGCTAGAGATATGCTTGAACAAATGAAGATGGTGATTATCAGCGGCCATCCAACAAGGTTCGCCAGTATCGAAGCGAGGGTATGTTCCTCCCAAGTAATGGGAAACCAGTAAATAGGCTGAATTGACACTTTTGCGCCGATTCGTTGCATCTGACCCATTTGCGAAAAAACTAGGCCATAAAGAAGAGCAAGAGTCGGGAGCGTTGTGAAAAGGCTGGACGCACCCTGAAGAAAATCTTCTTTGAAAGTCGTATCTGATATTCCGTTGTAAAAGCCTGCTATGAGCCAGCTGACCAGCAATCCAAACAAAAGCGCCCCTATGTATAGGGCGTAAGTTACCATTTTGTTTTCTCGAAATCTTCTGAATCTGATTCCCCTAATCAGCCGAGAAGACTTTCTATCGACGCTCAGGAGCCGAAGAACGTTCTTCCAGTTCACTTCAGCAACGCCTCAACTATGGGCTTAACATCCCCTGTTCCTGTGAGCTTGAGGAAAATGTCTTCTAAGCCTGAATCAGGCATCCTTGCTTTTTGCCTCAGTTCTTCCATGGTGCCTAAGGCTGACATCCTGCCATTGTACATTATGGCTATTCTGTCGCACATAGCCTGAGCAATTTCCAGGACGTGGGTAGACATGATTGTTGTCACGCCTTGCGAGGCCATCTCACGAAGCAAGTCTTTAACGATCCTCGCGGACTTCGGGTCCAACCCGCTTAAGGGTTCATCTAAAAGCAGAAGTTCAGGCCTATGCATGATCGCAGAGATAATGACTACCTTCTGTTTCATCCCCTCAGAATACGAGCTTATCATGTCTCCCTCCCTTCCCTCCAAATCCAAAGCCTTTAGGAACTCTTCGATACGTTTTTTCTTCTCCTCGAGCTGCATCCCATAAACATCTCCGGTGAAATCAAGGAACTCGAGCCCGGTTAAGAACTCGTAAACACGTGGTGATTCAGGCACATAGCCCACTTTTCTCTTCACTGCAACAGGATCATCCTCTACATTGATGCCCAAAACGTTTACAGATCCAGAGTCAGGCTTAACCAATCCTAAAATCATTTTAAGAGTTGTCGACTTGCCCGAGCCATTTGGACCCAGAAGGCCCAAGATTTCACCTCTTTTAACTTCTAGGTCAAGGTAATCTACAGCTGTGATGTCGCCATATCGCTTAGAAACACTTGTCAACTTGACACCTGAGAGATAAGTCAAGATCTAACAACCTCTATCAGAAACAAAGCAAAGAACCACTTAAGATTTTCGTGGATATTCTCTTTTAGGCAATCAGTTGGCTCGATGGTGATAAAGGCCAGAATACCATAAACTTTTTGCAAACGCTATTAGGTCTAATGTTTCTGAGATTCTCAGAGATTTAGTAAGTGACCTTCACGGTCAATTTCTCTACGGTAAATTCGTGTGGTAGAAATTGGAGCATGATTTTCCGAAGGAACCATTTCTATAATCGCTATATGAAGCGGATGTAGCCCAAGCTCCTTCCTTTTCTCATTAATCTTAAGGGCTGTAAGTTCAGTCTCCTTACTCACGACTAAGGCTTCAACACAGCCCTTAGATAAGGTCACTCCATAAACATCATTTAAAAGAATAATTTTGGCTCTTTCTAAAAAGCCATGTTCACGCAAAAAAGCCTTTAGCTCCTCCAACCTCTTCGCATAGGGCGCTGTTGGATGAGGCTTATCTAGTTTCTTGACAAATTCATCAGAGCATAAGCCAATCAAAACTTGCTCGCCTACTTCAAAGGCTTTCATAAGCAAGGCTCTGTGTCCCTTATGAAACTCGTCAAAGGTGCCGCCAACAGCCACGGTTTTGAATTTTTTCTCCATTCCTTTTTTCATCCTATTAGTCTAGCGCCTTGAATGTCAACATGGGCTACGAGAATTTTTTCTTGTGGCAAAACCTGCTTAAAAGCTTGAACAACATTTTCAGCATTTTCCAATGTTGTCAGTGCGTGGGTTGCTTCACCCACCATGTTTTGCGTTGCACCTATTGCGCCAGCTCCTTCAGCAAGCCTTATAGATGTTCTTACACGTTCTGTCATAAACCCTGTCTTCTCAGCAAAGTCACGGCAACATGCCAAAAAATTTTCGAGCGAAGGTTCAGACAGGATTTTTTCTAGGGTTTTTCTGCCCCATTTATTAACAGCTAAACGTTTTTCGGGGGAAGACAACACTTCTTTGGTTGGTATGGATCCAAAGACTCCAGCAACAATCACGTAATCTGTGGATATGGGTATGCGGTCTATCATGGCTATTCCAGGCGCACCAGGCTCTATGGTGAGTATGCATCCGCCGAGCATTAGTGGTCCAACTGTGCCTAAACCTGTTTTACATTTAACTTCTGCAACATGCGCCAATCTGCCTATCTGATTACAAGTTAAGTTTAGACCTAACGCCTTTGATAATGCTAACGCTGTGGTGAGGGCTCCGGCAGCACTTGAACCGAACCCTGCACCAATTGGTATATCAACCCTATGCTTAACCACAACATTGTAGGTTCCGTTGACCTTGTTTAGCAACATTTGCACTACAGTTTTTGTCGTTTCAGCTTCGGGCAAAAACTTTCCATTAATAGAGACTTCTACAGAATTCTTTTCCGCTTCCGTTACACTTACTTTTGTTAAAACTCCCTTCTCAATTCCGAAGCCTCCACCTCGGGCACCTACTTGTTCAAGATTAGTTATAGGTTTTCCATCAGCCGTTCTATCACAGATCTCGAAAAAACTTGAGATACCTGCTGGAGAGAAAGCCTTCGAAGTCTTATTCAAAATTAATCTTCCCTAGGTTCGGTTTTCTGCGAAATTCTTAACGATGGATAAGCTTTGTAGCAAGCCTTTATGATTGGAGGGCCCAGAATAAGAATGAAGGGAATTTCTGTGGCGAATGTCCAGATAAATATGATGGGGATATACGAAGACTGTATAGGAGCCGTGAAATAACCTTTTGGAGAAAAGAAAACTTGGCTGTAAGCCCACACCACTATAGCTATGATTGTACTCCCAAGTCCCAACCCTATTATAGATCCAACAGCATAATTTCTCCATTCAGTCCAGAATCTAGCAACAATTATCATAACAAGTGAACTTACAACAACTGTCAAAACAAACAAAAGAATAATTTCTAAAGACGACAACTTAGACGAGAAGTAAGCTACGGATTCAGCTGGTAGCAAAATCGTGGGCAACAGGAGACCAATAGCAATGATTATACTGCCCATAATTGCGCTTATGCTTATTTTTTTCCAATCAAGATCTGTGCGGGAAATGTAACCGATGAGGAAGAACCCGGCAAAATTAGCTGTAACACCGGCGGATAGGCTCAGTAATGGGTCTCCATGAAATAGCATGTCTCTAATGAATATTCCGATAGCTGCTCCTGTTCCCCCGGTCCAAGGTCCAAATAAAACAGCGAAAATGGCGGGTATTACTGCTGCAGGCCAGAATGCGACTCCGCCTACTGTAACGCCTAAGTCTGTTAAACGTCCTACTACCGCGTATAAAGCTGCACAAACCCCCACCATTGCAACGTCTAGTGCTTTCATTTCTAGCTCCTTCCTCGTTTTGTCAATGTAGGTTTTCTAAATAAGAGTTTTCTATGAATTGTTTAAACATGTTTAAACTCAACATGGTTTTCACTGATTCATACTAATTGCGTTTCCTGAAGATCTTGCCGCCGTCATCGTATTCTCCGGTGACATACTCAAATCCTACTTCTACGAGTTGAGAGGCTTCCTGGACATTGTGGGCTATGCGGCTGACAAAGCAGTCGTCGCTTCCGTTGAAGAGTTTCTTGTCAAGGCTGATGTAGAGCGTAGTGTTCTGTATTCCTACTTGCTTGCTGGTCTTCGCAATCGTCCTTTGATTCACCTCTGCTGTTCACAGAGATCACGTTGAAATAGATGCCCCTATCAGTTTGAAAACGAACTATGCTTTGAGAATGAGACCAACTCATACTCCTTTCAATAGGTTGGATATTGCGGGATAACCAAGAGCGAATAGTACTAAGGCAACAACTAGGACAGAAAGGTAAACAATCAAGTTTATCAAGTTAACCGTAGTAGGGTACCTTTCAATGCTTCTGGAGAGCCTGCGCAACTTGCCTATAGGTTCATACTGTTTTGCATTCTCAATCAAGAGGTTTAAACTCTTGAACGAACTCGGGTCGTCTCCTCTTTTGAGGGAAAGACCAAAGCTCACGAACAATTCGCCTATTTGTTCTGAGACATAGTCTTCACTGAACCTGACCATTCGGCAAAGTGCCATCTTGTTCTTTCTGAGAGTTGAAAGCTCTTGAGAATACACTTTCCGTCGACCGTTAAACCAATTGCGGGAAAACTGGGTGAGTGAAGATAAGAAATTGTGGATCTCCTTATGAGCCCGCGACCTATCGTTACGTGAAAGGCATTCAGCAATGAGAATGCACTCGGCGAAAATAAAGTCCTCGTCTTTTGGGTAGTTGAGGTACCTTCTTGTTAAATACAAGGTTCCCATCAAAGCGGTCCCCATTGGGGCAATTGCTAATATCAAAACGATAAGCGCAAACAGGCCTAAAACTGTGAGCGCTTGTGCCCATGAAGCCATATTCAGTATGAAGTTAAGATACTGATGCTGAGCCAAATAGCCGAGTAACCATTGAGAGAACAGGGCAAGTACGTACCCTAAATAGATGGGCGGAACTGAAATTAGGGTCCCGTACGACAGGTCACTTCTTTTCAGTTTGATTTGTTTTGCTTCCCGCTTCCAATTGAGATAATCGGCTTTTCTGATTTCCAAGGGAAGAGGTGGTTGTGGTGGCGCACGCCAAAACCTCTTCTTCACCCAGAAGGATGAGAGCGGTAGAGATACTGAGAGCAAGACTAATCCAAGACTGACAAGAAGTGCATAAGTATCAGCGAAGTTCGAGCGGAACCATGTCGTTAAGTATTGCTGGGAATAAACAAGAACATACAGGGCGATTACTACCAGCGCCGTATCTATAAGCACCTCAACGAGCAAACGTAGCTTATTTTTTTGCTTCTCGCCTTCGTGGTCGCTCATTTCGTTTTTATCATAAGTGCAATATTGATAAAAGATTTGGGGAGAACTGAAAAGAACGCTCTATTGAATTGTAGACTCTCAAATAAGCGATGCATGCGCTCTGCTTCGCACGTATCATGGTCTCGTTATTCTGAAGAATTGACTCGGGCCATCGAATTTGACGATCCAGTTTCTCAGTATATCTAAACCAATCAAACCGTGACGATCTGCGTTATGGTTGCCCCGTGGGGCTCGGTAAGGTTGATGAAGGTTAACAGTTCCATCATGCGACTGTGCCTTTGCGTTGCTCCGTCTGGAACTTCAGTGCTCAAACCCGCTAAGCCTCCTGGAAGAGTTGACGGTAAAGCTCAGGCGCCTCTCGTTGCAGCTTATCCCGTATAGCATCACGTATGAAGTCAGCAGGATTAACATGCGTGTCGCGCTTACAGAACTCCGCAATCAACTCAGCCGTCTTCATGGTAACTCTGGTCGCCACAACTTTCGTTTTCTCAACATTCATTTTCACGATTCCTCCAAGTTCACAACCGTAAACAACAGCTAAGCGAAAACGCCATAAAAGATGGGTGTTAGAAGTGATACTTATTAATGTAAGAAATGATCATACAAACCAGCCTTCAAGACATATAAGGGGGAAGTGGGGTCTCTAAACGCAGAGATAGGCCATGACAATAGACGATGAATTAATCCTTGAACTTATCAAACCAGATGCAAAAGGAAGGGTTAGAGAAGAAGCTCTCATAGTGAGTATTATAGGGACTAGGGAAATTGAGTACATATTGGAGGGGTCAACATATTACTCAGAATCGTATGGAACAGGTGAGGACCAGAAAACAGAGTTTGTAGGGATAACACCTGACATAACAGTCAAGATTAAACCGAAAAAGGGAATAAAAGAAGCAGTCAAAAAAATGCTCACAGAAATGGTAATAGGGCCAGAAGTAGGAGTTGCACTCGAACTTGAAAATGACATACAATGGGACTTCCAAGATTCCCTGAGCCAAATAAAGAAGTATAAGAAAAAGTTACAGGACACCCGGATAATAATTCCACATGATTTTAAGAGATTTGCACCTCTGTATAAGCATGAAGGCTTTCGCGTATACCTTTGAAGAGCAAAAAGAAGATGGCAATGTCTGAAATGTGGGTCGGAAACAGTGAAAGAGGGACCTGTTACCCCCATATGCTCAAATTCGCAATGCAAGAACCACAACCAAAACGAATTTAGGCTCGTCGGATTAAGGGACACAACACTAGAAGAATTTATGTAAATAGATCGGCACAGAGATAGAAATTCGCTTCAGAGAAAACCACAAATATCCTTTTATCCCATACTTTATTCGGTGAAAGTACTTTGATTTTGCTGGGTGCCGGATCTTCTGTTCCATTTAGGATACCTGACATGAAGAAGTTTGTGGAAATGTTCAAGGAAGGTCTATGGAAGGAAGAGCAAGCAACTGAATTAAGTCAGCTTACTCTACAAATTGAATCAGCTCTGGAAAAAAGCCAAAAATTAATTGGGACGAGAATACGATTTGACCTCGAATCTTTGATGGTTGTTCTCCAAGACCTCGTAGGAGCAAAGGACACCCCCATTTCTGCTCCGACTTTTGTTTTCATGTCGCATCTTCTTGAACAGAAAAACATGGAGATTGGAACTTATAATATTGAGGATGTTCGAAAGACTTTTGGTAAAAGAGCTGAATCTCTGCTTGTTCATTTACAAAAGTTCATTTTCGGACTTTGTATGAACCCCATTGAGATTGGACAAAAAGATCTAACGGGCTTTTCCTTTCTTGATTTGTTTTATGGACCACTCTTTTCGTTACTAGGAAATGGGGATCTTCGTTCACCGACCACAAAATGGATTTTTACGACTAATTGGGATCTGTGTCTTAAGCAATGGCTGGAATATGCACAATCAATCGAAGTTGAAGATGGCACTATACTTGACTATCAAAGGAAACCAGTCTTGAGTCCCTCGCAAGGATGGAACAAAAACACCCAATCAAAGAAGGTTGTGCCTTTGCATGGGGGATGGGATCTGATCAAAAAGAGAAGAGTTGTATCCGGCGGATTCTACGAGGACATTTTTAAGGTAACATGTCCTGAAACTTATTTCAAAGGTAATCCATCAGAGATGGGTAGAGCCTTCATGATCTTTCCACTTGAAGCCGTTGGCTACGAGCAATCAGTGAGAAGTCCCTACCTTGATATGTTGAACCTATTGAAAGATGTCTTGAGAGATGATAGTACGATTTTCACAATTGGTTTTTCTTTTAGAGATTCCACAATCGCATCCATTTTTGAAGAAGTTCTAAGGGAAAGGGCTGAAAGAGGAGACTGGCAGCCAGTTGGAGACATACAGAATCTGAAAAACGAGGATGTTGAAAGAATAAAAAGTATGAGTTTGAAAATTTTCCTGATCGACTCTTCACCACAACTCGTAATTGATAATCTCAATAGCCAGGGATATACCAATGTTGGGCAGGCAATAATTCCAATAAAAGTTTCTTTTCCGGACATGATATCGTATAAAGACCGTGATGAAATAAGGGTCAAAGACAAGGTCCAAGAAGCATTCTCTATAATTTTTAACCAACTACACCCTTTTGGATTAATCATGGACCTAAACAACATTAATAATTTCATGGCCAAAAGATATGGTTTTTCTCTATCGCAAACTGCTTCAAATACTAACAGACTCAGTGTTTCTAAGAATTGAAAAATCGGAATCAAAACTTCAGGGACATGCTAGACAAAAAGGGAGAATTTGCGGGAGATATCTCCACTTTGAGCGCAAGTACCACACTTTTTTCTCTAGGGTTTTAAAAAGAAAGCAAGAAACAACATTATGGCTGTAACAAAACCAATGATAAACGAGACAGCAAAGCCTTTTGAAGGCCTTGCTATTCCGCTTTGCCACCACTCTACGGGAAAATGAATCACAGGTAACTTCCTCTCCTTAACTTCTTTCGCTATCTCTTCCCACATAGTTTTTAATGAAGTGCTTGTTGATTCGCTCATGATTACTTCATCCGCAAAATTCCCATAGTATGACAGACGCCCTATAACGAAAACTATTCCAGAATTCAGTAGCCAAAATATAAGAAAGATGACAAGGTACGCCCAAAACCAGAAATCGCACAGATTAATTCCCATAGAGACACGAGGAAAACGGTTTACCGCAGCGGTCAGGTAAGAAAAAAGTATGACTGAAATGCCAATAAGATTAGACGTGTGAGCTGCCATTTCAGACGATACAAAACGCAAAATGGTATTTTTGGTTTCCTCCGCGTTTGTGGTCATGTAGAGTGCCCAAGTGTTTTTTACAAGCTGCGTTTAATAAACTTTGGTGTAGTCTTGAAAAAAAGGGGATTGTGCGGGAGACAAGGGTGGAGATGCATAGTTTGTTTAAACTTGTTTAAACTTTCTAATGATAAGTCTATTGAATATTACGCTGTGGTACGCATGTTATAGAGCCTAATCCTTATGCCTAAATTTTCGAGCCACTTAAATATGTATTGTATTAACTTCTAAGTAATGGGAACTGAGGCTTTGAAATGACTGAAAAGCATGAGTGGCGCCATATTTTTATACTCTTAAAATTGGCAGAGATGGGAGCTCATCGAAGAACAGCCAAGATTTCCACAGAATATTTAGCCGGAAAATTGGGGACTTCCCAGCAGACAGCTTCACGTTATCTAATCGAATTGGATAAAAATGGATGGATTAAACGGACTGTCACGCCTGAAGGCTGCCTCATAAAAATTACGGATGCCGGCATTAAAGAGCTGAAAAAGCTTTATTCAAATCTGCGCTTTTTGATGGAAGCGGCGTATCCTCCCTCAATAACTTTAGAAGGCGTAGTCTTTAGTGGATTAGGTGAGGGAGCCTACTATATATCAAAAGAACGATATACAAAACAGTTTATAGAGAAATTAGGCTTTGAACCTTACCCTGGCACGCTTAATCTAAAACTTACAACGGATTATGATGTTAAGACCCGCTCAGAACTTGAAGCTTACCCAGCAATTGAAATTGAAGGTTTTAGAAATGAAGACCGCACTTTCGGATCGGTGAAATGCTATCCCGTAACAATAGAGAACAGGGTGAAGGGTGCCTTAATTTTAGCTCTAAGAAGCCACTATGACACTTCAGTTATTGAGATTATTGCTCCCGTTTTTCTGCGGAAACATCTCAACCTCAAAGATGGGCACAAAGTGAAGGTGGAAGTTTTAACGCTTCCATAAAATTCTAACCTCTAGCAGAAAAAGAATAGCGATACGCATAAGTGGGTGTTACACTGCGTCTGCGTGTTGCTCCAAGCACATAACCAATCAATAATCCAACAGCCAAACCGCCCAAATGAGCTAGAAAGTTCACGCCCGGACCGATGTTAATCATAAACAAAAAGAAGGCGTACATTAATGCAGTTATTATTGACTGGCCGATTGCACGTCGAATATAAATGATGCATGCTCCGAACACTCCGAAAATAGCTCCAGAAGCTCCAGCAGAAACCATATCAAGCCCAAAAAGGAGCGTCAACAAGTTTCCAGTCAATCCGCTTAGGAAGTAGATGAGAAGATATTCTTTAAGGGAAAATAGTTCTTCCGCTCTAAGCCCAAAAATAAACAGAAAGAACATGTTACCCAATAAGTGTACGATGCTGACATGGACAAACATGGATGTAAAAAGCTGCCAATACCATCCATAATATATAATAGCAAAGTTCACTTGTCCAAACCAAAATATTGCTAAATCACCCGTTGTTATGAAATCTCCGCCAATTATTGAGGTGCAAACATAAAAAATTATATTTAATGCGATGATTATGTAGGTTGGCATATACTTTTTAGAATTCTTAGACATGGCTTTCATCTTTCGAAATGCTCAATGATTTTCTGTTTAATCTTTGAGGAACTGTCCAGCTCGTCCTCTCTAAACCTGCCAATTTTCACGATCTTTATCTTTAATCCCTTTATTTTTATGCAATCTTTCACAGTTTTTTCCATGCCGTTTTGGTCATATCCGAATACGATTACGTCTGGCTTTATCTTTTCAATAACTTTCCCAATGACAAATTCTTCATATCCAAGAATGGCTTCGTCAACAACCTTTAAAGATTCAACAAGGGCTCGTCTCTGATTTTCAGGCATAATGGGTTTCTTTCCCTTCCTCTTTTCCACAGTGCTGTCTCGGGCTACAATAACAATTAGTTCAGCGTTTCGTCCACCAGTCTTTTTTGCTTCCTCCAAAAACTTTACATGTCCAAGATGCAGCAAGTCAAATACGCCTGAAGCCAAAACTATTTTTCTCTTTTTGCTTTCCTTTTCATGGGCCATTCGAATTTCACGGCTCCCAACAGTTTCAATGTGTCTAGCAAGCCTTCGCAATAGGCAACAGAAGCCAAGCTTACCTCAAACTTCTTTTTATCCCTATAATATTTGGCGTCCTCTAAATAGGCTTTGGCAAATTCCAACACCTTCTTAACGCCTAGCACATCAATATTTGTGCGAGTTTCAGCAATCTCCATTTCACAGAAAACACACTCAGCAGAAGCTACATACTTCGAAACAAGCTTCTCCAAACTCATTTAACATCCTTCCTCAACGTTTCTGGACCGCCAGCCAACACTATCAGGGCTTCGGCTTCCATAAAATGAAGTTTGCCTGGAAAAATGATGCTGTAGGGTGGTTCTCCAAAATCATAGTCCAACAATTTTTTTACGGAATCGGCTTTAACCATTGGATTGTTGCTTCCAGCCCTAGCTATTCCAACTACAAGCGTATTCGTGGTGACTATTCCCTTTTTCTTTTTCTCTTCAATTTTCAAAAGCGAGTTTAGGCTTTCACGAATGCTTAGGTAACGTTTCTCTTCAGCCTTGATGTCTAGTAGACAAAGAGTATGAAGCCCAAGTTTTCTGTTCTGTGCTATAACATCGTATGGAGTTTCAGAGAAGGTTTCTTCTGGGAAAGGTATTGTCACGCTTTTCCCGAACTTATAGTTGTGTAAGCCGGACAAACCCATAACAGCCGAGAGTATAGAGGCTCCGTGAACTATGCGAGGTTTTATTCCACGCTTTTCAGCCTCTATTCTTAATGCAACATGCGTTGTAGCTATTAGCGGGTCGCCTGGAACAAGCAGAACAGCCTTACCCTTTTCTGCAGCCTTTAGAATGATTTCTCCATTTTTCTCTTCAAGCTCTCTTCTCGAAACAACGTTAAGCTTTTTTCCAGAAATCTCCTCAAAACGTTTTATTGAAAAATTTGGCATAAAACTCGTGTAAAGCTCTATAAAGGCGGTATCTGCAGTTTTAACTTCTTCTAAACCGTGTAAACTTATCCCCATCTCATCGTGTAAACCAAGCCCAACAAAAACAATTTCACCCAACATTTTCAGCCTCACAATCAAAATTTGAGATTAGACTTAAAACTGTTGACTTTCTCAACTCATTATCACAAACACAACCAGATTTATGAAATTCTGAAATTAAAAGCTAAATTTATTAAAGCGGGATGAAATGCATAATCCACGAAGAAGGGCCCGTAGCTCAGTAAGGCTAGAGCACCGGACTCTTAAGTGAAAAAGTTCACGCAGATATCCGGGTGTCACGGGTTCAAATCCCGTCGGGCCCGCTCCCATTTGGATATGAGCACGGACAGCCTCATCAATGACTTGAACCCAATCGAGTGCAAGCACCTACAGACTAGAATAACGCGAATTTACCTGCAAAAATATGCCCAATATACTTTGGAAGTTCGAACCTATCCCGATTCACCATCAAACCCCAGTTAGAACGATATTCAGACTAGCGCGATTTTATAATCATAGTGTCTATAGAACTTTCAAGATTCTCCGGAGTTACGACGTAGTTTCAATGTCCACACTTCTGGAGGAAACTTTATATCATGACAGATAATAGTATTTTGTGGTGAAATATTTGGAATCTGGTGTTGAGGTCAAGAAAGTGGATGCCCAAGGTCGTCTTATCTTGCCTGCAGATTGGCGTGAAGCTGAAATTGGGGAAAGTCGGGAGCTGTACATCATCAAGAGGAAAGGATACTTGAAGATAGTTCCTAAGCGTCGCGTTGATTTAACTGAAAGCTTTGACAAGGTTGATTTGGGCGTGGAAGCCATTGGAAGCTGGAAACAGTTCGAAAAGAAATTCTATGAGGCGAGTGCATGAGATTCTTAGATGCCAATGTATTCATCTACGCCTACTACAAACCGAAAAAACAGCTAACTCAAAAAGAGAAACAAATGAAGCAACACGCCAAAAAGATAATCAGCGGTGTATCTCAGGGAAAAGAAGAAGTGGTAATGACCGTTGTGCACGTGTCCGAAATAGTGAACATTCTCAAACATGGCATGCCACTAGATCAGCTAACAACCATCGTCCGTGGACTGTTCATGCTCGACAACGTGAAAATAATGGGTGTAACCCAAGAGGCATACTTCGCTGCAACCGAGCTGGGGGATGATTTGAAGCTTGAAGCCAACGACGCCTTGGCCGTCGATGTCATGAGGCTAAGCAACATAAAGGAAATATACTCGTTCGATGAGGACTTCGACCAAATAGAGGGAATAACAAGACTTCCAGCACTATAAAGAACAAAACACTCGCTCAAGAGAGCTCACCTCACTTTGAAGCTGGCCTTTAGTTGCCTGTATGAGCTTGAACACTTTTGGATACTAATCCCGTCGGGCCCGCCACCACCAAAACTTTCACAAATTAAAAAAGAGGGCT
>CAZNJT010000037.1:9336-14876 GCA_964573475.1 uncultured Candidatus Bathyarchaeia archaeon | reverse complement strand
AAAGAAGGTTACAAGGAATATTTTCCAGAAACGAATTGAGAAGACGGGTTTACTGGTACATAGCTGGCCGAGGCATACTGGGGCAACTTAAAACGCTATTTTAGGCGAGTGGTGCATGCCTCTAAATATACGATTAAATTTCATTTTGCCATTTGCTATAGGTGTTTCCCTCTTCGGATTGTTCACAACATTGATGTTTGCCATGTATCCGCCAACCGTTCAAGAAAATTTTTTCTGGCGAAAACCACTAACTGGTTTACTTTTCACTTTGATTTGCGTATTTGGAATTGTAGCTGTTTTCTTTCCCAAAAAATGTTCAGAAATTTACTTACATCAAACAGAAAAACCAACAATTTCTGAGACTGAAAATCGGGATTTTCACGAAATTTCCATCAATTTCAAAGGGCATCATCCCGACTGTGGAAGATTTTCCGCCCATGTAGCACATATGGATGGGCATGTTTTTTGCGTAGCATGCACAGGCTTGCTTCTTGGAGGGCTTATTGCCCTTACCGGAACTGCTCTTTTCTTCTTCGTTGAGTGGAACATTGTAGAGGTTGGCTTATCAGCTGTTTTGGTTGGGCAAATAGGAATTCTTTTGGGTTTCGTTCAATTTAAATTCAAAGGTTATGCTCGATTAACCCTTAATGCATTCTTCGTGTTTGCATGCTTCCTGACTTTAGTTGGAATTGACAAACTTGCCGAAAGCATATTCATCAACTTATACATTATTGCCCTAATCACTTTTTGGCTTTTAACGAGAATCTTAATTTCGCAATGGGATCATTGGAGAATTTGCCATACATGCAAGCTTTCCTGTGAACTAAAATAAAGTGGGGTGTTAATATCTACGGCGTAACCCGTAGAGAGCGCCTATAACCATTAATATGCCGAAGATTATTATTATGAAGGACCACCATGGTATGGGCGGTAGACTAGGATACAATGCTTGCAGAAATAGACTGACCCCAAAAAGGATTATTATTAAGCCAAAAACTATGCCAGCAATTGCGCCGCCTCTGGGAATTCCAAAGCATTCCTCTTCAACTCGTCTATGGGGTTCTTCACGCCTCCGAGTTCCGAAGCATTCTCTCTCTCCCCTATGTTGTTCGCCTTCTCCCACTGAATATAAAGGCGCTCCACATTGAGAGCATACTTTAGCGTCGTCTGGATTCTTGGCACCACATTTGACACAATAAACCATTCTATGTTCGCTCCGCATTACATTTCACGTATAATGTTCTTAAGACTTTTGGTGAGACATCATCTAAGGTTTCTGAGACTGCAACTGTTCAGCTTGACTTATGATCAAATTTAATTGCTCCTTGTTGAGTGGGAAACCTTGGAGGGATCTGCCGCGAAGTTTCGAACTTTTAAGAAATGTTTCCTTTATTGGTAAGGGTTTGTCAAATTTTATGACGTATTTGAATTCTATGGCTTTTTTCCATCTCCATTTTTCACATTCGCGTCTTTCCTCTTCGGAGAGTTCATCTGAAGCGTAGATGTTTCCTATTTCACCATAACCTATAATGGCGTCGCCTATACTGGTCTTGTGCACAAATATTATAGTTTGTCCCGTATTCCATTTTCTGCGGGTACTGGTGTAGTACATTGCGAGGTTGAAAACTTGGTCAACCCACTCTTTTGTGGATATTCTTAGAATGTAACCGTCAGCTTCAACCATTAAAGTAGTCCCTATTGTTACTATTTATGGGTTTATGGCTATTTTAATTTCGCTTTTTGACGTGGAAAGTATTTCAAAGGCTTCCTTGATTTCTTCCAGCTTCATTTTCCTTGTTATAAGTGGCTTAACATCGATTGTTCTTGACGCTATTAGGTTTAGAGCTTTTCTAAAATGTAACGGAGTCGTATGAAAAGTGCCTAGAACTGTTACCTCTCCATAATGAAGCTGTTCTGTGCTGAATTTAATTTCTGTTCCAGGCGGGCATCCGCCAAATTCTAGGACTGTTCCGCCTTTCCTGACAAGTTTTAGGGCTTGCTCCCATGTAGATGGTAATCCTATGGCTTCAATTACAACGTCTGCACCGTAACCGCTTGTAAGTTGCCTAACCCTTTCTACAGCATCTACCTTTCCAGCGTTAACTGTTTCATCTGCCCCGAGCTTTTCCGCAAAGTCTAGCCTTTCCTCCACAAGGTCTATGACTATCACTTTTTCGGCGCCCATTTTCTTGACGGTTAATAGATGCAGTAATCCTATTGGTCCAGCACCGATTATTGCCACAGCATCACCTAGTTTCACTCTTGCCTCTTCAACTCCATGCAAAACACACGCCAAAGGTTCTGTGATTGCAGCTTCCTCATAAGAAACATGCTGCGGAATTTCTTGCATGTTGACCAGAACCATGCGGGCTGGAACCTTTATATATTCTGCGTAGGCTCCCCAAAGCCAAATCATGTTTTCGCAAAGGTTGTACTTGCCTTTCTGACACATTGTACAATGCAAGCATGGAGCACTGTTTCCAGCACGGACGCGCATGCCCTTTTCCGGCCACTCTAAACCTTCCCCGACTTCAACAACTTCGCCAGCCCATTCATGCCCGAAGACTGTTGGAAGTTTTATGACCTTTTCAACGTAGCCTCTCTGGAAAATCTTCAAGTCGGTGCCACATGTTGTGGCTGCTTTAACCTTAACAAGAACCTCGCCAGCCCCAGCCTTTGGCACTGGAATTTCTTCGATTCTTAGGTCTTTTACGCCGTAAAGCATGGCTGCCTTCATTTCCTATCACTCGTTTAAAACTATAACTTTCAAGCTTTCCTTGCTTTCTGAAGCTGTTTTGAATGCTTTTGCCGCTTCCACAAGCTTAAAACGATGGGTTATCAATTTCTTCACATTTATTCTGCCCGATTTTATGAGTTTTAATGCAGCTCTTGTTTCTAAATGTGAGGTTGAGTAAGATGGGATTATTTGAATTTCCGAAAAAAACAATTCTTTTGGACTTATCTGCAAATATTTGCTAGGCTCAATGGGTGCGAAAACGCAAAGCTTTCCGCCTTTTCGGCAAATACTTAACCCAGCTTTATACGCCTCTAAACTTGGCGCAGTGACAACTGCAATGTCTACGCCTCTGCCGTCAGTTTCAGCCTTAACAATAGCAGTCAAATCTTCCTTTACAGGATTAATCGCCACATCAGCCCCAAACTGTTTCGCCACATTCAACCGGTAATCAATTGGGTCGCTCACAAACGTTTTTTCAGCTCCAAAGATTTTTGACAAGGCTACGTGAATTATTCCAATTGCTCCAACACCAATAATTGCCAATGAATCGCCTGCTTGGACGTCGCATTTTTTTAGTGCTCTCAGGCAGCAGCCGACTGGCTCAATAAAAGTAGCTTCTTCGAATGACATGGTTTCTGGAATTTTTAGAGTGTCTATTTGGAGGTTTGGGGCTGGAACTTTGAAGTATTCTGCAAATCCGCCTGGGATAATGTTTGTTTTGTGGAATTGTTCGCATAGGGTGTAGTCTCCATGTAGACAGTAATGGCATTTTAAACATGCAACGTGATGGTGGACAAAAACTCTGTCTCCAACATCGAAGCCTTTAACATCCTCTCCTTTTTCAGCAATTATTCCAGAAGGTTCATGTCCAAGAACAAGAGGCGCACGGTTTTTCAAGTACCAGTCCATTAAATCTGAACCGCATATTCCACAAGCCCTCATTTCCACCAAAATTTCGTCTTGGCTTATTTTTGGAATTGGCCTATCGTCTACTTTTATGTTTTTTTGGCTGTAATACATGGCGACTTTCATATTGGCTCAAAAGGGTTTCTCTATCACCAAACACTTAAGACTTTTCACAACCAAAACACATAATTTTTATAGAAGTTCGAAAAAGAAATGAGCCTTAAAGTAGGACAAGTGGGAAGATGAAAATTGAAAAACCTGAGCTGGTTGCATACATTCTAATAGGAGTAGGCGTGGTATTGCTAATTCTCACGTTTGTCATGGCATATTTAATATTGACGTCGGTTGCGAGCCTTTCAACATCCCAAGACCTTTCAAAAGCCCTTGGAGAAATTCTTGGACCAATAGCTGAAGCCGTGGTAAAGGTTATGTTTCTTGGAATAATGGGTTGGACCGGCTCCATTGCAACAATGAGGGGAATACAGCTCTACAAAGAATCGAAACCGGCTGTGCAGCCAAAAACTGAGGAAAAAACGCCTGAAAAATCTGAAAAAGCCTAAAACCGACAAGCAAACGAGGAGTTTAGTTTGCGGCAGACAATTAGGGCATTGGGATGGATAATTACAATTCTATGGATTACCACATTACTATTTCCAGTCACCGTGGCATTTTCGCTTATGAAACTTTTAGAAGCAAAAAACATGGGCATCCAAGAACCAACAATCTCCTTCTCAAACGGAAACTTTTCTTTACATATGCCTTTTTACATAAACAACACTGGTTTTTATGACCTTTCAGACATAGACATTAACATACAGATAAGCAGAAAAAACAAGACAATTTCCACTTCTTCAACACAGTTGCCAAATGTTCCGGCAGGCACAATGGCGAATTCTAGCTGTGACATTTCATTCAGTTTGGAAGAACTTGTTTTGAAGTATAGCGAACTCTTAACAAATGACACGGAGCTGGACGTGAACGCTTCATTGAGTTTGCGAGTAGCCTATGCAATAGCCTTTGGAACCTCGGTGGAATTTACAACATTTTGGCATGCACCGTTCCACAAGTTAACCATTTATAACCTCACCTATAACATGACCCACGTTACATTTTCCGTAAGCTTTGACAATCACATATCCAACCAAATAAGCGGGCCACTTAAAGTGGAGCTATACAACTCCACAAACGCGCTTATCGGTAACGCTACACAAAATGTGCATATTCTCCCACAGGAGCCGTTTCAAACATCTTTTGCAATAAAAATAGCTGACCCTACAACACTGACGCATAATGGTGTTATCCGCATATATTTTGCGGGCGCGCAAATCTTAGAGGAGGAGTGGACAAATTTCCATGAGTGAAAATGAAACTAAGCCAGCCTTTAGGAAACTTTTCCGGAGAATTGCCAAAGCAACGCTTATGACAGTTGTTGCAGGAATTTTCTTGCTTGTCCTATGGCTTTTAATCTCACCGTTTCTGGCAAACTTTCCCGAGTATTTGGCACGTTTTGCGGTTTTGGCTTGGGCTTTGCTTTTCTTCACGTTTGCCATCAAAGTGAGCGAAGACACAATTTACAAGTACATTCTCATTATTATACGCGCCTTCTACCTTTTAGTGTACATTGCCTATGCCACAAACTGTGGCGTTCTTGCAATCAAAATGGAAAATTTCACAGTAACAGTCGAATTTATACCCTTACTGGCGCTTATGATTGTCATAAACCTTTTAGCCATGGCTAGGGGACTGCTTCAAGCCATAGAATTTACGTCTCAAAGCCCAAAAGACTAAGCTTTAAAGGCGTCTGGAGATTCCATGTAATGCTTTATTTTTTGAAGGAATTTTGCAGCTGGAGCTCCGTCAACGATTCTATGGTCGTAGGAGAGGCTTAACGTCATAA
>CAZNJT010000037.1:0-9236 GCA_964573475.1 uncultured Candidatus Bathyarchaeia archaeon | reverse complement strand
GACTGGAACAACTAAGCCGTATTCTGTAGCAACAGCCAACCCTACATTTACATCTTCAAAAATTTTTATCTGGTTTCCATCCAACGTTGAGTTTATCATGGGCTGTTCAAGTAGAGCCTTTGCAACAACCTCGACAAGAATAGCTGTATATGAAACTTGGAGTTTCTCGTGTAATCCTCCAGCTTTAGAAACGTCAACTTCCATCATTATCGTGCTGTGCGGAGCTGTTCTAAAGCTCGCAGAGACTCGCTCGGCGGACGTCTTTTTAAAACCAGTTAAAGCAATAATTTCCTTGATTTTTGGCAGAGTCCCACGGGCTTCTTCAATGAATCTTGTAACATCTTCTTCAACTATTCTTCCTTCAGGTCCGCTGCCCTTAACAAGTGACAAATCTATTTCATACTCTCTTGCCAAACGCTTTGCAGATGGCGAAGCCAAAACTCTCTTTTCTGTTTCCTCAACTGCATGAGGAACTTCAGCAAGTATTTCAGTCTCTGAAAATGCTTCGCCGGGAGATGTTATGACGGCTAAAACTGCGTTGACCGAAGCGTCAACGCCTTCTTTTACCAGAATTTTTCGAAGTATTCCAGAACTTGGCGCTTCCAAGTCGTATGTGGCTTTTTCTGAGATTATCTCCACTATTGGTTCGCCCTTCTCAACAGCTTCGCCTTCCTTTTTGTACCATTTGCCCACAGTGCCCTCCTTCATTGTTAGGCTAAGTTTTGGCATAACAACTTTTGTTACCATTTTAAACCACTTTTTTAACTGCTTTCATTATGGCTTTTTCATCTGGAATCACGTATTGTTCCAACGGCGGGCTAAACGGTATGGGAGTGTCTGGCTCGGCTACACGTTTTATCGGCGCATCTAAATAGTCTACGGCTTCCTCAGCCACCATTGCGGCGATTTCGGCACTTACGCCAGCGGTTTTGCAGTCCTCGCTTACAATAACTAATCTTCCAGTTTTTTTGACAGATCGTATTATCGCCTGTTTATCTAAGGGCGTTAAGGTTCTGGGGTCAACAACTTCAGCATCTACCCCTTCCTTTTCAAGTTGTTTAGCTGCATTCAGGGTTTTGTGCACCATGTATAAAGTAGCTAAGATCGTCACGTCTGCTCCTTCCCTTTTTATATCCGCCACTCCAAAGGGAATAGTATATTCTTCTTCTGGGACCTCATCTTCAACTGGATACAAAAGCTTATGTTCGCAAAAGAAGACAGGGTTGTTGCCTCTTATGGCTGTTTTCAAAAGCCCTTTAGCATCGTAGGGCGTAGAAGGCACAGCCACATACAATCCTGGAACATGCATGAACCATGCTTCTAGGCTTTGAGAGTGATGCGATGCTATGTTTACTCCAGCTCCGAAAGGTGTTCTAATTACAAGGGGACATGTTGCTTGTCCGCCGAACATGTAGCGTATTTTTGCTGCTTGGTTTGCGATTTGGTCCATGGCTAGGGCTGTTAGGTCTCCAAACATTATTTCCGCTACTGGACGCATTCCAGTTATTGCAGCGCCTACAGCCGTTCCAATTATGGCTGATTCCGATATGGGCGTATCCCTAACCCTTTCGTCTCCAAATTCTTCTGCTAAGCCTTCTGTTACTTTGAAGGCTCCTCCCCAATATCTGCCAATGTCCTCGCCTAAAAGAAAGACTGTGGAGTCCCGTCGCATTTCTTCTCTTAAGGCTTCCTTCAGCGCTTCCCTATAGGTTATTTTCCGCACGTTTAATCCTCCCAAATTTAGGCGTAAACATCCTCTAAAGCCTCTTCTGGAGCTGGATACGGACTTTCCATGGCAAATTTGACTGCTTCCTCAATTTCATCTGAAACTTTTTTTTCAATTTGCTGAATTTCAGATTCTGTCAGAGTGTTTACTTGCAGGAGCTTTTCCTTAAAACGTTTGATCGGGTCCTTAGCCAGCCACTCTTCAACTTCTTCTCTGGGTCGATATTTGGCTGGGTCGACTCGTGAATGCCCTTTATGCCGATAAGTTTTACATTCAATAAGTGTTGGTCCTTCGCCTTTTCTGGCTCTTTCAACAGCCTTTTGCGTAGTTTCATAAACCGCTAAAACATCGTTTCCATCTACAACTACGCCGGGAATTCCGTAGGCTACGGCTCTGTCAGCAACATTTTCTATAGCCATAACCCTTGATTGACGTGTTCCCATGGCGTAAAGATTGTTTTCGCAGACGAAGATTACAGGTAGCTTCCAGGTGGATGCCATGTTTATGCTTTCATGAAAGGTTCCTTGGTTTGAGGCTCCTTCTCCGAAGAAGCATGCTAACACCTGGTCAGTTCTTCTAAGTTTTATGGATAAGCCTGCGCCAACGGCTATTGGTATTCCAGCTCCGACGACTGCTGTTGCGCCTAACATGCCTATGCTAAAGTCTGCAATGTGCATGGAACCGCCTTTGCCTTTGCAGTAACCTGTTTTCTTGCCTAGAATCTCGGCCATAGTCCGCTTTAATTCAGCGCCTTTAGCTATGCAGTGTCCATGTCCCCTATGCGTGCTCGTAATGTAATCATCTTTTCTGAGGGTGCTGCAAACGCCTACTGCTACGGCTTCTTCTCCAAGGTAAAGGTGGATTGTGCCTGGAACAAGGTTTTGAGCGTAAAGGTCGAAAACTTTCTCTTCGAAAAAGCGGATTTCAAGCATTCGCTTATACATTTCAACAAACTTCTCTTTTGATAGATTTAACGTCAATTATTTTTCCATCCTTTGACCCAAGTTGGCTTACTTTTTATAGACTAGATACTTTTATATTATGCTATTTTTTTGGTTGAAGGATCTTGCTCTCTGCGGAGTTTATAGCCCCCTATATAGATTGAACTTTCGGTTCTGTTATAGTTTTGAATCTTCCGGTTGCCTTATTGCTCTAGCTTTCCTAAAAAAAAGGGCGATACAAACCTAGATAGCCTTCTCAGCGAGTTAACAGCACAAACCATATAGAACCACTTATCTTAGAATATTATTAGGAGTCTAAATGCAAAAATCCTATTCAAGATTGTTAGGCATAGTTGGAAAACCCAACACTGGCAAATCAACCTTTTTTTGTGCGGCGACTTTGGCACCGGCTGAAATTGCAAACTATCCATTCACAACAATAAAGCCAAACAGAGGCGTTGGGTATGTGCGGACTCCATGCGTTCATGAAGAATTTAACGTTAAAGACAATCCCCTTAATTCCATATGCTTAGACGGAGTTAGACTAATTCCTGTAGAATTTATCGACTGCGCAGGACTTGTGCCAGATGCATGGCAAGGAAGAGGCTTAGGCAACCAGTTTCTGGACGAAATCAGAAAAGCAGACGCATTAATCCATATAGTTGACGCTTCTGGAGGCACAGATTGCGAAGGGAGACTATGCAAGCCTGGTGAGCATGATCCTTTAGAGGATGTGAAGTTTTTAGAACGTGAAATTACCATGTGGATGGCAAGCATACTAAAACGGGACTGGCCCAAAATCGCCAGAACAGTGGAATCCGAATCAAAAGACCTTTACTCAATGCTTGAAGAACGATTAAGCGGTTTGGCGATAAAAAGGAGCCACATCTTTGAAACAACAAGAAGGGCGGGGTTAAACGCTGACAAACCCACAGCTTGGACTGAGGAAGACTTCCTACGATTTGTAGATACGTTAAGGCAAATTGCCAAACCAATGTTAATAGTAGCTAATAAAATAGACATATCCGCGGCTGAAAAAAACCTGGAAAGAATGAAAGAATTGAATTATCATGTGATTCCTTGTTGTTCAGAAGCAGAGCTCGCCTTGAGAAGAGCCGCGGAAAAACAACTAATAGATTACAGACCTGGAGATTGTAACTTCAAAATAACTAAGCCAGAAAAACTAACCGAAAGCCAAATCCAAGCATTGGAAACCATAAGAGAGAAAATTCTGCTCAAAATAGGTTCAACGGGCGTTCAAGAAGCAATAAACATGGCTTACTTTAAACTCTTAAACATGATTACAGTTTATCCAGTTGAAGATTTAGAGCATCTGGCAGACCATGATGGAAGAGTTCTGCCAGACGCCTACCTCGTGCCATATGGAACAACAGCCCGCCAACTCGCCTACATAATACACACGGAATTAGGAGAAGGCTTCATCTACGCTGTCGAAGCCAGAGAAAGAAAAAGAGTTGGAGAAGACTACATACTTAAAGACAGAGACGTCATCTCGATCGCAAGCGCCAAAAAAAGAGCCTAATCGCGCCTATGCGCCAAAACGCCTCTTACGTTTTTTAAAAGTTCTAACAGCCCTTAAAAGGTCTATGAAGCGGAAATCAGGCCAATAAACATCTAAGAAGCAGAGTTCGCTGTACGCGGACTGCCAAAGCAAAAAGCCGCTTAACCTTTCTTCACCCGAAGTCCTAATAATCAAATCTGGATCTTGCTTAGGCATGTGGGACGTATACAAGAACTGTTCGAATGTTTGTTCATCAACTTTTTCTGGAATTAGTTTCCCTTCCTGCACTTTCTCCGCAATTTTCCTTGCGGCATCCACAATTTCCGCCCTTCCACCATAAGCAAAAGCAATGTTTAAGAAGTGGTCATCATAACTTTCTGTTGCCCTTTCAACATCCATTATGAGCCGCTGCAAATTTTCAGGCAACAAGTTCACTCTACCAATAACTTTGACGCGTACCTTGTTTTTGTGTATGCGCTCATCTGTCAGAATTCTTTGAAATTCTTCTCCCGCAATACGCATAATCTCCTCAACCTCGTTTTTCTGGCGGCTAAAGTTTTCTGTAGAAAAGGCATAGAGAGTTATGGATTTAACATTAAGTTTCAGGCACCAATCAAGAAGTTGCTCAACTTTTTCAGCGCCTTTTTCATGGCCAAACCATGGGCCAAGAGCCTTCTCAGAAGCCCATCTTCTGTTTCCATCCAAGATTATTGCTATATGCTCTGGTCTGAAGCCGTTCTTTACTTGATACCACAGCCACTTCTCATAGAACTTGTATGCTCCAATGAAGGAGAGGAACGTCTTAATCATTGTTTAATCCTCGCGTTTTTAAGCGAATTAGCGCATGGGCAGTTGCCTTCGCGTTGGAGGGGTAAAGCCTTCACAGTCTCAGTTAAAACTTGCTCTAACTTAGACATGATCTCTTCGGAAACTTTTGAAGCTTCAAGAGGTGTCAACAGTTCTTGTGTGCCAGCAGCCATATTTGAAACAAAACAAAAAGGTGCATAGCACATCTCAAGTTCTCTTGCAAGCACAGCTTCTGGAATGCCCGTCATTCCAACAACGTCGCAGCCTAACCGCCTAAACATTTCAATTTCTGCTGGAGTTTCAAAACGCGGTCCTTCAGTACAAACCAGCACAGCCCTATCCCATACAGGCAACTCAAGTTTTCTGACAGTTTCAATAAGCAACTTGCGTAATTCAGGGCAATAGGGCTGAGAAACATCAATATGTGTTACTGGGGCGTCATCATAAAAAGTTGTACAGCGAAGTTTTGTGAAGTCAATAAAATCATGAGGAATAACAACATCACCGGGTTTGAAATTGCGGTTTATGGCGCCAACAGCGTTTACAGCGATGATTCTTTCCACGCCCATTTTATATAATGCGTAAACGTTTGTCCTATAGTTTATCTTATGCGGAGGAACAGAATGATTTGGACCGTGTCTCGGAAGAAAAACTACTTCTTTACCATCTATTTTCCCAATTAATAGGGGTGGAGCAATTCCATAAGGTGTTCCCAAGCGTAGTTGTCGAGCATTCTTAAACAAACCTTCGAAGCCTGTTCCACCAATAACTGCAACTTTAACCTTCTCCAAACTCTTCAACCCGCTCTCCAGTCTTCTTGAAAAATCCCCTAGCAGATCTATGGATGACAAACACAACCAGAACTGAGGCTATGCCTATTAAGATGCCGACGATTACGGAGAAAATGAGCTTTTCATAGTTCATCCCTGGTGTAATTAGGACATCGGCAGTTCCTTCGAGAATCCATCTAGACCACGCAACAGTAACTATCAAAGCTGCATTACGCAGTAATTTTATGTCATGTTCGAAATACCAACGTATAGCCCTTCCAAAAAGTACCACGCAAACGCCTAAAACTATGAGGTCCATGGAGCCCTGAATGAAAAAACCAGCGATCCGCGGAAAATCACTAATCCAACCGGTAATTTCTGTTGGTATTGGAATTTTTGTTGATCCCAAGTAAGTGCCAACTACGATGCATAAGACTCCTGCAACTGTAGAGTAATTTGAAATCTGAACTGGAAGGGGTGGTGGAGAATATTCCTTTATCCATTGGATGAGGTTTTTAACTGTTTTGTCAACTCCAAAGCCTTTCACGAGCATGAATACACTTAAGACGAAAATGAAGGCTATCCAATAATAATAAAGTAAATTGAAAATTGAGAGAATCCCTAAAATTAGGAAGAGCAGTCCTGGCAGGCCTAATGCTATGCGGGAGTAACGTGGGTTTTCCATAATCATTTTTAGGTATCGCGTAAAGAGGGCGGCTGTTTCCTCAATTGATTCGCTGTGTTTTACTACTATTCTTCTAACCGATGAAACTGGCACCCTTGACTCTACAAGGGGCAAAACTGCCTCATCTGAATAACCATCTGTAACTAGAATAACTTCATTTGCGGGAAAGGAACCCAATAATTCGTTTAGTTCAGCAACTATTTTTCTGTCTGCTTCAACCCAGCCAAGTTCAGAGCCAGATATAGTCGCTATTTCAAAAACTTCCTCTGATTTGCCTTCGCCTTGTAGGTGGTCATATATGCGTACTGCCTCGAAAATCGCATTTGCATCTGGCTCTTCAGGATCCCGTAAAGCTAGGGCTACTGCGGCGTTAAGATTTTCTTCCCTTCCAACGACAGGGGTTTTAACTCCCCCTTTCGCCCCTAAATCACCATCCCTATCCACACATAAAATAAAGATTCGTTTTTGTTTCTTCTCCGTGGGTTTTTCCTTAGCCATTTGTTTTTCTGTTCCTCAATAGTTATTTATGGTGTCTCACTTTAATCTTGTGCTACCATTCCCTTCTCAGCGAGGAGTTGGAACTCCTCCCAAGTTAATTTTTCTCCTCGTCTTAGTTTTTCCCTTGCCTGTTTTTCAAGCTTTTCACGAAGGGCTTCCTCAATTTTCTTCTTCTCTTTATCTTCTTCCCTTTGAACTTCCTCTTTCAGCCCTCTTATTTGATTTGAAATTTCCAAAATTTCTTCTTGAATGGGTTTCGCTCTTTCTCTTGTTTGCAGAAAGAGTTTATGTAGGCTGTCTGCTTCTGTTTTAAGTTTTTTTGATTCATCAATTTTTTCCAGCATTTTTTCATGAATTTGCTGGCTTCTTAGTGCTGTTTCCGTTAGTTTCTCATGAAACAACCTACTCTTGGTTTCAAGAGCTTTAAGCTCAGTTTTTAACTCGATAATTTTTTGGTTTAGCTGGTCAAGTTTTCTATAAACGTTTAACTGAGTTTCTAGTTGTTTGACCCGCTCTACGAGTTCCTTCTCCTCTTTTAGGCTTAGGGATGATGTTTGAATTTTCCATTCTATACTTTCAAACTCTCTTTGTAGGTTTTGAACACTTCTCGAGGGCTCTTTCTTAGCCAGGGCTTTAATTTCTTGATCTAGTTTCCTTATCTGTTCGATTTTTTCATGGAATTCTGTTCTCGTTCCATCTCTTTGCTGTTTTAATTCTTTAACCTTCTCATTTAATTTGTCTCTTTCGTTTTTAAGTCCAAGTGCTTCGACGCGTAAGCCCTTAAACTGTTCATTTAGCTTGTTTCTTTTTTCAGCCCACTCTCTTGCTTCGGCGTTTAACTTGTTTCTCTGTTCTTTTAATTCTGAAAGTTTTTGGGACAATTCCTCGATTTTTTGGGTTTTCCGCTGATCTGACAATTACTTTTTCCTCTTCTGCCTTGTCCATTCCAAAATCTGTTTGATTAGCTTTACTCCATCTCCAGATGTGAAAAGTGGTAATTTCCAGTTTTCATTGATTTTCCATCTTGTCACAAAGCAGTTTTCAACTTTTCTAATAAAAGGCTGTTTGTATACTAGTATTCCTCTCCTTTGCCATTGTGGGGTCTTAGCCAAATTTACCCCTTGTCTAAACATTATTTCGTGAAGTTCTTCAGTTTTTAATCTCTCAAGTTTTTTAGAAATTTCGGAGGGCTTATATCCCATTTTGTGGAAAACCCAGTAGGCATAAGCGTTGTTATGGTTTCTCCAATTGTTCATCTGCCTCCAAGCCAAATATTCCATTATCTTCTCATCAGTTGAGACAACAACGATGCGAGAATCAAAAGCCGCAATATCTTCTTTGTTAAAGAACTTCCGTAAGCTCAGCGTAAAAGCACTCGAGACCAAACTAGCCAGCACAGAATTTACTTTTTCAATTCTTCCACGGAAAGGAGCTGCATTTAAGAATAAAATGTTAATTTCGTCACTGGCTACATAAACTAAAGCTGGGCTAAAGCCTTTCGTGAACAGAATTTTTCCGGAAGAAATAAGGCATTTTGCGAATTTCTTGTCAAACGGTTTCTCAGCCTTTATGGCTTCTGAAAGCTTCCTAAATTTCCACCCATCTAATCTCAAGAAGAAGGGAGTTTCTGGCGGAATGCATGTCTTTGAGAATGTTTCATGCTTTGACCAACTCCTATATTTATCTGTGTAGGTGTCCGATTTAATCATGTTTTCTACTCAGCAGAGTTACTATCTGGCAAGGTGCGTGGTTTTAAATTTTATCGCGCCTGCACTATAACAAAAGTGGAAAAGAGGGATTGTGTTATTTGGGCTAGCGAAGATTTTATCTGCATTGAAAGTCAAGGGAGTTAAGGGATTAAGTTGGGTGATCTTGAAGAATTTAGGTGCTATCGGGAGCGTATGAACGCACGCATTCTTTCTGCCAATAATCTTGGAATTAAAAGGTTCTTCGCTTTGGACGGTCGTGCATATGAAAAGGGCGACTTGGATGTTAAAACAAAGGAGTTACTGGGTTTAGTCGCTTCTACCGTATTGCGCTGTAATGATTGTATAACTTATCATGTTATCCGTTGTGTTCAAGAGGGTATTTCTGACCAAGAGTTTTTTGAAGCCTTAAACATTGCGTTGGTGGTCGGCGGCTCGATTACGATTCCGCACATACGTCGTGCAGTGGATACATTCGATCAATGCAGAACGAAACAGTCAAAAGACCAGTCTATCAAGATTTAGCGCGTGCTATTTCAGTCTTAGTTTGAATAGTTGGATTGAATTCTTGGAGAATATCA
>CAZNJT010000036.1:0-15079 GCA_964573475.1 uncultured Candidatus Bathyarchaeia archaeon | reverse complement strand
GTAGTGTCAAAAAATGTTACAGTTTATTCAAGTGCGACATTAACCATAGAACCTGGTGTTGAAGTAAGGTTTGGAGGAGACTTCTCTCTAATTGTTTTGGGAAAATTATACGCAAATGGCACAAGTAAGCCAATAACGTTCACTTCAAACAAGATACAACCAGAAGTTGGAGACTGGAACGCAATCACATTTAACGGAATGGGAAAGTCTGTGTTAATAGGGTGTTTTGTAGCTTATGCAGAAGATGGAATATCTGTAGAGAATGGCAATGTAGAACTTGGAAATAGCACCATAAGCCTTTGCCAAAATGGAATCACTGTAGCAAATAGTAAACTAGTAATTGAGAACAGTAGTGTTAGCCTTTGTCGCCAAAGCGGAATTAGCATAACAAACAGCGAGTCAATCGTCCAAAACAGCCTAATAGCAGAGAACCAAGAAAACGGCATATGCATAACTGGAAATGGACAAATCACTATACAAAAAAACACCATAATGGCAAATGGAAATGGGATACTTTTAACAGGAAACGAAGCTTTAGGTGTGAACATTAGTCAAAATAAAATCTCGGCAAACAGGCAAAACGGAATACGTATCGACGTGAACAACACTGACGTTACAATCGTTAATAACATTGTTTCATCAAACAATAACGGATTTTATATTTCAAGCCCAACAAGCACATATATAACTAATAATTCCATCTCGTACAATAACATCGGGTTTTTATACGATGAGGGAAGTCATGCAGTTAATTACACCGATATATATGACAATAAAATTGGCATGAATGTATTATCTAATGCCACTGTAAACGCAGAATATAACTATTGGGGAGACCCAAGCGGGCCGTATCATATATCGTTAAACCCGTATGGAAAAGGCAATCCCGTTGGCGGCAATGGAGTTAATCTTGATTTCATATTCTTTTTAGCCAAACCAATTGGAATTATCAATACTCGCCCAACAGCAATCCTTTTGACTGATAAAATATTAGTTTCACCAAACGTAAGCGTCATGTTTTTTGCTACAAATTCATTCGACAATGATGGACGCGTTGACAGATACTTTTTCAATTTCGGAGATGGAAGCAACAGCAGCTGGACGACCTTATCGATTTTCACTCATAAATATGGCCCACCCGTGCGAACTTACAGCGCAACCTTAATAGTGATGGATGACTACGGCGCCATAAGCAACAGCGTTGTTACAACAATAAATGTTCAAAATCTTCCGCCATTACAAATTAGCGTTGACTCAAGCAATTCCACAGTCCATGAAGGAGAACAAGTTTCAATAACAGTTTACGTGACAACAGGAACTGCTGCTGTAGAAAAAGCAACCGTGACGATGTTTTCAGTGAAGGGTGGAAACTTCACGAGATCATCTGGGCTTACCAACGCATCCGGCTATTTCGCGACAACATTCACTGCGCCAAAAGTAACCAGAATAGCTAATATTAGAATCATAGCAAGAGCTTCTAAACTTGGGTATGTAGATGGATCGGCTTATGAGTACTTGGAAGTTTTACCATTCCTTTCAGTTCAAGTAACTGCCAACCCGGATACCATCAAATCTGAGGGAACGACACAGGTTTTAATTCACGTTAGCTGCAACGGAGAATCTGTCTCCAATGCCAGCGTTACGATATTATCAAGTAGTGGAAGCCTTTCCTCTGAAACTGCGATTACTAATTCAAGCGGCTCTGTTTCACTGGTTTTTACAGCTCCTCAAACAACAACATTCCTAAACGTGAATATAACGGCAATAGCGACGAAAGATGGCTACATGAATGGTATGGGGCAGACCATAATAGGCGTAGACCCTAAGACGCTTAACGTTCAAATCACCGCTAAACCAAACGCCACAATTTCTGAGGCAAACATCAGCGTAACTGTTCACGTAGAATATGACATGATTCCAATTGTGGGAGCTAACATTACCATAGTAGCAGAGAATGGCAACTTCTCTAAGACTACTGGGTTAACGGACGATTATGGTAATGTTACATTCATTTTCACAGCACCACAGGTCAACGAACAATCAAATATCAATGTTACAGCAAAAGCAACAAAGGCGGGGTATGCTGAAGACCAAAGCCAACTGGAAATAACAGTTAATCCTAGAACATTTAACATCCAAATAACCGCATCCACAGTTGAGTCAGAAGAATCAACGAATGTCATAGTTAATGTAACATGCAAAGAGGATGCAACCCCTGTCACTGGTGCTATGGTTACTATATTATCCAGTAATGGAAGCTTTTCGATTACGACCAAAACTACTAGTCCAACAGGCATTTGCACATTCATCTTTAACGCTCCTCAAACAACCGCGCAATTATCTATAACCATAACAGCAAATGTAACCAAAAACGGATACGTGGATGGAGGAAACCAAACAGCAATAACAGTGAACCCGAAAACCGCTCCTCAAACCGAAGGAGGCTGGCCCATTACAACCATACTTCTGATCATTATCCCAATAATAATAGCGGTTGTGGTTGTTATCTTGATTAAGTTAAAAATTATCGTGCTTTCCACGGAAGAAGAGTAGCAGCGAGTAATATATCGTGAGACGTAATATTTAATAGTTTCGGACATATTATACTCAATGGATAGGAGAAAACGCCATGGCGAAGTTGCGGCTCAAGGAAACTCTAACAAAACTGAAAAAAGTGAGAATCAAAATTAGTTTTAGAAAACACGAACAAGTAGCCGTCCCGCCACCTCCACCCAAACCCGTACCTAGAGGGTTCAAAGTTGTTGACAAATATCCACTCTATGAACCTTTTGCCCATGTCGCCATAGTACAAAATCCAAAGATAGGCGAATATAAATACATATTGGATGAGCTACAACTTGATCCGCTGGAAAGAAGTGTTTATAATCGCATTCTGGAAATATTGCTTGCAGAGATAGAGTCTCCAAAAGAGGAAATTCTTGACCCTAGAAGATTTTTTGCAGAAGAAGCCAAGAAAATTGTTGACAAATACCGCATAAGCCTAGGCTGGCTACCCGACGTTTCATGGTACAAAATTCTCTATCACGCTGAAAGAGACCTAGTAGGCTTCGGCCGAATCGATTCACTAATGAGAGACCCGAACATCGAAGATATATCATGCGACGGAGTTAATAAGCCAGTCTATGTTTGGCACAGAAATTACGAAAGCCTCGAAACAAATCTAGAGTTTGAAAATGATGAAGAACTTGATAACATTGTTGTTAAGCTTGTACACATGGCTGGAAAGCATGTAAGCTCAGCCTTTCCCATAGTAGATGCTTCACTGCCAGGAAAGCATAGACTGGCAGTTTGTTATAGGCGTGAGGTTACACCCTTCGGAACAGCTTTCTCTATTAGGAAGTTTAGGGAAGACCCATACTCAATAATAGACCTAATAAACTTGGGCACTTTTTCAGAGGAAATGGCAGCATATTTCTGGCTATGCCTTGAAAACAGGGCTTCACTGATGGTTTTGGGCGGAACAGCCGCCGGAAAAACAACAGCACTAAACGCCTTAACGTGCCTAATTAAGCCTGGAAGCAAAATAATCACAATAGAAGAAACAGCAGAGCTTAACTTACCGCATGAAAACTGGGTTTCGCTTATCGCCAGACAAAGCTACGGCTTAGGCGGAAGCACTGTTGGTGAGGTAACACTCTTCGACCTAGTAAGAACTTCGATGAGACACCGCCCAGACGTATTAATCGTGGGGGAGGTAAGGGGTCAAGAAGCCTACGTGCTTTTCCAAGCTTTAGCCACCGGCCACGGAGGCATGTGCACAATGCACGCTGAAAACCTAGATTCAGCAGTCAAGCGTTTGACGTCAAAGCCAATGGATATTGCACCTGCTTATATTCCGTTGATGAACATTGTGTTGTCGATTCAAAGGGTTCACCTCGTAAAAGGCATCGAAAAAAAGGCGTATAGGCGTGTAATGAATGTTAACGAAATCGCGGATTATGAAGATTACAGAGGCGTTTTAAAATGGCACCCAACGAAGGACGAATATTTATCAACATTCGATAAAAGCATGATGTTGTCCGCTATTTCCGAACGCGTAGGTGCAAGCAAAAAAGAGTTACTTGCTGAAATAGGTAGGCGTAAAGATATCTTGCACTGGATGCGGGAACGCAATATCAGAAGTTACAAAGATGTGGCCGCAATAATCGCAGAGTATTATGCTAGACCAAAGCAAATTTACGAAAAAGTTCTTGCAGGGGAGGAGGTACAAGTAATTGCGGCTCCTAGATACCCTTGAGGCTTGGTCTTTTCGTCTCTTCGGGAGACTAGCCCCCTCCTTCTTGAAGAACGTCATCGAGTTTAAGGATTATCTGGAAAAGGCAAAAATCAAGATCTACCCGGAAACTTATGTTTCACTGATGCTTTTCACGGCGGTTCTGACGATTCCAATACCCATAATCTCGATACTTGTTTTGTATCTTTACGGTTTTCTTCCAATAATCTTCTTGGTGCCCCTTCCAATCTATATTATGCTAGGTTTTATGTTAATGCCCATGTCCACAGCCGGCGAAAGGGCCAGCAACCTCGAAAGGGAAATGCCATTTGTGTCTGCCTACATCAGCGTCATGGCTTCAGGCGGCATAGCGCCATACACAAGTTTTAAACGGCTCGCACAAGTCGAGCTGATGCCCGCAATGAAGGTGGAAGCAAGAGAAATCATAAAAGACGTAGAGATCTTTGGAATAGATCCGTTAACAGCAATTCAAAATGCAGCAAAGAAAAACCCGTTAGACATCTTCAAAGATTTCCTTTCAGGATACTCATCAACCGTCATCATCGGGGGAGACATTGGACACTTCCTAGAAAGAAAAGCAGAAGACATCTTCAAGGCCAGAGCATTGCGTGTTAGAGCTGCAGCTGAAAGACTCGGAATGCTTCTGGAGACTTTCATCATAGTCAACGTGATGATGTCCCTCTGCTTCTACATCATGTTCAGCGTGCAAAACATTGGCGTGGGCGGCGGATCGGGCGGCGATGTTTCAACCATTCTTCTCTACACGTTCGTCTTAAGTCCAATGCTGTCAATGATGTTCGTTTACATGGCGCACAGCATGCAGCCTAAAACACCCGTTACCGAAATGCGGCCATACAAAGTGTTTGCCGTGTGCACCGTAGCAGGAATGTTATTGTTCGCCCTTCTCTTTCTCAGCGGCAGTTTCGGCATACTAAGCAAAATGCCCGTGGCGCTTGCGTTAGGATTGTTCATCTCAGCTGCACCAGCAGCCGTTGTACATGGCAAACTCTCAAGCAAAAAAACAAGCACGGAACAAGGCGTAAACAGTTTTCTAAGAGACCTGACGGAGGTTAGAAAAACAGGACTCTCACCCGAAAAGTGCATTGAAAGCCTTTCACACCGCGAATACGGCGTATTCAGCAAGGAGCTGCGCAAAATCAGCTCAGAAATCTCTTGGGGAATCCCGCTGAAAAAGGTGATGATGGATTTCATAAGCAGGACGAAAAGTTGGATGGCGCAAATTGTCATGTTCTTGCTTGTTGAGACGGTGGATGTTGGCGGAGGCACGATTGAAATGATAGAGTCGCTTGCCAGATTCAACAACTTGACCCAAGAAGTTGAAAAGGAAAAGAAATCCTCAACTCGACCCTACATAATGTTGCCTTACTTTGCGGCACTGCTTCTAGTTGTGACCACATCGATGATGCTAGGTTTCACGACGGGTACTATAGGGGTTGCTGGCGCCACGCCTCCAGCAAACATGGACTGGATCAGACAGATTTTCATGACGTCAGCCATTTTCTACAGCTATATGGTAGGGATCGTGGCGGGGAAAATAAGCGAGGAATCGATATCAGCAGGGTTTAAGCACGCGGCAATTCTAGTCGTAATTTCAATCGTTGCAGCAGAACTAGTGCCCATGTTTATAAAATTTGGATAGAAGGAAAAAATGAAAATGAGAAGAGCCTCTTCGCGGAGCAGTTTTAGAAGGAATGGCAGAGGAGTTAGTCCCGCAATTTCCACAGTGATGCTTACAAGTGTTATAGTAGTGCTGCTCCTAGTAACGATTGTGTTTGCAAACAACTTCTTGAACGCACGCTTAGCAGAGAACGAGTTTAGCGCCATGGAACAGTTCATGCAAACAGTTGGGCTTCAAATAGATGATGTGGCTTGGATTATAGGGCGTACGCAGACAATTCGTTATGCAAGTAAGTTTGGGCAAGTCAGCTTTGAAAACGAAACCTTGGTCTACTCAGTTTACGTGAATAGAACGGGCCAAGGCTATGTTCACGTTGCAAACTATAGTGTGGGCATACTTTTGTTTAACATGCCTATAAGTAAATATTCCCTTGGAAACAACTACTACGAGTCTATATTTCCTTCAGATCGATCTTTTCTTCAGAAGGGAACCTCAGCACCAGTGAGCCATGTTTATGTTACAGAAAAATTGCCAATGCGCGATGGTAGTTTCATAAGAGTGGTTGTCACGCCAGCAATAAGAATGTTGAATTCAACAATATCCATGGGAGAAACACAAAATAACTATTTCAAATTTTACTTGCCTATCCTTTCCAATGGGACAAGTCCCTATCATTCACAGTCTGTAACACTCACTGGAAAAAATGTATTAGTCAAAACTGAGGGTAGTGTTAACGCAGTTAAAATACGCGTTTCTTTCCCTAGAATCGGCGAAGGGTTTGGTAGCGACTTCTTCAATTTTGACACTGAAGAAAAAGTGGTGGATGTTCCAGACGGTTCCATCATCGAATTTTACACAAGTGAGGTGAGTGTCTCGTTAGGGCTGTAGGCGTTAGATTTTTTGGAGGGTTATGAATGACGCATATAACAATTGAGTACGTGATTATGCTCCCCGTGTTGATACTGCAAATTTTCCTTTTTCCCTTAACAGCAAGTTGGCTCATGAACATTTGGGTGGATTCACGCAGGACACTTGCCCTTCAAGAAGTAGCAAGCCATTTGGGAAGTACAATACAACAATTATATTTCTCGTTAAATCATGAAACTATATCCGCTGGGACAGCGACGTATTCGCCTGGACTGCCACCATTCATAGAAAATTACAACTATATAGGAAATGCAACGTTACGTGCGGTTTCAGGTTCAGCAGATTCAAGCAAAGTTCTGAGTATAACGCTTACGCTGGCGAAAACTAAGATCACTGTCACCACTTTGGTTACTTTAGGCTCTAATGTTCTGTGGCGACCATCTGTTTTCGTCAGCAATTCCACTCATGCATGTGTGAGCGCGATGAAAAGCGCAACTGGAACCATAACCCTCTACTTCGGAGAATAGAAAGAGGCTGAGAAAATGACCGGCTCAACTATAGATCATTTGGTCTCTCTCATGGTTTTCTTAGGGGCAATACTGCTTTTTATAGGACTCTTTAATCAGACAATTCAAACAGCAATTTTATATCAACATCACAGATCCATTGCAACTAAATGCAGCGATTTACTTGATAACATGCTACTGAACCCAGGTGTTCCACTCTATTGGGGAAAGAGCAACTGCACCCCAACAGGTTTCGGTTTACAAGACCCAGAATTCACACAGTATAGGCTTAGCCCCTTCTCTCTAATGCGGTTGCATTCTTCCGCAGGAGAACTAGTCTACTATCCCAAGACAGACTCGTATTACAGTAATATAACTATGGGACATGGCTTCCTGTTAGTGCCTTTAACTGAGGTCATTAACTACTCAACAGCAACGAGACTACTTGGAATAAACGGAACATATGGATTCCAATTAACCATAACGCCAATTGTAACAGTTTCAATAGAAGAATCGCAACCCAAAAACCCTTTAATTCTAACCGTTAACGTTACCGGAATGGGGTTTCCGCTCGCAAATGCTGCAGTAAGCTACTGTTTTCTCACAGTTCGTGAAGGTGGCGGGGGTGGTCCATACCCTTCTTACACGATTGAGTATGGCACTGATTTTACTGACGAGAAGGGCTCAGTTCTTCTAAACTTCCCAACAGTAAAGACAGATGTCTCTTACGTTCTCATTGTATACGCTCATCTGAGCGGACTTGTCGGAGTAGGTTATTACGAGCACGCAACATATGAGAATAGTTATGTAGTTCCATTCATCGCTGATTTAGAAGAAAGAAGAGTGCTTATTGCACACAGTTGGGATGTACACGGTGGATCCGACCCTGCAGAAATAGCATACAACGCAACTTTCGTTTTATTGACTGAAGATTATAGTCTCCGCGAGATGCCAATGGAAAATTCCACAGGAAAATTTGGTAAAATCAATTCTGGTGAAGGACGGCCATACCAGAACATTACAATTCCCACATACAATCCGGGTATTTTGATTATAAGTTACAGAAAGAGTGCGCAAGAAACTGGTGTTGTTTTGATGCCTTGGGGAATAAGTTCTATGGCTTTTCCAGTAACTTTCGGAGAAGACCCAACAGGGAAGGAGTGGGTTGCCACGGACATTCGCCAAGTCCTAGTTAACAACATCGCCTATCAAGCCAAGCTGGCACTGTGGAGTTTACAAGGCTATCAGGTGATTGGCTAAAATGATGCGAACAATTGAAGTATTCCTCGTAATCATCATCATCACCGCAGCCTTCTTAATATCTTCCTTCTTCGCTGTTCTACCTCAGCCTCGGCAAGTTTCGCCGCTGAATCTTAGAAGAATTGCGTTAACAACTCTTCAAACGTTAGATGGCGATTATGATTTAAGTGGAACCGCGTTTAAATCGCCGAGTGACCTAGCTTGGGGCCAACTTCAAATAGCCCTTTCTGCTTGCTTGCCGCCAAACATAGTTTACAACTTAACAATCTATGAGGTGTTGAGTGGCGGAACACAGCTTTATACTCCTATACACTCTATTTCTAACGCTGAAAGTTTAGGTGTAAGCTCCGATGCTTCCTCTTATCTGGTTGCTTCTTCTAACGTGACTTTCAGTGTGACTCCCGAGAAAATTGGACAGCGCGGAGGCGGAGGAACCTTGTATATACTGAATTGCAGCGACGCAAACGGATGGTGGATTACCGGATACACAGCTCAAAGCCTCGCAGGAGACCTATACAAACTGCTCTCACCATACTTCAAAACTACAATAATGCTGCAAAATACTACACAGCTCGCAAGAATACTAAATGGCACGTCAATACAAGGGGAAACATTACGAAATGCCACAGTCATAAATACCGTTGGAGAAGCCGTACCAATTCCATCAGGATATTATGCAAGCTCAGGTGTTGGATATGACGCCACTCACAGTTCTTACGCTAGGTATTGCTATGTTTTGGGGCAGAAAGTACGACAGTACAACTGGACTTGGGCAAGCATAGTTGGCTATCCATTGTACTATGTTAGTAACACAGGTTTATTCACAGGACCAAATGACCAAAACACATATGGCATTTATGGAATGAAATGCGTTGGACCAGCGGGCTTGAATGCTTTTCTCGACGGTTTAGACGGCAAAGGATACGGGGATTGGTGGTGGGATAACGGTTGGAAGTATGATAACGATTGGATTACAGGAAGCCCCGGCGTTGTTTATCTTTCATCCGAAGCCTCATATTACTGCAACTATTATGGTATTTATCCTTCCCCATATCAAACAGCTACACGAGCCCTGCCATACTCAATATTAACCACTTACCATCTACCCGAATCTTCGGTTACATATATCTTTAACAAAAAGGACAATTGGATACCTGGAGCAGTTTACAGGCACATTGCCGCAGGCGACAACAAAATTACAGGGTCACTTTTTGCTTTGGGCTTAACACGAACTCCAGATATTAGACTCACAGCTCTTGGCATTCTATGTGCTTTTAAGCCGAGACTTTACAGGTCGGAATACACCGCAAGTGGGACCTCAAGGCTTGTTATTCTTCAGCTTGGGCAAGTAGGAGGCGTATAACATTGAACAATAGAGGTCAATTTTCGATTATTGCGGCTTTGCTTGTTGCAGTAATCCTCATATCAACTGTCATAGTCACTTACTCTACAATACGTAACAGTCCAATACCAGATCAACCGCAAGTTCTAAGCGCAATAGATGAAACCAACTTCGCTATAAAACAGATTTTTGGTTTCACCGTGGGCTATTATGGCTCAGTTTTGAAAGTTACAGGAAACTCTTCATACGCAAAAATGCTTGCTTTAAACTATCTTTACAGCGGATTAGTAAACATAGCAAACATGCATCCCGAATGGGGAACCTCTTTCAAAGTAAACGAATCAAAAACAGACCTTCACACATATTGGTATGCAAAAACAAGCTACAGCACAGGAAACTTGGCGGTAACATACAACTTAACAGGACTCAGAATTTATAAAATAACTTACCAAACTTCATGCAAACTAAGCATACAAATCATAAAAACCAACTCGACAACTCAAGCATGCTTAAACATAACTAAAGATGAAAATGAACCACTTATAAACCTTGGAAAACAGAGCTTTAAATTCTACCGTTACGAATATGCGAGCTCAACATGGCAACTAATTAATCCAAGCACTGAACCAGTGGCGTTTGCAAACGGCACATATCTAATTGACATCCCATCTGGAGTAGACCCATACGCTTACGTTATCCAAGTGGAGGATTCAAGAGGTATAATAGTTGCAGCTTCATCATTCAGCCGCTACACATGCACATTAAACTGGCCCTCAATCTACGCGAACTCGACACTTCGAGATGCAACAATGGTCGTAGAATTGCTACAAAACGGAACAATGCGATGGCTAGGACAGAATCTGCAATTGACAACAATGGCAAAACCAATTCCACCCATATCAGTAAAGGCTATCCACGTAAACCAAATTATAAACAGCACAGAGCGAGAAGTGCCATTTCAAATAGAAGATTGGGCTTCAGACTACAAGATTCCATTGGGCTTAACCAGCAATGCAAGCGTCTTCAGTAGCAGAACTATGCTAGTTTTTCTGGTAAATCCAAGCGTTTCAAAGGTCACAATTTGGTGGAATGGAAGCGACGCAGTGACCCAAACACCGTACGCTTATGTGAATAGATACTTTACAAATGATGATCCACAAAACGGAATTCTCTCAAATGGTAAATTAACTCTGGAGCTGAAAAGATTGAGTGAAGAGTACTTGTATGTCGATGGTTTTAACAGCACCAACACTCAATGGACTACTGTTGGAAGCTCTCCGTACTTAAACGATGATACATCAAACTACATTTATAACGCAACGGATTATCATAAGGAGGGATGGTTTAGTTTTCAAGACCCCACTTACTCGGGAATAGATTCGGTTAGTATTGGATTTGAGTGCAAATGCTCTGGAAACGAATATTTTGACTTCGAGATAAACGACGGTGTTAACACTTACACCTATAGCATAACAAGTCTACCGTCAAGTTATGGATGGAAAACGAGAGATTTATCAAGTATACTTAACACTTGGGAAAAAGTTTCCGACGCAAAAATTAGAGTTACTTTTAGATATAATAGTGGTACATCTTCCACAGTCTATATACGTGGAGCTAGATTATACGTTACGTATGACACTACAGCTTGGGGAATAAAGTCAATTTTAGGAAACACTACCGTCAGATCGGAATTCTTTAGGATAAACGGAAGACGACCAACATACGGTTCCGAAACCGCATACGCCATCCATCACGGAGTAATTAGAGACATCGTACATGCCGAAGCTGAGTGGTCTGGAGGAATCAGCGGTTGCCCAAACATGTACTCCCATATAGTTATTACCTTGCCTGCAAACGCTACATACTACACTTACTCTTTACGGGCGATGTTTGTGAATTCGCTTCAAGACAGATCAATAACCGACTTCAGCCCAATCCAGTCGCGCATCACTTGTACAAAATCTGCATGGAGCGGAGGTTGGGGTCAAACTCTCGCCGAAAATGGTACCACAGGTGGCTTACCAAACATCGCTAGCATTTCCAACGGAGTCGCCCGCTTATACAATTTTTCAGGCAGCCAAACAAGATGGATGCATCATTTTGCAGAGTTCTTGAAAAATGGTAAAGGTGGCGGAATAATGTTCACAAATGCTTCTAACCTTCTACTCTATGCCTTTGACAAAATAGCAGGCAACAAAGCTGGAGCTTTAAAAGTAACTGATTCCCTCCGTGGTGATGGACAATGTGTGACATTTGAGTTTAGTCCTGTCTCAGCTTACAGCGTTTCCTTTAAGAACGCATTAGATTTGATGTGGCATGGAGCAGTTGTTAACTTTGACAACACGAATCCGGTTTATAAAGAAGAAAGCGGAAACAAGACAGGTTTATGGGTAACTGTTGAATATCCACCAACAATCACGGTAACCACACAAAGCTAGTTAAAAGAACACCCACAAAACTCACAACCTATTAGACTCCAAATAGAGGGCTCTAGCTCCGTTGCACGCACACACAAACAACAAATCAAAAACACCATCCAAACAAGCTCACAGTTATTTTGAATGTGGATTTCCAGTTCATACAAGTTAAATAAATGATATGAATATTTCCTAAACAAGAAGGGTTGAAGACATGCCAACCAAAAACATGTTAAAATCTAAAAAAGCCATATCACCAATACTTGCCACATTACTATTAATCGTCATAGCAGTCGCAGCCATAGTCGTCACATACGCTTGGGTAATGACATACATGACCAGCGCAGGAACACAAGCAGGAGTAATGCTCAAAAAAGATTCGGATTTTTGCCTATGGAAGACAGGCAACGTTACTATATACATTAGGAATATAGGAACTTCTGACGCCGAAATCGATAAAGTTTACATTAATTCCGCACCACAAACTTTAGTTACATATAATCCGTCCTCAAAGATTGTCAACAAAGATGGAGGAACCATTACCATCGTAGTTAATTTCACATGGCAAGCAAACATTGAATATCACTTCCAAATTTCCCCGAAACTCGGCGAATCATTAGCCTTCGACGAAACATCACCTTAACCTTGAACCTTGCAGCGCACCAATATCCTCCCTATCATTCAACTTTTCGTTCTGAAAACTATTTCTAGTTCATCCATCAACAGAACTCCTATCATAGAAGACTTGGAGGTCATTAGATGAATGAAATATTGGAAGGCGCTCGAGTCTCTCTATGCCTTTCTTTTCTCATCTATGCTTCTTGGAGCGACTATAAAACCCGTGAAGTAAGTAACACGGTTTGGATTCTATTCGCACCACTAGCTTTTACGCTAACCCTTCTTGAAATTTACACGAACTACGGGTTTTCACAACTGCCTTCTTACGGAATATGTTTCGGTTTAACCGCAACCTTCGCTGTAATACTTTTCTACTCCGGAGGTTTCGGAGGCGCCGACGCAAAAGCCCTAATGTGCCTAGCGCTTGCCTTGCCATTCTTTCCAGAAAGCCTGTTAAAACCTTTATCAGAAATTTCACCAATTTCACAATCCTTTTTCCCAATAACTGTTTTCAGCAACTCCGTCTTACTAGCAGCCGCAACAGCAATTTACATTTTTTTGCGCAACATATTTTGGCATAAAAAAACTGGCAGAAAACTCTTTGAAGAAGGCCATGAAAACGAATCTTTAGGAAGAAGAATTCTGATCTTAATAACTGGCTATAAGGTTTCTGTCAACAAATTGAAGGAAAAATGGCATTTATATCCACTAGAGGACACAGAAGAAAACCCTGAAAAAGGGTTTAAAAGAAAACTTGTTTTGATACCTAAAGACGAAGACAGAAACATGATAGTTGAGAGATTAACCAAAGCTGTCGAGGCTGGAAAGATTCAAGACACACTTTGGGCAACTCCAGGCTTACCCATGCTCATCTTCATCACGGTCGGATTAATCATAGCCTTATTCTTCGGCGACATTGTCTGGACTTGCATTCGCCTCTTGCTTAGATAAAAATGTTATCTACGTTCAGTACCCATCTTGTTTTCAGGTGAATAGGGTTTTGCTTGGTAACTTTCTCGAGGAAATGAAGTTTCTGAAAAGCGAGATTGAAGAACTTAACGTGGTGGTCATGCCTGATTTTTTCCTTGACCGCCTAATAAGCCTAAACTATGATGTGAAGGATTTTTCTGAAATCCTTGGAAATGTAGCTAAACGAAAGGGTGGTAGCATAGACGGGGTAGAACAAACAGAGCTTAGAGGAGGAAACGCAATAAACACAGCCTCTGCCCTAGCTGCTTTAGGTATAAAAGTCACTCCAATAGCGTGCACAAGCAAGTTTGGACTACAACTTATAAAATATTACCTCAAGCCTTGGGTGATTAACTTTTCCCACATTAAAATCTTCGAGAAGTTATCGATAACAACAGCGATGGAACTTACAACTGAAAATGGAAAAGTCAACATCATGCTAAGAGACGTTGGAGCACTAGCCAATTTTGGACCGCATAACTTAAATAATGACGATTTTGAAGCAATCAAAAATGCGGATTACGTCTGCGTTTTTAATTGGGCTGGAACCAGACGCTTTGGAACAGAATTGGCCAAGACTGTTTTTCGCCATGTAAAAACAAAGGGAAAAGGCAAAACTTATTACGACACAGCAGACCCAATCCCTAACAAGGAAAAGATTCCGGAATTAGTGAAGGACATTCTGCAAGGCAAACATGTGGATATTTTAAGTGCAAATGAGAATGAAGCGATTTGCTATGCATCGCAACTAAGCAGCAAGATAGAAGAACTCAGAAAGAGATTAAAGTTTGAAGAGCTAGCAAAAGAATCGGCGAGAATTTTGGCATCGCATCTATCAGCAAGAGTTGACTTGCACACGACAAGCTTTTCGGCGACATTCACAAAAAAAGGCGAAACAGTTGTTCCAGCCTTCAAAGTTCCAGTCTTAAGAGCAACAGGAGCCGGCGACGCATGGAATGCAGGAAACATTTTAGGAGACGCCTACAGACTTTCAGACGGCGGTAGATTGGCATTAGCCAACGCGGTTGCAGCCTATTACATCTCTAACCCGAATGGAGTTCATCCCACACGAAAACAGCTAATAAAATTCTGTGAAAAGTTGAAGCGAAAAACTGCTCTATAGCATTATCTTAGCTACGTTTCTGAACTTAATAGCTCCTCAAGTATAGAGATTGTTTTCTCCTCTTTGGCTTTCTTCTTAAGTGC
>CAZNJT010000035.1:0-15134 GCA_964573475.1 uncultured Candidatus Bathyarchaeia archaeon | reverse complement strand
TGACCTAGCTTTATTGGAAGCCGCTTTATACGTTGCTGGTCGCCCCTTAGACCTAAACGAGTTATGTTCAGTTTTGAAGACTCGCTCAAAAAACAAAACAAGAAAACTTGCAAAGATGCTTATGAAAGAATATGCGAGTAGAAATACGGCTCTTGAAATTTTAGAGTTAAAAGATGAAAGATATGTTTTGCAGTTAAAAGCTGAATTCACACCTTACGTTAAGAAACTTGTCACCAGACCCCTGCTTTCAACGGGTCCATTAAAAACGCTTTCATACATAGCCTATAGACAGCCAATATCCCAAAAAAGAGTTGTTGAAGTACGAGGGCATCATGTCTACGGTCACATAAGACTGCTGAAGGAAATGGGTTTAATCGCCGCCGAGAGAAGCGGACGTTCAACGGTTCTCAGAACAACTGAATATTTTGCTGACTACTTCGGTTTAAGCCACGATGTGGTAACCATGAAAAAAGAGTTGAAACACGTTTTTGAAGACTTCTCAAGACAAGAAACGCTTAGACCTTGAAATGGATAGGTTTATATTGCAAAATAACGGTGATAGTGAACACTTAGTTTAGAAACTAAAAAGGGAAATTTGACATGTCGGTTTGGCACGGCGATATGCGCAAGAAAAAACTGTCGGGAGGCAGAAAAAGAGCCTACAGGCGAAAGAGGAAATTTGAAGAAGGAAGATTTCCAGCCGAAACCATCCTCGGCGAACCGAAAAAGAAAATCGTTAGGGGAAGAGGAGAAACCACGAAAATCAAGGCTTTAAGCGACAAGTACGTGTGCGTAACTGATCCGAAAAGCGGAAAAACAGAAAAGGTTGAAATTATGCGGGTTGTTAAAAACCCCGTCAACGTTGACTACGACCGCAGGGGCGTAATAACGAAAGGCGCAGTGATAGAAACTTCTCTTGGTTTGGCGCGTGTTACTTCTCGTCCGGGACAAGATGGAATAATAAACGCCGTTCTAATCAGAGAAGAAGAAAAGAGCTAATCTGTCCTGTCTATTTTGTTGCAGCTGTGCTCCGAATCTTTAACAGTTGTTTTGCAACACTTTTAATTATCCGGTCTTTCGTCTCATTTTTCTTCACAAGAAGCATACCAGTTTTCAACCACGGTGTCTTTGGGTAACCAGCATCACCGACAAGTTCATACTCTAAGCCAATCTTTTCCGCAGCATCTTTTATCTCTAAAATCTTCGGAGAAGGCACAGCCAAACTTTTAGGGATTCGCCTACCATCCCTTCTTGTCTTTGTCGAATCGAAGTAGGCTGGCCAAATGATCATTTTATCTTGTTTACGCATGTTTTCTTCTCCCATCACTATTTGTGAGCATAGTAGGCTGTTAGTTTCGTGTTAACCTTGTCGATTCTGACGAAGCCAAACCTTTCAAACTGTATTATGCTATTAGGCTTTAACTGTTTACAAGCGCTTTCAGCAATTCCTTCCGTTACTGTTGCGTCGGGCATAACGACTTGACAGGGCATGTCCTCTCCAACAGGTATCCAATGAATTAGCTGCGACTTAGTCTTTCTTACCTCTTCATACGATTCGCTGATGAAAAATGCTTGAGCAGAGTATGCGTTTACGTTTTCGATTTCTATGTTAAAAAGTTCCATGAGGCGAATTATATTTCCAATTTTTGAATCATCTATGTCCTTCTTTGAAACCCAGAAACCTGCGGAATTTTTGTCTCCTTGAGGCTTTATTGTGTATTCTCTGAACCCTCTTTCAGGCTGGTCTGGATGCAAATGAAGCCTTGACATAAACACTTTTGGAATCTGTTTCACCGTCAATTCTATTGGGTTATGCACGAAAAAGTATCTATCAGCCGTTGGGTCTAAGATTTTGCGGTTATACGCATACATATTTTCCCAGCTTAAAATGACGTCTGAAGTTTTGGGTCCAACATCAATTATCATTTTCTTAATGGCTTCCGGTGTTATTCCACGTCTTCTCAAGGCTGCAAAAGTTGCCAGACGGGGGTCATCCCAATCCTTGTATAAGCCTTCCCTTATTCCCTGAACAATTTTTGACTTGCTTAGTGATGCCCCGGTTATTTTGAGCCTACCATAATGTATAGCTTCTGGATATTGCCAGCCTAGATACTTATACATATATTCCTGCCGAACCATGTTGGTTAAGTGCTCTTTTCCCCGGATTATGTGGGTCACTCCCATAAGATGATCGTCTATACCACATGCGAAATTGTATAGTGGCCAGACACGATATTTGCTTCCAACCCTTGGATGCGGATACTTTTCGGCATCTATGACACGGAGGGCCGGCCAGTCTCTGACGGCTGGATTTGGATGATTCAAATCAGTTTTCACGCGGAATACCACTTCGCCTTCTCTATAACTGCCCTCAAGCATGCGTTGCCATCTCATAAGATGTTCTTCTGGCGGCAAATTGCGGCATTCACATGGCTTGCTCGCTAATATCTTCTCTCGAAATAGTTCCGGCTGGCATGCGCAAATATAGGCGTTACCATCCCTCAACAGCTTTTCAGCATACTCATAATAGATGGGAATTCTGTCACTTTGAATGTATTCCTCGTCTGGCTTGCATCCGAGCCAAGCTAAATCTTCTCTGATACGGTCATAAAACTCTAAAACAGGCCTTTTCAATTTAGGGTCTGTGTCCTCAAAGCGCAGAATGAACTTGCCCCTATACATTTGTGCGTACTCATAGCATAATATTATGGCTCTTGCCGAGCCCAAGTGCAGGACACAGTCTGGGTTTGGCGAAAAACGCGTAACAACCTGCGCATACTTATCTACGTTTGGTAAAGGCGGAAGACGCTTTTCCTCTTCAACTTTTTCCTTTACGAGGGCTTCAGGCCATTTCTCCTCAACAATGCATTGTTGTTCGCTTAATGGAAGATTGTTGACTTCCTCAACTATATCATTAACGAGAGCTGATAGTTCTTTAACTTTAGCTCTAAACTCGGATTTTTCACCTAGAATTTTTCCAATGACAGGTCCTGCTTGCGCTTTACCATCATGCCTAACAGCATTTAGCAAGGCAATTTTCCGAATAATTTCCTTAAGCTCAGCATGTTCTTCAAGCGTCAATGACATAACACTCTTTTAGGCTTAGATTTTCCTTTCAATTAAGAATTTTGCGAAAGCGTTTAATTTTTCCTTCGCATCAGAAGCGGGTATAAGCTTTTCAGCTTCTATCCAGCTTTCTTCAACAATTTTTCTTGCAAATTTTTTTACATAGTCTATAGAACCATACTTTTCCATAATTGCGATTGCTTCGTCTATTAACGTCTGGTCTGAAGTGTGCATGTTGAGAATTTCAATAAGTCTCCTTTTATCCCCAGAGTTTGCAACTTTTAATGTGTGGATAACTATTAGGCTTCGCTTTCCCTCCGTTATGTCTTTCCCGCGTCCACCTTTCTTTTCTGCAAAATCTGCGCCCTTCAAATCAAGGACATCGTCTTGAATTTGGAAGGCAACTCCTATGCTTTCAGCGAAATGTCCAAGTTTTTCAACAAGCTCTGCATTTGCGTCCGCCAGAACAGCAGCGATCTTTGCAGCCATCCTTGCCAATGTTCCAGTTTTATAAGCACACATTTGCAAATAGTCCTTTTCATCTATTTTATCAGCGTTTGCTAAGCCTCTATGCCATGCAATGTCCATTGCTTGACCGAAGCTTAGGCTAATCATCTCCTGCACATAAATCTCGTAGACTTTGCGGAGTTTTTCTGAAGAAACTTTTTCTCTGTTTTCTATTAGCGAAAGAAGCGGCAGATAATACATGGCGTTTCCAGCGTTTATGGCAATGTCTAATCCATATATTTTGTAGGTGCATGGTTTTCCTCTTCGGAATTCGGATGCGTCCTCTATGTCGTCTATCATTAACGTTCCATTATGGATTACTTCTGGGATTATGGCAAACTCGACGAAGTTCTCTGGATTTTTACCTAAAGCTTCGCAGATTAGCAAAAACAGGGCTGGGCGCCATCTTTTTCCGCCTCTGTCAAGAAACTCCCATATTGGCTCGGCGACTGTCTTGTTTAAGGCTTCTATGTTGTATGCGTAGCGTGGTGGATTAATCCTAAAGAGAACAGCCTTTTCAGAAAACATTCTGGGAACATACTTCTCAATAACACTATCTATTAAAGCAGCTTTTTTTTCCAGAAATTTCTCGATATCCAAATGGTTTAACTTCTCCCTCTTCGTGCATAGCCGTCTACATTGAACTTCCTCATCCTCAGCCATTTTGCAGTTTCACCCACTATAACAATGGGGGTTTCCTGCAATGTTTGGACAGAATCTGCCCCTATAAGAAACATGCTGGTTTTCAGTTCTTCTATTAAAAGTGAAAGCATGTCTTTTGTTTCTTTCACGCCTTTAATTGCTACTTGTAGTACTGGCTGTGAAAGGCTTGTTAGGCTTGTGCCCAGAGCCAGAGCCTTAGCCATCTCAACTCCGTCGCGTATTCCTCCAGAAGCAATTATTGGAATGTTCACTGTTTGAGAAACTTCAACGATGCTTATGGCTGTTGGGATGCCCCAGTCCCAGAAAACATCGCCCAATCTGCGTTGGAAAATATTCGCTTTTCTTTTTGTGCGGTAATATTCGACTGCTGCGAAGCTTGTGCCGCCTGCTCCGCTTACGTCTAAACCTTTCACGCCTGCAACCTCGAGTTTTTTTGCCTCTTCAGCCGCTATGCCTGCGCCTGTTTCCTTTGCAATCACCGGTACGTCCACTTCCCTTGCGATTGCACCTATTTTTTCAAGCACTCTCTCGAAGTTTGTTTGGCCTTCAGGCTGAACAGCTTCTTGCAGCGGGTTTAAGTGTATTGCTATGGCATCTGCTTCAATCATTTCTATAGCTTTTTTTGCTTCTTTTAGGCCGTATCCGTGGGCGAGTTGTACTCCGCCGATATTGGCGATTAGGAAAGCTGTTGGAGCTTTTTTTCTGGTTACCGCAAAAGTTTTTTGAAGTTTTCTGTCTTCTATCGCTGCTCGTTGACTTCCAACTCCCATTCCTAAACCTAACTCTTCCACGACTTCTGCTATTGCCGCATTAATTTTGGTTGCTTCTGGCGTTCCGCCAGTTATTGCGCCTACAATCAACGGTGCGGCAAATTTGTGATTAAAAATGGTTGTGGATAAGTCTATTTTTTGCTTGTCAATTTCTGGCAAAGCCTTATGTATGAAGTGGATGTCTTCGAAGCCTGTTGTGGCTCTTCTCGCTTGGACGTTCTGGTTTAAAGAGATTCTTATATGGTCTGCTTTGCGTTTTCTTGTTTCCGTTGCCAACTCTACTCCTTCTCTATTAAAGTGCCTTCCACTTTTTCTCCTTTTAGAGCTTTGTAGATATAGTTTGGCTTTGTCGCATTTACAATTGTTGCTGGGATTCCCTGTTCTATGGCTGGCATAAGCTCTGCAATCTTGCCGAACATACCGCCTGTAACGTCGCAAGCCGTTGGCTCGCCAAAATTGTTTTGAAGTGCTCTCAGTTCTGTAAGTGTTAAGTGCCTAAACATTTTTGCGGTTTTCTCAACCTTAGGGTCAGCGTCGTACAATCCGTCAACGTCAACGCCTATTATGATTCGTTCTGCATTAAACCTTGTTGCAATGTAGGATACAAGCTGGTCGCCAGATAATACTGTAAAACCTAGTTCCGTATCAAAAACCGCGTCGCCGTACATAACAGGCAAAAAGCCCATTTTTAATAGCGTTTTTAAGGGGTTTTCTTCAAAAAGTTGGATTCTTCCCTTTTTTGTTATTATGCATGAGGAAGGCGTGATGCTTACGGCTGGAACATTACGCCAAATTAATGCATCCATGAATAAGCCGTTAAGCACAGTCATAACATGATGGGTTTCTGCGAAACCAATTTTCTGGCTTTCTTCTTTAAATCCTTCTTTTATAGCGTATTGTTGAGCAACTGGATGTCCAAAGCTTCCGCCACCATGGACAATTATTAGATTTTGAACGTTTGCCTTCTGTATTTCCTCTACTAAACGGCTCATGTCCTTTGTTCGGGCTGCAAGCTCTCCGTTTTTATCTGTGATTACTGAACCACCAATTTTCAATAGGACCGGTTTAAGTTCGCTCAATCTTAACACCCTCATCCGTCTTCTTAGCTATGAAGGGTCTTCCCCCTGCCCTTTGAATGGCTTCTACAACCTGTGGAATCCTTTCGTTTTTTGCCAGCGCTATCATGCATCCGCCCCCGCCAGCACCAGTTAATTTTGCCCCTAAAGCTCCGGCTTTTCGTGCAGCATTTATAAGCCATTCTATGGACTCGTCTGAAACTCCTACTCCATAAAGCAACGCGTGGTTGATGTTCATTAAATCTCCAAGTGTTTCCAGACTGTTTTCTTTGAGGGCTTCTATGGCTTTTAAAACAATTTCACGAGCTGCCCGCATGATAGGTTCCACAACACGCGGATACCTTTCATTTATATCCCGCACTTTTTCAACTTGAACCCGTGTAGACCTTTCTACACCTGTGTCTCCAATGATGAGCGGAATGTCCATTCTAACGTCTAACGGCTTAAATCCAGTGTCCATTTGAAACAGAAGTGTTCCGCCAAAAGTTGAAATTGCTGGGTCTATTCCTGAGGGAGTGCCATGCACAATCTTTTCCGCTTCGTATGTGATACGGAAAATATCTTCCTTCGACATCTTTACGTTTAGGAGAGCGCTAACCGATGCTGTTACAGCTGCTACCACGGCCGCTGAAGACCCTAATCCAGCAGCAACTGGAACTGTCGAGTTAATTTCAATGTCTAACCCGACATTTTCTCCATATTTCTCTAAAACTTTTTCCACAGCCAGCTTAACTGGTTCAAACTTTGACTTTGCCTCTTTCAGATCTCCTTGTTCAATTTTAAAGGTTCCGTTTTCAAAGTATCCTGCAAGGTTTAGATTTACTGAACGTAAATGGAGGTTCTTGTCTTTGCGGGTTTCTGCCTTTGCATAGGCTCTTTTGTCTATGGCTATAACTATGGCTGGTTCGCCGTAGACTACGAAGTGTTCTCCAAAAAGTATTACTTTAGCCGGAGCTGAGGCAACAACCCCCATGACATACCACTATTTTGTGAAACAGACGGCGGCATACCCAACAACACTTGAGTAGTCGCCAATTACATCTCCACTGGTTTTATAACTTAATACTTTTGCCTCTTTCGCCCCCAAAATCTTTGCAGCTGTAATTAAAGCTGCTATAGGGCCATATCCACATGCACTGATACGTTGTGCCTCAACAATTGAATAAAACTTAGCTTCATCCATAGCTTCTACGGCTTCAAGAGCTAACTTATCCTTTTTAGCTGCCCTTTCTTGTGGTTCATAATGCGTCATATCCGAAGAGGCTATAATAACCGAATTTTTTCCAGCTAAAACCTTAGCCACGGCTTGTCCAACCTCTCTGGCTGAGGGTAAATCCTGCATTAAGAAACAAATGGGTACAATCTTGAATTCTGAACCATAAAGATACTGAAGAAATGGAAGCTGAACCTCAATTGAATGTTCAAAACGGTGCGCAAGCTCGTCAACATCAATGATACGTGATTCATGCACAATTTGGTTGGCTGTTTCACCATCTACTTCAACATCGCCTAAAGGTGTGCGCCAAACTCCCTCATTCATTACAGCCAAACCACTACCATAACCCGTATGATTTGGACTAAAAAGAACCACAACATCCGGTTTACCATCTAAAGCAAGCCTATAATAAGCGTGGGCTGCCACGGGTCCGGAAAACATGTAACCTGCATGTGGACAAACTAAACCTATTACGTTTCTCGGACCAGCCTTAACAACTTCTGGAATTTTTCTTGGCCCAAGCTCGTGGAGAAAACAATTTTCAATTTGCCTTTTTAATGATTCGGCATTTCCCTCGTAGAAGGCTCCGGCTTGACTTGGACGCCGAACCTTCACCATTCCTCTATGTTTCCTCCTCTTCTTTAGAAATCTTGGCCTCAAAATCCTCAATTGTTAAAGGTAAATCCTTGTCAGGTGCTAATTCGCCTTTCTCCCGCAATACTTGTCTCGCCAAAAGCCAATAGACAACAGCCAAAGCTCTTCTGCCCTTATTATTTGTGGGAATAACCAAGTCTACTCCAGAAAATTCGTTGTCCGTGCTGCACAAAGCCACCACGGGTATGCCCGCTGAGGATGCTTCTTTAACGGCTTGAAAATCTGCCTTTGGGTCGGATACAATTAGCACTTCTGGTTCAATGCGATTTGGGTATAATGGATTTGATAAAAGTCCTGGAATGAAGCGCCCGGCTACCGGAGTTGCTCTGATTACTTCACAGAATTTCCTAACTGGTTCCTGAGCGTAAAGTCTGGCTGCGGCTGCAGCGATTTTTGCTGGTTCGAACCTTGCCAGAAATTTTGCAGTAACTCTTATGCGCTCATCCGTCTTTTTAACATCTAAGACAAATAATCCGTCTGATCTAACGCGGTATATGAACTGTTCCATGTCCTTTGTTTTCATCCTTGTTCCAATGTGTATTCCTGCAGATAGGAGTGTATCCCGCGGCAGTAGAAGTTCTTCTGCAACTACTACTGTTTCATCCTCGGATTTTTTCTCTTCTTCTTTAGTTTCCTTAATTTCTTCATCTGACAATTGTTCATCCCTCTTAAAGGATTTGAAGATCAGCCATTTTAGCTCTATCTCCTAAAAACTCCTCTATCCTTATTAACTCGTTTATCTTTGCAATTCGTGCTCCTTCAACAATTCCTGTCTTTATTATTGGACACTTGAAAGCTGTAGCCAAGTGGGCTATGTGCCAGTCGCATGTGTCGCCTGAACGATGCGACATTACAGGTACGTATCCATTTCTATTTGCCATTTCAATTGTTTCCCAAGCGTCCGTGAGTGTACCAACCTGATTCACTTTAATTATAACCGCGTTAGCTGCACGCATTTTTATTCCGCGGTTTAATCTTTCATTGTTTGTGGCGAAGAGGTCGTCGCCGCAAATCAAGCAGTTTCTAACTTTTTTGGTTAATTCTGCAAAACCTTCATAGTCTTCCTCATGTAAAGGATCCTCAACATAGACTAGGTGATATTTGCTGATAAGCTCTAAAATGAATTCTAATTGTTCGCCTGAGTCTCGTTTTTTCTTTTCCCTTTGATAAATGTAAGCTTCTTTTTTTTCACTCCATAGGGAAGATGCGGCAACGTCAATACCGAAACCACATTCAAAACCTAATTCGTTACCGACTTCTTCACATGCTTTAGCCAAAACTTCAAGTGCATCTAAATTTCCAACATCTGCAATCCAAGCGCCTTCGTCGCTTCTTCCACCGCTGAAAAGTTTATCCTTCTTTTTTAAGATAACGCCAATTCTCCTGTGAATTTGAGCATTAGCTGTAGCAGCTTCAAGGAAGGACTCAGCCCCATGGGGAAAAATCAGAAATTCCTGCATATCTGGAGACTTCCCTTGTGTGTGTTTTCCACCGCTTATCGCGTTTCCAAGGGGATATGGGAGCTTATGGGCAACGTGTCCTCCTAAATATTGGAAGAGAAGTAGACCATAAGAATTTGCGGCTGCCTCTGCATTAGCCAAGGAAATGGCGAACACTGTGTTCCCGCCTATAACTTTGAAATCCTTTGAGCCATCAATTTCATGTAATGTTCTATCGATTTCTTCTTGAAAATCAGCATTCAATCCAACAATTTCTGGGGCTATAAGTTCTTCAACTTTCTTTAGTGCTTGGTCTACTCCGCCTTGTGGATAATAGACGACTTCAGCTTTTCCACGGCTTTCCCCAGCAGGGGCGGAAACTCTTCCAAAACCTGACATTGTTATGACATCAACTTCTATTGTTTCTTCTCCTCGGATGTTGAAAATTTTTCTTGCAATTATATCTTCAATCACTGTCGACATGGTTTTCTCCTTTGTTATTTCTCTAATAATAGTTTCTTGCTTCTTTTCGTTTTTCAGTCTCTTCGTAAAAGCGTAGAACTTCGTCGATGATTTCCACATGCGACAATAGCATGCGCCTGCAACAGTACCGTTTAATTCCTAAACTGTCTAGAACTTCGCCTGCCTTCTCTCCGGCTTTAACTCTTATGGCAAATTCTTCCCATACGTCTCCAATTAATTTGCCACATGTAAAACATCTTACTGGTATAATCATCTAATTCAGTCTCCTTATCTGTAGCTTTTCTGGTCCCTAGCCCGGGCTCCTGGTCCTCCAAACTTTTTAGGTTCTTTTCTTCTAGAATCCCCAGCAAGCATTGTTCTGTCATATTCAACAAAAACTGTACGTAAATGTGCGCTTTTCGTCCACTTTAACAAAGCGTTGGCAATAGCCATTCTTGACGCTTCTGCTTGTCCCATGTATCCTCCTCCTGAAACCTTAATGTCCATGTCCAACTGTTTCCAAACATCATCTCCAGCTTGTATAAGCGGCTCCATAATTTTTTCGCGGGCGATTTCAGGTTCAAAAATTTCTATTGGGGTTCTGTTTATGCGTATTCTTCCAATTCCAGGTTTAGCAACGGCTCGTGCCATGGCTGTTTTCCTTTTTCCACTAACAACTAAAACCTTTTTAGCTGGCATAATTATTCACCGGGATTCCATCCTATTTCTTTCGCGAGTTCGCCGACCGTAAAGTAGGGACATGTCAACTTTCTGGCCTGTGCATGCACCAGAGTTTCCATTTTTTGGTCTTTTAGCTCAGCTGGTATTCCAATAAAAACCTTAAGCCGTTTGTATGCTTGTTTACCCTTTGGTTGTTTGTATGGGAGCATTCCTCTCACGGTCCTTCTAACTATTTTGTCTGGTCTTCTATAATGGAATGGACCCTGTTCTGGGGATCCTACTTCTAAGAATTCTTTAGCTTCCTTTACTTTACTTTTCCTTTTTCCCGAAAGCACAGCCTTTTCCGCATTTACAATTACTATTTCTTCACCATTTAGCAATCGTTTGGCAATTATACTTGCCATTCTGCCTATGATAAGTCCGTCCGCGTTTATTATGTTGGTTGTCTTGCTTATTGTTTGCATCTTATCACCCAATTATCTTTACGTTTGAGCCTTTTGGATTTTTCTTGATTAAGTCAAAAAATGATAGGCATTTGCCCCTTGTAGCCTTTATCTTCTCCTTTGCTTTTTCAGAGAAAGCAAACGCCGCCACCGTTACTGGATGGCGCATTTCGCCTGCCCCTAATACCTTGCCTGGAACCACTATCATTTCATTCTTTTGTGTACATCTGTTTATGTGGCTTATGTTCACAGCTATGCGTTTCCTTTTAGGTTTAGCTAAGCGTTCAGCAATGTCCCGCCAAATATTAGCCTTGTTTTCTCTGCTTTGCTTCTTTAGAAAACGGATAAGCTCTATGAGCTCTGGGTTTGTTGTTTTAACTTTCTTCAATCTTTTTCACCTTGATTTGACTTTCGAATTCTTTTAGCTGTTTATCCAAGATTTTAATGGCTTCTGAGAGTATTCTCGCTGAGGGAAGCGCACCCGTGGATTCAAGACTGAATATAAATGTGTTTTCTTCCCACTTGACTTCTATTGCTTTGGGATTTTGCGGACAGACGTTTACACAGTCTTGGCAGAGGGTGCAAGTCATCAAATCACGAACTTCTATCCTATTCTCGGTCTTGGCCAGAACTTTTCTTGGACAAATTTCTACACATTTTCCACAAGCGTCACAACTTTTACCAGAGATTTCTATTTTTGGTAGATATTTGTATGTGCACATTGAAACTGGTTGCCATTTCGCATGATTCTTTCCTTTTCCAAGTCTTGCATAAGCTTCCAGCCTCAATTTTTGTTCTTTCGCCAGTTTTATTATTGGGATTTTGTCGCTCACTGGCATTATGTCCGGGTTTTCCGATTTTAATTCGCCTGAATAAACTGTTCTTGTTCCTTCTTTTGATTCCACATCTAATGTAAGGGTGACTCTGCAAAGGTTGCATCCGAATTCGCTTTTACATGGGCATTCTTCAGGTAAGTTATAACTATCTAGGTCGGTTTTAAGGGGGATAAGTCCAAGCCTGTGGGTTATAATTTCATCTTGTAATATGGAAGAGTTCTCAAGCATTACAACTTCATCTACGGCCATGCATGGAACTTCAGCAAGTACTATCCTTCTTAAGGCGTTTATAAACGGAACGTTAACTCCTCGAATGAGTAAACGCATATTCTTCTCATCTTTTTCGAGCACTTCAATTTCCACTTGTTTAGACACTCCATAATGGATTATGATAACTACTGTGCCGTTCAATAGAATACTAGTGGGTTATTTCAATTTTTCTGTTAACAGAAGAGCAACATAAATCTGTTAAACTCTTCTTCCCCTTCTGCCACCAGGTCTTCGTGTACCATCGTGCGGGACTGGTGTAACTTCTTCGATGCGTCCTATCTGGAAACCCGCCCTCGCTAGAGCTCTTATAGCTGCTTGCGCTCCTGGGCCTGGGGTTCTTGGTCCTGTTCCTCCGGGAGCTCTCACTTTAATGTGTATGGCTGTTATTCCTTTGTCTTTGGCTGTTTCTGCCGCTGATGATGCCGACCGCATAGCTGCGTAGGGTGAAGATTCCAATCTGGCCTGTTTTACAAACATTCCGCCGGATGTTCTGGCTATTGTTTCTGCGCCTGAAATGTCTGTTATGTGAATTAACGTGTTGTTGTAGGAGCTGTAAATGTGGACGACTGCCCATTTCTCAGTTTTCTTGCTGGCGCTGCTCATTATTCTTCCTCCGTTCGCGTTGCTCTTGATTTAGTTTCCGGCGTGACTGCAACTGCTATTGTTTGGCGTAGAGGATGACTTGGATTTGAAAAGGGGCTTTTAGGCGTGTACGCTATTTGGTTTTCCTCTTCCTTTGTTACAATATAGCCTGGTATGGTAACTCTTTGATTTCCTATTGTTATGTGCCCATGAGTTATTAGTTGACGAGTCTGATGAATTGTTTTAGTTAAGCCTTTACGGAAAACAATTGTTTGAAGTCTCCGCTCAAGGACATCTTCTATCGTCAAGTCTAAAACGTTATCCAAAACTGCTGTTTCATGGAGCACGCCGAGCTTTTTCAAGCGGACTAGAAGTTCCTCTTCCATTTTTCTGCGTTCTTCAGGTGATTTACCTATAAGTGAACGGGCTATTCCCCTAAACTTTGACAGCATTGTTTCATTGCGCCATAATTCATGTTTGTTTCTTAAACCATACTGGCCCAAAAGTTTGAGTTCCTCTTTCAGGATGTCGGTTCGCCATGGGAAGCGTGGCGTTGCATATTTTTTTCTTTGCTTCTTTGGGTCGCCCATACCTACTTACCTTCTGTAGTCGTCGGTCTAAGGAATGCTTTCTTTTTGACTCCGAGGGCTTTTCCTGATCTTCCAGTGGTTTTGGTTCTTTGTCCTCGCACTTTTAATCCGTAGGCATGTCGATATCCTCGCCATGACCTTATGCTTTTCATCTGGTCAATGTCCATTTTTGTCCTTAAAACGAGGTCTGCGCTAATTATGTGCATGTCCTTTCCAGTTTCTAAGTCTTTTCTTCTGTTTAGAAGCCAATTTGGAATTCCATATTTTGTTGGTTCCTTTATTATTTCCTCTATTTTGTCAACATCAGCCTCTGTCAGAAAACCTGCCCTCGTGTCCGGATTAATCTCAGCTTTTTTTAATATTGCGTTTGCAGTGCAGAGGCTTATTCCTTTAATTTTCTTTAGGGCGTAAGGCGCTTTTAGAGTGCCATCTACATCTTTGTCTATTATTCGGAGTATATGGCGGAATTCCTCTGTCATTTACTGCCGTCCGTTACATTGTTTGAAGCTAACTACAAATAAACCATAATTTATTTAAACCTTCCTTTAAAATTACATTGGGAGTTATGGGTAGAGCATGTTGAAACCTTTATCCGGCACTTTTCTTTTTGAATTTCAGCTATATTTTCTTTTCATAAATTATTTCTATCGAGTCTGGCTGTTCAAAACCGAGTTTTTCTAAGGCAGTGGTTATTGGTTTGTGGTTGCATGTGAATCCGTAAATCTTTTTGATGTCTAAAGCATGGCAGTGGCTTTTAAGAAATTTTATCATATCAAATGCTCCATTGTAATCGCCGTCTATGTAGCATGTTTGCATGGTGTTTTCATGCCACTCTCGGGCTGTTGCGTCATCAATCAGTGTCAAACCGTTTATTTCGCGTCTTGCGCTTAAATGCAATATTGCTTTTCGTTGTTCAATAAATCGTTTAAGGTCGTGTTTTTTCAGCGAAAACCAATGAAATATGACAGTGTATAAACCAACTGCTTTGCGGCGAGTTTCTGAGGTTTGCAAATAATCCCATATGGCGTTTGTGTCGATTTTTTCTGCCCATTTTGAATTTTTGCTGGTTTCCCTTGCTATTTTTTCTGTTGTCATCTCGACGAATTCTGCTGTTGGTTTGAATCCGAGTTTTTTGATAACTGCTTGGGCGGCTATGTTATCTGATTCTGTTGTGAGTCTTACCACTTTTGCGCCTTTCCGTTTAGCGTATTCTAAACATTTTTTGGTTATGGCTGTGGCTATTCCCATTCGCCTGTAATTTGGATTTGTTCTAGCCCCGCTTAGCCATACTTCATGTGGTTTGTCTATGCTTAGATAAGAGATTCCAACGGACACTCCGTTTATAGTGGCGACGAATGCTCTGCCACTTTTCTCTTTAAGCCATTTATCCCACACCTTTGGTATGTAATCGCCCCAACTCCACGTTTTCATGCAGAATTTGAATACTGCCTCACGGTCTGAACCGCGCGCTTTCCGCACGTAAATCTTTGGCTTCACGTTTCCGCTTTTCATAGCTATTATGAATAGAGAAAAAGCCTAATGAATTTTCTGATAAAGAAGGAACATCAGAAATGAGAAAGACAGGCTGATAACATATTTCACAAGACATTCAAGTTTTGGTTCAATCTATATCCCAAACCCAAACCAGCTATGCGCATGTTCATAGCAATCTTTCAATCGAAACTAGTTTGACGACGTAACCCCACATGTGAAAGGACAGGTAGTTTGTGATGTTGGCTACGAACTGAACTCGCAAACCATCTACCTTAAACTCTTGAGGCATGTTTATTGGGTCATAATTCTTACCGTCGTCGCCAACTATGCCGTAAAACCCTCCTTCAAAACTCAGGTATTTGACCGTCCCCTTGCCATGAATGAG
>CAZNJT010000034.1:0-15580 GCA_964573475.1 uncultured Candidatus Bathyarchaeia archaeon | reverse complement strand
ATCTCATTACAAAGATTTATTCATTTTGATGGTTGTAGAACATTAAACTTAAATTAAGCGACTTTTAAAATCTCTTTTTTCTTTTAGTTTAACCTTTAATAAGGCGTTTGCCTTATACATGTCCACATAAACCGTGCCTCCCCGAAGGCGTGGATGAATAGGAGCGATAACATTGACGTTATCGCCCGAACGAAACGGTTTAGGCGGAGGTGAAAAATATGGATAAAGCAACAGAAACGTGGCTTAACGCACAGAAAAAATCTACGAAGCCTGTGTATAAAACCTATTGGAGTTACTTCCTTCAATTTAGTGGGTTAACGGGAGACGAAATCCTTGAAAATCGCCGACAGGATAAAGAATTCACTTGGGAAAGGCGGGTTATGGACTTCAAACAATGGATGGTTAATGCCAAACATCAAAGCGACAATTCGGCAAAGACTGCATCGCAAACCGTTAGAGGATTTTTCAGTTTTCATCGTTTACCTTTACAGTTTAGGCGAAGCGAATCTGCAAGGTTATCAGAGGCGAAACGCAAATACGAAGATTACAAGTTCAGTCGTGAAGACCTGCAAAAGATGGTTGAAGTTGCGGATTTAACAGAAAAATACGTCATTGTTGTGGGTAAATCCTTCGGTCTCAGAGCGGGCGATTTTTTACGTTTAACCCGTGGCGACCTTGAGCCTTATATTGAACGTGAGCCACCTATCGCAATCGGCGAAAAAGAAACTGAGAAAAAAGGCGTCATGGCTTACTCATTTATTGATAGCGACGCTAAACCTATTATTCAAGCGATGCTTGGCTATATGACCACGAAAGGATGCACAAGCCCGATGGATAAGATGCTAAGTTTCGGAGACGCTATTCAACTCACCAGAGTTTTAAGGCGAATTGCGGTAAAAGCGGGCATAAAGTTCGCCAATAAGCGAATCAGGTTTCACTGCCTACGAAAATTTCTTATCGACCGCCTTTCCAGTCACATGAGCGAATCAAAGTGGAAACAGATTGTGGGTAAAACATTATCAGAGTCCGCTTACGTTTCAAGCGAAAGCCTACGAGAAGATTATGGGCGTGCGATGGCTGACATTTGTTTCAGAACGGATTTAGATTACATAACGAAAAGGCAGGACGTTCTTCAACGAATAAATACGAAACAGATTGCTGGAGAGCCGTTAGACGAAAAAGACAAAGCCGATATGGAAAGATTAGGCATTCCACCAATTCCAATGTTTAGGAAAAAAGCCATTAAAACTGAGCATAACGGAGCAGGCTTAGGCGAAAACTTTGAGCAAATAAACGAAAGCCAACTTTTGCAATACCTTAAGGCTGGCTGGCAGGTCGTTCAAAAACTTAGCAGCGGGGACTTTATCGTCAAACGATAAACGTAGGCGATAACGTCAACGTTATCGCTGAGGCGATAAGGTCTCTTCGCCCGTTTGACGAATATGACGAATGGCGGCTAAGTTTCGTTGAAATAGGCGGGGACGGCACGATACTTCTTAGTTCAACTTTTCGTTATAGTTAATAGCCTCGCACCTCGTTGATTTTTATGTTGATGTATACTCTCTTCGGAAACTATGTTAAAACATCGAAGAAGCCTTCGTTTCCGTACAATGTTTAAACGGAATTTTTTTGATGAAAAACCGAGTTAATAGCCTCGCAAAAAGTAAATGATTTTTACGGCATCATTCTTTCAGTTCAACTTCTGCGTCAGGTAAATCTATGACGTTCCGTGATTTCGAGACCCGGACTATACAACTCAATTCTGCGGGCAGTTTTTCACTTAACTCGTCTTCTAGACCTCGAAACGTCGGATCGACATCCATTAAATCTGCAATCGCTCTGTCCTTCTGTGCCTAGAACGTATAGGTTGGCTTACGGCGCATTTTTTCCTCTACCTATCTTCTAGCCTCAGAACCACAGAGCGAAACATTGTTTCGTTCTCTTAAATCTTTACCTGATTCAAAATCAGAACGAGAATTACGTGTCTTGTGTGTCAAAATCCAGCAGGAGGAAGTTCGAGACGAGACGCCCGATAACGAGCCTAGTGAAAACGTGATGCACAAGACACGGTCTACACAACCTGTTTCGAAAAAGCAACGAGATTTTGTAGGATAACATCAAACTCGAAGAACAAACTCTACGAAGTGACGCTACTTCACTACCTGTACTGAATTACGAGAAAATAAAAAGTAGTAAAATAAAAGAGAGTAGGAAAATAGCGTCAGAACGTACGGTTTGTTCACCATTGAAGGATGCAGGTAATAAACGGGCAAACGCACCCTTATAGTTTCGCGGGATACGAGAGCACGTATCCCGTTTATCTCGCGGATTAAGTTCAGACTTAATCCGTTCGTCTTCTGGCTTCCTCCAAATCAGATAAACCGATGTCTGATTGAAAAGTGCTAAACTGCGAATTAAATGTGCAACTTTTTCGTTTGGAGCCATTTTAATCCTTAAACTCCTCAAAGCTCTCTGGCGACGTTTCAGTTGAGCTTTCTGAACGATCCTGTATCGCTGCGAGCCCTATGAAAGAGACCATTCACATGTACTTTTTCATAGAGGTTGTAGGGGCTTTGGCGACTGTACCGAGGAAAAAGAAGAACAAGCGAAACATGCTAGGGAACTTTCAGTATAGTCCCGTGTTGCCGCGAGCAGAGTCCTTGAACTCCTCATGTGCGGACTCGAATGTCAAATCGGCCGTGCTTCTTTTTGCATCACAGCTCTTAATCTTTTTATTGAGCCATAAGATGTTCTATAAGTATAGGTGTTGATTCTTGAGCAAGCGATTCAAAAAAGTCCATGAAATCAACCCAGACGTTTTGCGACAGAACTCGCAATACATCGCAGGATTAATGGACGGGGAGGGGGCGTTCATGATCAAGTTCACTGCGGGCAAAAAGCGACCTTACTTTCAACCGCTTCTAGTTCTTTCGATGAATCACGAGGAGACTGTTAGATTTGTGGCGGACAAATTTGGTGTTTCCTGTGCGCCCATTTCAAGGAAGCGAAAAAGCCACGTTGGAGGAGAAGAGAAGGTAACAGTAAAAACGACTTATCGCACACTTGTCTTAGAGGAAGACGGTATAAAAAAAATACTGACCACATTACTGCCCTCGTTAATCACGAAGAAAAGACACACAGAGTTGATTTTGGAGTTTATTCGAATGAAGCATGACTTTTCCGGAACGAAAGAGGCGCTTAGAGATTTGTTACTGAAGCAAGCTGAAATATACACGGAAGTGGGAAGACTGCAAACGAAGGGGCGCCCTTTTGATGAAAATAAATTTCGCAAGCGGTTTGACGAAGCAATTCGGAGGATGCAGTGAAAGGGCGCACTTGAAGAAATCAAGGTTTATGAAGAGATTCTCGCGATGTTGCGAGGCTTAATGACCGAGGAAAAAAGAGGGAAAATGCTGAGCGGGATAAGTCTCATCAGCTTAAAAATCGCTGAGAGAAGGGAAGCAATGATCAGTACAAAATGATATTGTTAAAACCAACGCCCATACAACATTTGGCGAACCTGCTGGCGGAATGGAATAACATTTTCAAATATACTTGTCGAGCGGTCCCCTAATTTTCGGCTTGAACTTGTCGCATATACTGCCGTCCGGGTCCACGTAACCCTTTCTCACGTGGCACCAGTATTTGCCTTCAGATACAAAGTAATCAATGAAGCGGCAATCGTGGCACTTGGCCATATGGATCAAAAGATAGGAAGCTGTATAGGAAATTAATCGTTCGCATTTGAAATAAGAATTTAAAGTATGGATTTAGTGCCCGAAGGTGAAGGATAATCCCTAAAGAAACAGAAAAACCATTAAGACGAGAGCGTGCACGCTCACACAAACTACGCTTAACCATAGAGGATTTTGCGTAAGTTTTATTTCTAGGAAAGGTGCATTTGAAGTTAGAGAAAGGATTGAATTGTTGAGGAAAACTGTTTCTGGAATGATGCTGGCGTTGCTGTTAACTGGCATGTTAACTTCGGCTTTTGACTTTCAACCAGTTAAGGTATCTGGAACCATTTATATCAGGGCTGATGGAAGCGTTGACCCGTCGTCGGCACCAGACGGTTGTGGCAGACCCATGTTAACCGCTCCGCTGATAATTTCATCTGATGTCGGTTATATTGTTGGATCTACTCTTGCTGCAATGTTCACGATTAGGAACGATGGAACTGCAGCAATCAAACTTGACACACTATGCCTAGGCGGAAGGTTCAACGGCGGCACACTGCCCGGGGGAGGGTTCCCTGACTTTACGTTTCGAACTGTAACTCTCCAGATCGGCGAGTCATATCAATATTCAGGACGCTTGGATCTACCTGAGGCTGGTGACTATCATTTCTTCGTTGCCTATTACATAGCCAACCCAACTGAGGAAGAAAAGAAACTATTAGACCCGAACAACTGGAACACATGTATTGACCTCGCTCCAGGACTCACTGACAACGATAGAACATGGCACGCGCAGGCGATTGACCTTCCACTTGCAACAAGAGCGTCAATGCTTGCTAAAGCCATGATAGGGGCAGACTACAATTGGGGGGGAAATGGGTGGAATTGGACCAAGGCTGGTTGGGGGCGCGAGCACGGGTGCAAGTTTATAGGTTCTCAAGAAATAAGAAGTGGTCAATACTACTACTGTGAAAAGACTGTAGGAGTGATTCGGGGGTACGGTTTGGACTGTTCAGGCTTAGTCTACTGGGCTTATAACAAAGCATATGTAGCTACAACCTTCGCTCCGAAAGAAGGATACGTAGAAATCAAAACCGGCACAACCACAACTGGATTTGTCTTTCCATTTAATCCGATCGCCTTCACTAATGCTCACCAGCAATACCAATACAATGTGCAACATATGGATAAGACAACTCTGAAAACAGATCTTCTGATTGGCGATTTAATCTTCTTTGATGACCCTCCAGCGGACGGTTGCATTGATCACGTTGCTATGTACGCAGGAGATTTTTCTTTCGCTGGAGGAACAATAAAATCCATCTATTACCCGCCTGGTACCTACGATTGCGTTGAAGCGTTTAGCCCCGCGCTTGGGATTTTGCCCTGTGTATTGGAGACGAAGGAGTTTACATGGACTGAAAATGGCATTCCTAAAACGAAAACGATTACAGGCTTGAAGACCCGTGATTCTTTCAAAAGCCTTGAAAAACCCTTTGGAAGAGTACAACTTGCCAGCCTTTCACTAGAAGAAGCAAAGACTTTTAAGATTTACCCAAAGTCTCCAATCACGCTGAAAGTCACTGATCCACGCGGATTCACGGTCAGTGAGAACGTAAGTGAAGCTCCGAGCATGATTTATCTCAAATATGACGCGGATGAAGATGGCGAACCTGAAGACGTAGTCGTCGTCTTGAACCAGACCCTCGGAGACTACATCATTGAAACAATCCCAAAGCCTGACGCCATGCCTAGTGACACATATTCATTGGAATTGTCGACGAACAACTCAACCATAATCCTGGCTCAAAATGTCTCGATTAGCCAGCTTCCACCTCAACCCTACATAATCACATCAAACGGAACCGCCATAACGCCCAGACTTGATCCACATGACATAGGAATAACGCATTTTATCACCTCAAAAACTGTTGTTGGACAAAATTTCTCTTTGCCTTCAAGCATGTCAATCTTCAACTACGGCAACAACACTGAAGCCTTCGATGTTACGGTATACGCCAATACGACCATCATTGTTACGTTTACGAATATCACTCTTGCATCTAGAAATAGTAGAACTTTAGACTTCTCATGGGGCAATTCTGGCTTTGCTAAGGGCAACTACACCATAAAAGCTGTAGCAGATACTGTTACAGGCGAAACATACACAATAGACAACACTCTGACAGCTGGCATCATCACAATAACTATTCCAGGCGATGTTGATGGCAACTTCGAAGTGGACATTTACGACATAACTGCCATCTGCATAAGTTACGACTCAAAAATAGGCCAACCACTTTATTACGCGAACTGTGATGTTGATGGCAACGGCATAATCGACATATTCGACGTGACCGCAGCCTGCGTAACCTATGGACAAAAATATCCGTAGCTCTCATTTCTATATTATTTGTCTCATCTTTGGCTTTCCTAGAAATCGAATCAATTGCCGTGTTGTGTTAAACCATTTCTTTGTGGCTTAAGCTAGGGGCTCGTCTGAGTTGTTCCGATTTTCGTCGGAAATGTTGCATTTGATACACTAGCATCGTTTGACTATTTACTATGACGCGATAGAAGATGCTTTCACAAAACATTAATACTCCAACGAACAAAATCCTAATGTGAAGTGAAAAGGAGAAAGGAAAATGAGGAAAGGTTTGTCATTTATCCTCGTTTCGATGGTGGCTCTCTCGCCTTTTGTCTTCCTCCCCGTAGGCGTGCAAGCGTCTTCTGAAGTGAAGCAATTGACGAAAAATAATCTTGACGACGCTCTTGGATCAGGTGGCTATTCTCATGATCACCCTCTTAGCTGGGATGGCAGCAAACTAGTCTTCTCGACGAGATACTCGGACCTTGATTCTGATCTCTACATTATGAATACCACAGACAATCTGGGACAAGAAAAACTGATGACCACAGCCCCAGGGCTTAATGAAATGGGCTCGATTAGCGCGGATGGCAGCAAACTAGTCTTCATATCAGATAGAAAGAATCCAAATGATCCTTGGCTTTCGTCTGAAGTATTCATCATGAATACGACAGATACTCCAGGTGATGAGGTTCAGATAACCGATGACGGCAGGCTTGATCATGACCCAGACATCAGTGGCAATGGCGGAATAATCGCATGGCATTCTTCGATTAATTCCCCGCTTGGCTTTGACATCAAGATGGCTAACATATCCGATATGTCAGATGTCGTCGTTACAGAACTCCCTACAGGCCCTAAGAATGACGAGTATCCGTCCCTAACCTATGATGGCACTTTTATGACCTTTTGGCGCAACGAATATCAGGGTGAAGGCGACATCTACCTGATAAACTCTAACGGCACTGGACTTGAAGAATTGACTGGAAGCCCTTATTATGAGTGGAATCAGGCACTGACTGGAGACGGAAGTAAGGTTGCTTTTCAACGTAAGATCGGGTGGGAAGAAGCATATGACTATACGAACGACATATTTGTTTTCGACATTGTTCATAACACGTCAATTCAACTTACGAACAACGATGACAACGACAGGTTAGGCGGGATAAATGGAGATGGAACTATGGTGACCTATTCAAGGGATGGGCACATCTTTGCGCACGACTTGACAAAAGAGATTCAATTGACGTATGGGGACTTCAATGACAGGCATCCTCGCATAAGCGGAGATGGAAGCGTTATAGTTTTTGAATCGAATCGTGATGGACCGGATTATGATCTCTTTATGATACATTTGCAGCATATCATCGATGTCCCGTTCCACTATCAGACTGTGGACTATTATTGCGGACCTGCGTGCTTGGAAATGGTTTTTGACTATTATGGTGAAAATATATCGCAACTTGAAATTGCTGAAGTCGCAAGAACTTACCCTTATTCCACATATACTGACGAACTGAGGCGGGCTACACATTTTAGCAACATCAGCACTTCAATGGGTACAGAGATGCCAGAAAACATCACAGGGTATACTCTTAGGCAACTGGGTTATGCTGCATTCGAACAATGGGGCATAACAATAGACCAGTTAAAGACATTGATAGACAACGATTTCCCCATAATACTGCTCATGTGGTACAGTCCCAATCACGTTTCTGGGCACTATAGAGTTGCTGTAGGCTACAATAATACCCACATAATACTTCATGACCCATGGAACAATGTTGAGTGGGGAGGCACATACGGAGGCCCATGTCTAGCTTTCAACTATTCCACATTCCTGGATTTATGGCAATACTCAGGTTATTGGGGACTTTTCACAAGCCCATGGCATATTAAAATTGATACCCCTTCAAATGTCCAGCAGGGAGACTCTTTCACTGTAACCGCGAACATAACATACCCATGCCCAGCACCGTTTCTAACCAGCGACTATCCATCATCGTTATGCAATGCCACAATAATGCTCCCAACAGGACTAATATTAGCTGAAGGCGAAATAGCCAAAAAACCACTCGGCAACATATTCCCAGCAAACTCGGTCATATTAAACTGGACAGTTAAAGCTGAAAATTGCGGAACCTACAACCTAACAGTCGAAACTGAAGGAAAAGTTGCTGGTTCTGTCTCCGCACATGGAATCTTTCCAAACTACAATTATGAAGACCGAATTGGAGCGAAATCAAGTCGCATATTAGAGGTTTTTGGTTATGATGTATCTACCAAAAATATTATTTCATCAAAAACTATTGTAGGACAAGGCTACAACGTTACCATGAACGTAACTATCAAAAATGAAGGCAGTTTCATGGAGACCTTCAACCTCACCGTCTATGCTAACACAACTAGTATCGCCACACTCACGAACGTCACCTTAACAAGCGGAAGCTCCACAATCATCACCTTCACTTGGAACACCACTGGCTTTGCTAAGGGCAACTACACCATATGGGCTTATGCTTGGCCAGTTCGTGATGAAACTGATATTTCTGACAATAACTGCACTGGGGGGTGCATAGCGGTGACCATTCCTGGCGATGTTGACGGAAACCTCGAAGTGGACATATATGACGTGACTGCGATTTGTGTTTGTTACGATTCAAAAATAGGCGACCCCATGTATCACGCTAACTGTGACGTAGACGGCAACGGCATTATAGACATATACGACGTAACCGCAGCATGCATAACCTACGGACAGAAATACCCGTAACCCCAGCGCCTCCTTATGCTGAAGGCTCAAAAAGAAGATGCCCCACTACACCCAAGGGTCTATCACAGAACAGGATAGATAGAGAGACAAAAGTTAAGGGTTTACTATCTCTTTTTTTATATCGGTATGCTACTAGCTTGATTTACTGAACGCCTTCGCTATCCTCCCCAAACGGTGATAGACCTACAAAATTTCTTTTAGAGGCAGGAAGAGTCGAAGAGCTTATGGGGGAGTGAGCCTCCTCGATTCAGGGGCAAACTTAAGAAATGTTACGTTTTATGGAAATCACGCACTGAATCTCGCTGGTTTATGAGAACCTTTCCATCTTTTCCAAAAATCCACTAACCACACGTTTGACCTTGTCCACATTCTCGCTGTAAGTATTCGCCTCGAACTCACCTAAAAGGACAAATCCAACAAAATTCCTAGATTGAAGAATTTTGCCTTCACTTGTGATGCTGACCCATTTATCAAGATTGACCTCTCTCAATTTTGCCTCATTCCAGTTCTTTTTGAATTTGACCCAAACAATGCACTTATTCTCTTTAGCTGTAACATCAAAATAAACGTCAACATCCTCGAATATCGCGACTGCACCGTAGAAAGCTGAAACAAAATATGGAGTATCTGACAATGCTTTTTTCACAAGATCCGCGGCAATTGTCATAGCAGGAACGAGCTTCAGACGAGAGGTCGAATGTACCAAGCCTCTTAGCTCACATACATGAGCACCTTCATAGAACTCTTTCTTCTCAAGTTTAGGGATCTTTTCACATTGTGATTCAGATCCAATGCCCAAGAAGTAGCAATAATCCCATCCAATAATGCCATACAAGCGAAGCTTTTCCCAATCTGCGAACCAATTTCTGTTGAAATACTTCAGTTCAAAGGCAGCGGTTCTTATTACATCATCGGTCGCAATGTCGATTATGATATCGGGCTTGTACTCAGTTTCTCCTAGATGGAAAGCAGGTTCTGCAACTATATTTTGAATATCCAGTCCTTGATCGCAAAAATGATGAAAAAAAATAAGTCTCAAAGTGTCCTCGGTCCATATTCCAGCAGCCCCACTACCCTTTGCCTTTTCAAAATCTTGCACGGTTTTTGACCAAGCAGCCTCTACTGCCTCGACAATATTCACAAACAACACACTCAAACTGCAATAGCATGCTTAACTTATTAGTATTATCGCGCGAGTTCATAGAGCTACGAAATTTCTTTTAGAAGCAGGGAGACAGCAGAGGCCAAGGGAAGGGAGGAGGTAGGGGCTCCTTGATTCAGTGGCAAGTTAGGAATCATTAACTCTTGTGGAAATAAGCTGAATTGTCCGTAAAACATCGTCTCTGTATGACTTCGTTCCTACTTCCCGAATCAACTCGCTCATAATGTCCGATATCTTCCAAATCTCGATGTCATAGAGACTTTTCGCATGCTCAATTACGCTCCTGTCCTCAATATCCCACACCACAAGCACCTTTCTGTATTCGCCACCTCCAAAGATTTCCCTCACGGCGCTTACAACAGTTGGATGGGCGAATTTAATCTCGTTCAGTGTGTCTAGGCCCCTTCTATGCTTGCGACCGCTCTTTGTTTGAGTGTCAATTAGCCTTAATCGGAAGCCTCTTCCTGTGGCTACGCGCACTTCAATGTGAAATTTCTCCCCTGAAATAGGGTTAACAGCCAACAAATCAATTTCTTTTCCGCCTTCCAGCATGATATTTGTCATCGTGAAGCACTTCCTAACCAGTTGCATGTAGCGGTCAACAATGTGGACTTCGGGTTCCAAGCTCAGCCGACCTGATTTATGCAGCGGTTGCTGGGTATAAAAGGTTAGTGCATCAACTTAGTAATCGAATATAGTAACATAGCTAAACAGATCAGAGTGAGAATCGGGGCGAAGTTTGGCACGTACAGGCATTGGAACGATTATCGGCAGAAAATCCGTGAGTAAAGGAAGGGAATATGCAAGAATTTGGATTTATGTACCAACAAAGGTAAGCGAAGACACGGCTTTTCCGTTCAAAATAGGCATGCCATGTCTGGTTGAAATTAACGAAAAGAAGGGACAACTTGTTGTAAAACCAATTTCAGAAAAAGAAGCGACGAAACTTGGTTGGCGAAAACGAGTAAGAAGAAGATGAGTCTCTTCTCGGCTGTTTTTTGGCTCCCGCATTTATAGGCTTAGCCTACATAGTCAGCCAAGGAAACATAACGGCAACAATCGTATGGTTCGCCATAACAACAGGCGTAACAGCGAGATTAGAGAAAACAGTAAGCCTCAGGCAGCTAGGGAACGGTGAAGCCTACTGCTTTCCCTAACTGCCATGAACGCTTTAATAATGCGTAGAGAAGGCATAAAAAATTTGCGATAACTCAATTCATTAACTAGAGACCGCAAAACAAAAAATAACCCAAAAATACCTTCTTTCTTTTTGTAGTCTGCATGAAGACAAACAAAACTAAACAAAATAGGCTTATATGATACTTTGTTGCAACAAAATGGGGGTATGTGTTGAAATGTCCAATCTTACTAAAATGACTTTGAAAGAGGCTACCCCTCTCATAAATAATTTGTATGAATCATTCGGGGTCAAGTCTGTGATTTTGTTGAAGGATAACGAGTGGACTAATATTGTAACTGTTATTCATCTAACTCGTAGAAAAGTTGAGGATTTGAATAATGAATATCGTTTCCTTGAGGAAAGACTGGGCAAGATTGACGACGACAGTTTCAAAATAATATTCCAAGCAAGACCGATTAGCGAATTCAATCGAGTGGTAATGGAATTGGAAAGGGGTTGTCTCAAGATTGGAGAAATGCAGACTAAGCTGCTCATTAGAGATCCAGAAAAAACGTTTGATCAAAAAATTAGTGACGCCAGCTATGTAGTGCGTCTAGGAGAATACGCTGAATATAATTGCTATAGTGTGACGCTAAGGATGGAAGACATCCCAGATAGGATTCTTTCCATTTCTGGGATTTCCGCGTCGATATTAGGTCTTCGAGATTTCAGTGACTTAGCCCGTTCTTGGTTAGGCTTGGACGATCTTAATTCTTCAATAAATGTCTACATAATCATTCCAATCTATGCTATCGTGAGTGGGATTCAATACCAAGGTGGCAATGAAATTGAAGCTAAGTTAAAAATAGATCAACGATTGTTCAATGATTCCAGTATATTGCTGACGAGAAAGGGGGAAGGTGAAAGGACCCCAATACTTGAAAGGACGAAATATGATGTCGCGTCACTTGATAATGTACCTCAGAACGGATTCTTCTATGTATCATTGCAGCATGACTTTTCTGCAATAGGTTTACATGACTTGATAGCGGTTAATATCCTGCACAATGAATTAGGTCTTCTAAATCAGCGAGAACTTTCTGTATATCCAGTCGCCTCTGAAAATCCCTGTCTAAAAACATTCGCTCTATTTGATGCTGGAAAAGAAATGGAAGAGCATCTGTTGAATCCTAATGACGATGAAGACTTTGCAGCCTCCGTTTATTGGCTGCTTGAAGGGCTAGACATTCGATGCCTTAAACTGCGGCGAGGACGAAGTGAAGTAATTAGAGAGAACAAGACAGAAAAAGGATCAGCAGATATAATTGCCTATGATTCCAAATACAGAAAACTAATTGTCATTGACTGCACTATCGCAGTGCCACAGGCAGGCAAGATCGACAAAATCAAAAGTACTGCAGATTACATCTCTCGTAAGATAACGTATCCTGTAAAAGCTGCAATTTTCACTGCAAAAAAAGCCGTTGCAATGAAAGAAACAGCCAATAAGTGCGAAGTAAAGTTGATAGATAACACCGATCTTGAGAGACTAATAGAATTCTACAAAAAAGGTCATGATTATCCGGCAAAAAAGATGATCCTCGACGTGCCATGATTGATTGTGTGGTACGATGTTTATACATCTCTCATAGGTGACGAGAGATTTGCGATAGCCAATTTCACCAATCTTGACTATCAAAATCAAGAAATAATCTTAAATTGCTTCTTTCCACCTCACAATTTGCCTTAGATTATTTTTCATATGTAGAACTTTTATAGGACAAAATAGTCTAAGTTGCATGATAAGCATGCCGCAAATACGATGGATAAGGACCAATAATCCACAAACAGAAACTTGGAGATATCTTGAACTATTCTCCAAAGATTCATATGTTACTCCTTTAGTGAAGAATGAAGCTGCAAAGGCTCAAATCGTCTCATGCATACAGCAGGCGGCAGAGATTTATAGTGTGTCAAAGTCTGCAAGCATTCTGACAAAACCCATACTTCTGTACTATGGAATGCAGCGTCTTGCAAAGGCTTTGATCTTTCTAAAGAACCCTGCTGTTGACGTAAAAAATCTGAGGACCCACGGCTTGACTGGTGGGGAAATTTCTGAGAAGATTGAAAGATTTCTGCATAACAAAATTCGCAAAACAAATACAGGGATTTTTCCAGAATTTTCCAAATGGTCAACTAAAAATAATGTTCTATTGAAAAAAACTGTCTACGAAAAAGGAGATTTCCATACGCGGGAATATTGGGTCTATGAGTGTAACGTCCCAGACTTTCTAACAGCTTCAGCCTTTAATACTAATAGTCTTTTTTCTCTTATCCCAGAATTGAATGACCTTTTTTGGAATTTCCATATGACCAATTCATTGGTTCTATGTAGCTATGACATTAGGCAGCATAAAACGGGTGAACTTGACACTCTTTTGACTCTATCGAAAGAGTTTGACTTGGATTCTTTTAAGGAGAAATTCCCAATAATCAAAGAGTATGAATTGCTACATGAAAAACATGATACATTTACTATTTCAAGGGAGGCAAAAAAGGAAATTGAAATCCCAAGTCCTTTAGTGCAAGCTGAAAATGGCGAAATCTTTTTGATTGCACCAACCAAGGATTCACTGAAGATATCTGATATTAATGTTCATTACATTTTGATGTTCTTGCTTTGTCATATTGCTAGGTATAAAGCCCCGCTATGGAAAGAGATTGTTGAAGGAACTAAGAAGAGCGAATACATTACATTGGTTAAGAAATTCATAGAAGTGTCAGAAATTAAGTTTCCAAAATTGATCTTAGATGAGATCGTTGGCGCATATTTCCTGTATGTGCAAGGTTATGTGCCCTTTCTCTAAAGAACATGATCATCTGGCGAATAGCTTTAGTTTTCTAAGCAAAACGTGTCAAAGCCCCCCGTATGCCCATTCTTTTGTCTGCTAACTCTTTTCCTTTGTGAAGTATCCATGCTATAATCACGATATGCACGCCCTAGAAGTCGCTATGAATCTTACGATTTATCTTCCTGCGTTTCTCTATCTTTGGCCTTGTATTTGGTGTTTCCACAAACATCACATGCCCATTTGTGGTACCTGCGGGTATCTGGTATTTTATGGAGTTTTGCCACATCAGAAGCCAATACTGCTCTTTCCCTCACACTGAAGTAACTTTTGCATATTCCGCATTTCGTAGCTTCAGCAGAACTGACGAAGATCAAGGAGACAATGAGTACACCAAGGCAGAATATATTTCCCCAAAGACCAACAATCTTGTAACCGTAGATATAGTCGTAAACAAAATACGCCGATGGAATGGATAGTAGTAGAAGAATTGTATAGATCTTCCATAAACTGACATCGAGCCGTCCATAAAGCCGCTCAATCAGAAATCTGCCTATGGTGATGAAGCCTTCTTCAAGCGATGTCGCTCCTGGCTCCTCAATGACTGCCTCTTCTGTTGCTTCTGTTTCTACTTTGTTGGCGACACGCTTTTTCAAAGCCTCTATGATCATCTCTGTCTTAGACTGGATTTTTCGCATGTTTCCCCTATCAAAAACTACATAGTCTGTCTCCCAATGACCGATACCTTGATTTGGGTCAATTCCCTCCTCCACAAAAAGGGAGAAGGGTTTGTTTTTTCCAAGAGCGAAACCGATTTCATTCTGAACCCAATCAGGTCCCTTCCATAAGTCTTTTCCTTCAATCTTATCTCGTTTAGTTAGAATAGCTATGAAAAAGTCGGATTTCTGAATAAGACTCTTAATCTTTTCAGGAGGAGATCTTGGTTCTGGATAGTTAGTAGCAAAAATGGGTTCTACATCGCGTCTCCTCAAGATTGCGGAAAACCATCTAATAACCCGCATATCTTGTTGCTCAGAACTTGCGCTTACAAACGCAAAGATTTGTCTTTTCACTGTTTGGAGGCGCCTCTCCTTTAAGCCTAGCATAATTTCAGCTGGTTCACCAACCATTCATAGAGAAGGATTTAAAAAACCTTGCCATCGAATGAATGCCCAAAAAAGAGTTTAGCTATTTCCCTAATTCTTCCTTCCTCAATCCCCACGCTTTTCGAGCAAAACATGTCAAAGCCTACCGCATACCACGCTTCTCAGCGCGCGCCAAACTCCCACGATGCGAGCGAGGCCGTTCGCCCGTGACCCGCCAAACGTATTCTAATATCCTCCTTCTATAATGGTTAAGTAGAAGCAGCCTACTTTATCCAAAACCTTACATACGACCTTCTGAAGCTACTTCACTCACACGGTTGATGTTTGTCCATAAATGTTATCTATAGATTAAACTATAGTAGAATCATGCAAAGGTGATAGAAAAATGACTGAAGGAAAAATGGGAATATCGAAAACAACATTCATAGTCGGACTTATCATTGCAATTCTGGCTTCCAGCCTAATCTCAGTAGTAATAGTAACGCAACTTCCGACAGTTAAGGGACCTAAAGGAGATAAAGG
>CAZNJT010000033.1:6763-15656 GCA_964573475.1 uncultured Candidatus Bathyarchaeia archaeon | reverse complement strand
CTGAGGAATTGACGAATAAAACGCTGTATATCTCCCCTCAAAGAGGAGAAAGGAGAAAATATAAATGAGTGATGATGAAGAGGGCCAGGACTCCGACCCATTATTGCCAGCGCAGCACAGTGAATCGGTAAAGGTCCACTGCTGCCCAGAGTGCGGTAGCACAAGACTAATGCGTGATTATGAATGTGCCGAAATAGTTTGCATGGACTGCGGATTTGTAGTAGCCGCAAAAATAGCTGATAGGGGGCCCGAGTGGAGAGCTTTCGATGATGAACAAAGGGTGAAACGAACAAGGGTTGGTGCTCCATTAACCTATACAATTCATGATAAAGGCTTATCAACGATGATTGATTGGCATGATCGAGACATTTATGGAAAAAGTTTATCGCCTGGACAGAAGGCACAGGTTTATCGCCTTAGAAAATGGCAACGGCGCATAAGAGTTTCAGATGCAACAGAACGTAACCTTGCCTTCGCATTATCTGAAATTACAAAAATTGCCAATAACCTAAGTCTTCCCAAAAACATTCTTGAAACGGCGTCAGTTATCTACAGAAAGGCCGTAAAAGAGCGGCTGATACGTGGAAGATCTATTCAAGGCGTAACTGCAGCAGCAATTTACTTGGCTTGTAGAAAGTGCGGACTAGCTAGGACATTAGAAGAAATAGCTCAAGCATCAAGTGTAAACAAAAAAGAAGTCGGTCGCAGCTACCGTTTTCTAATCAAAGAACTTAACTACTCTATACCGCCTGTCAAACCAAGCCAGTATATAACAAAGTTTTCAAACCAGTTAACAATGCAAGGAAAAGTCGAAGAAATCGCCCATAAAATTCTAGCCGCGGCAAAGGAATTAAAACTAACCTCCGGTCGCGGCCCAACCGGCATTGCAGCTGCCGCAAGTTACATAGCTTCGGTGTTGACTGGTGAAAGAAAAACGCAAAGAGAAATAGCTGAGATAGCGCAAGTAACCGAAGTTACTATTAGAAACCGTTACAAAGAGCTTGTTGAACGGTTAATGTTCCAGATAACCGTTTAACCCCTCTTTTTCTTAATATGTGGTTTGGCGCTCCATTAACAGTTCTAGAGTAATTCTTCTTCCTCGCAGCCGGGGCACTCTTCTCCAAACTTTTCCTCTTCCTCGTCTCCCTTCAATATTGGAGATGCGAGCTCGCCTAGTTCTTGAAGAAGTTCCTGCGGAATCTTATCTTTTAACGCTTCAACTTCCTTTTTTAATTTGTTAACCTCATTTTCTAAATCCTTTGCTTTCTCGCTTAATTCCACAACTTCTTTAAGTTGCCTGACCTCCTCCAAAAGCAAGCCTTTCTCTTTTTCTAATGCCTTAATTTTTTCTTCCAGTTTAGTTTTCATTTCGATAACCTGCATAATTTTTTCACCTACTGATTCTACATTTTGCATGCTTGCAATTAATAATTTACTCCAAAATCTATTATGCATTTACTACAAAACACATTTTAGACTCTAAGAGGATAATTATAAAAGGGGTTTATACTTTGGTTAAATGTCCCAAATGTGGGGTTGATGTATCCACTCCAGTTAAGACTTGGCCTATTCCTGCGCGAAAGCCATTAAAAAAAGGCGAAGAATCTAAAATTGCTATGGGAATATTTGAATGCCCAAACTGTAAAGCGAGGTTTAGAGCCGCCTTAGAAGTTGAAACCAAAATTGAAGAGACAGCAAGTATTAAAAACATGGTTGAAAGAATTAAAGGCATAAAGGGAGAGCTCATGCAGACTTTGAAGAATCTACGTGAAAAAATAAAGACTTTGGAAACTGAACGTGCAAATTTAATGATTGAAATTGACAAACTAAAGAAAGTTGCAGAATCAAAGGTCGATGCTCTTGAAAGCGAGGTAACTATGTTGCGGGAAGAAGTAAAATCTCTGAGAGATCTTCTGGGTTACGCTGAAGAAGCAGGAAAATAGCAAATAGATAATTAATTTTCATTCTCCATTAAATTGTTCAGGAAATTTTTAGCAATTAGACTTTTAGATATTGCTTGTAATATTCCCGAGCTTTTTCTACAGCTTTTTCCGGGTTTTTCAATATTGGGTACTTTATATCTGGTGAAAGTTTTTCGCATTCACTGAAAAATTCCACAACTTTTTTCACATTTCCTTCGTAAATCGCCAAACCTCCGGCAATTTCATACCATGTTCTAGCTCTTACGAAATCCTTTGCCTTCTCAAATTTTTTGGCGTTGTCAGCGGCTTCTTTCATTGAAGTTCCGACTTTCCTAGGGTCAAGAAAAATCGTATGGAATAATGCTTCATAGGTATCTTTATCGTCTCCGCAAAGCTGTTCAAGTTCGCTTATTATTTTTGTTTTTGTGGTTTCTATGTTTGTTTTCTTTTTCTTCCTAAACCTGTCCAGTAAACCCAACATCAAGTCTCCTTGGTCTTCAACAGTTTTTAGCTTTGAGACTTAAATAAGCAACAGTTAATTTTAAAGGTTTGTCCTTCTATCATGTATTTTATGCCATATAAGTTCACCTTTGACCTTTCGAGGATTCCACGTTTCTTCTTCACAGAGATCGCTAAGGTTAGCTATCAAAAAGGTGTGCATAAAAAAGTTGGCAGAACCGCGCAGGAAATGATAAAAAAATTCAAAATTCAAGAGACAACAGGCCTCAACTTATCTGATGCTGTGCTTCTTCTCGAAGACCTTATAGACATGCAAGCTAGAAATCTGTTAGAAAGAGAAAAATTCGTACAAACAAGAAAAAGAGCGCTTTTTCTGCCGCATTGTTCTAGAAAATATATGGATAGTCGTTGTAAAGCAGTTTTTGACCCGAATATTCCATCTTACATTTGTGCGCACTGTTCGCCAGATTGCTCAATTAATAGGGCGGTGTCCTTTGCCGAAAAAAAAGGTTATGACGTTTATATCTTGCCTGGCGGTTCTTGTATTCCTAAAATTTTGGATGCGAAGCATTATGAAGGTATTGTTGGAGTTGCCTGCGGTGAAGAGATAAAAATGAGCGGGGAAATATTGAAAGGGATGAGTGTGGCTGGTCAAGCTGTTCCGTTAATAAAGAATGGTTGTGCGAACACCGTTTTTAGCATTGAAACTTTAATTAACATTCTTCAGTAAAAAAAAGAGTTTTGAATGCATGTACTTTCGCATCTGATAACACGTTAGGTAAAATTCTGAAATCACTTTACGAGTTCTCTTTTCTTCCAGCGTAAGTTTCTGCTTCGGCATTTTCTACATTTAACCGCAGTTGCAGCGTTTCTTGCGCCACATTCTCTGCAGATTTTCATGTAGAGTCTATGCTTTTGAGCTATGGCCTTCTTAAGCGGGTCCATAATTGGCATCTATTTAACCTCTCTTTCGTGGCTAAAACTCAGATAGTCTACTAGAAAATATACTTTTTGCCAGTAATCAAAGTTCTTTCACAATTTCTTGCGCAAAATTCCTTTTCCCTTTATTAATAAACTTGTAAAGCTTGGCAGTTTTCATTTTGTTTCTAGTTACTAACAAGTTTCATCAACAATTCCGGTACGTCGCTTGGTTTTTCAGCTACTTTTACGCCAGCACTTTTGAATTTTTCAATCTTACTTTCAGCCGTTCCTGCCTTGCCCATTACTATTGCGCCAGCGTGCCCCATACGTTTTCCGGGCGGAGCAGAACGTCCAGCTATAAATGCCATAACTGGTTTTGGGTACTTCTCCCTTACGATGTATTCAGCTGCCAATTCTTCGAGGTTGCCACCAATTTCCCCTATCAAAACGATGGCTTTCGTCCGTGGATCCTTTTCAAACATTCTAAGTGCGTCTATAAAGTTTAAGCCTGTTATTGGGTCTCCCCCCAAGCCTATGCATGTAGATTGTCCTAGGTTTTTTCTGGTTAGACCTGCTGCTATCTCGTACGTGAGGGTTCCGCTTCTTGAAACCATGCCTATGGTGCCAGGTTTAAAAATGTGGGCAGGCATTATTCCGAGTTTGCTTTCTTCTGGAGTTATTATGCCTGGGGTGTTTGGTCCGATGATTGTCGCGTTGACTTGTTTTGCATATGTCATTACGTTGACTGCATCTTTTATTGGAATATGCTCCGTTATTATTACAATGGTTTTTATTCCGTTTTCTAGGGCTTCTAGGGTTGCGTCTGCGGCGAATGGAGCGGGTACAAAAATTATTGAAGCGTTTGCTGAATGTTTTTCTTGGGCTTCCTCAACTGTATCATAGACTGGAACGCCGTGAATTTGGGTTTTGCCTTTTCCAGGGGTTACGCCTGCAACGATTTTTGTTCCATATTCCAGCATAAGCTTGGTGTGAAAGCTTCCTTGAGTTCCAGTTATGCCTTGTACAATTGCGCGTGTGTTTCCGTCAATTATTATTCCCAACTTTATTTGCCTCCACGTTTAGAAATTTCAACGACTCGTTGTGCGGCTTCTTCCATGCTTTCTAATACGTGTATTCCTGCTTCTGTTAGTATTCGTTTTCCTTCTTCTTCGTTTGTGCCTACGAGCCTGATAACCATTGGTTTTGTTGCTCCAATTTTTGCCTTTGCTTCTAGGATTCCCCGTGCAACTTCGTCGCAACGGGTGATTCCGCCTAAAATGTTTATGAAAAGTGCCTTTACTTTTGGGTCTGAAAGCACTATTTTGAGGGCTATGGCTATTTTTTCCGCGGGTGCTCCTCCGCCGACATCTAGAAAATTTGCTGGTTGTCCGCTATAATACTGAATTGTGTCTAGTGTTGCCATTACGAGTCCTGCCCCATTACCTATCACGCCTATGTCTCCGTCTAATTTGACATAAGCCAAATCGTTTTTCATGGCTTCTATTTCTTGTGGGGTGAGTTCACTTTCGCCTTCTAAAAGCCTCTTTTTGCATTCTTGGTGGCGAAATAGGGCGTTGTCGTCTAATATTATACGGGCGTCGGCTGCAACAAATTTTTCATCAACGGTCTCCGCTAAAGGGTTCATTTCAATCAGTTCTGCGTCATAATCCATGCCAACACGATATAGTCTTTCAAAAATTCTTCCAAGTTCAGAAAGTTGGTTGCCTGCATAACCCATTTTTCTTGCCATTTGACGGGCGTGGAAAGAGTGAAAACCCTGTTGAGGATTTATTGGGAAGTGGATTATTTTTTCTGGAGCTTTTGTGGCTATTTCCTCTATTTCCATTCCGCCAACCGAGGAAGCAATTGCAACGTAGCTCTGATTAAATCTGTCAATTGTTATGCCGAAGTAAAGTTCCTTTTTTATTTGTATTTTTTCTTCAATCCATACACTTTTGACTGGTATGCCCTTTATCTGCATTCTTAGCAGTTTTTCCGCATCTTTTTCCACCTCTCCAATAGAATCGGAGAATAGTATTCCGCCCGCGTTTCCTCTTCCAGCAACCAACACTTGTGCTTTAACTACGAATGGTGGTTTTAGTTTAGATACGACTTCGTGGGCTTGGCTTGGGTTGGTTGCTAGTCCGCCGTTAGGTGTTGGGATTCCGTATTTTGTTAGTATGTTTTTTGCTTCATATTCGAAGAGTTTCATTGTGGTTTTCTCCTTACTTTATGGTTTCTATTGTGACGTAGGATTTTGTGTCTTGTATACCATCAATAGAAGATAATCTTTTTAGTGCCTCATCAAGTTTTTCTCTATCAACTATCAAAACGGCGTCAACGTCGCCCGCTATTCTGAAGGCTCTTTGGACCGTGAGTTCTTTGATTTTTTCGTAAGCGTACATTCTTTTGAGGGGTGACACTTTGATGAATATGAAAGCGGGGGTCGAGGCTATTCCCAGCACGTTCAGTCCATTCTCGGTTACGTCTATGAAGCCTCTGCCAGTGCGTATATAGTTTAGGTCTCTGAGTTTTCTTAGATGAACATTTAATGCTTGTCTGCTTATGCCTAGTTGTTTTGCTAGCTCTTCCTGTTTTACACGAAGTGTGTACGTGTTCGTGGACTTGCCTTTTTCGTAAAGCATTCGTAGCAGTTGCATTGAACGTCTCGTAAGTGCTTCCAAGGCATTCTCCTCGATTATAATATTTTGTTAAGTTTGAGCTTTACAATAGTAGGGCATATTTAAACGTTTAGCAACAACAAAGCCTTAAAGGATAAGCAATTTTGCCCGTAGTCTTTATTGAATGGAAGGTGCAAACCGTAATGTATTTATTTATCGGTAAAAATGGTTATGAAGCCATAGAAAATGTGAAAACTAGGAGTGAGGCGGTACAGAATGTCAGAAAGCAACGCAGTGTTGATCGGGAATAAGCCAGTAATGAACTATGTACTGGCTTGCATAACCCTCTTTCACGGCGGAGCAAAAGAAGTGAATGTTAAAGCAAGAGGAAGATCCATAAGCATAGCAGTTGATGTCGTTGAAGTTGTCAGACGCCGATTCTTACCGGACGTACAAATCAAAAAAGTTGGCATTGGAACGCAACAGATGGCACCCAGAGAAGAGGGTGGCACGCCCACAAACGTTAGCACAATCGAGATAACGCTAGGACATTAGAGCGACGGTTCGTGTAAACTTGCAGTGCTCCGCCGCCCCTCCTTTATTTGTGGAGGGCGCCTTTACAAGTGAAAACTGTATTATGCAGTTTCTGTTTAAAGAGTGGGATGCTGTGCCAAAAGTGTTTGGGTAAACTTGAGTCTGGCGAAGTAAGCGAATTAGACTTGAAAATCGCCCGTTCATTGTTGTCTTTGGAGGAAAAGTATCCTTCACTTCAGAATGTGTATTTTCATGGGGCAGTTGACGCAGGCAAAACTTTGGCAATAGTTGTTGGGCTGGGGGATGTTCCCCGTCTTTTAGGTTTTGGTGGGAAAATCATTAAAGCCTTAGGTGAGGAAACTGGTAAAAGTGTTCGCGTTTTGGAATATGGGGTTGATGATAGAAAGTTTTTAGAGGATTTGTTTGCTCCGTTGGATATTTTGACGATTAACACGATTTGGCTGCCCGATGGAACTACTGAGACTAGAGTTATTTTGAGAAAAAGGCGTGGTTCTCAGCCGCCTTTTGATGTAAAAGCTTTAAAGGAGATTGCCAGTAAAGTTCGCAACATGACCTTGCGTGTAGAGTTTACAGACTAGGTTTGGCGGTGAATCTATGAAGTTAGATTCCATTGGCGATTGGCGTAGGACGCATTATTCTGTTGATGTTAGACCTGAAATGGACGGTGAAGAGGTTACTCTTTTCGGCTGGGTTCAAGAGATTAGGGATTTGGGTGGAATCCGATTCATAATACTGCAGGATAGGGAGGGCACAATTCAAGTTACGATTTTGCGTAAAAAGGTGGACAGCGAAGTTTTGTCGAAGTCTGATGTTTTGCAGAAGAGGTATAGCATAGGCGTTAAGGGGGTTGTGAAAAAGACTGATATGACCCCGAGAGGAGTCGAAGTGATACCGAAGGAAATCAAGATTTTCGCCACAGCTGCTCCTCAATTGCCCATTGACATAGCTGGGAAAACACCTGCAAACCTAGAAGTTCGCCTGGACGCACGGGCATTGGACCTTTCCCAAGAAAAAAATATAGCAATTTTTAAGATTCAGCACACATGTATAGAAGCAATACGGGTTTTTCTATTTGAAAAGGGTTTTATCGAGGTGTATACTCCCCGTATAATCGCTTCAGCAACCGAAGGTGGCGCAGCCCTCTTTTCTTTCGATTACTTCAAGAGAAAAGCGTTTCTTGCGCAGAGTCCACAATTGTATAAGGAACAGCTTGTGATGAGTCTTGAAAAGGTTTTTGAGGTGGGACCCTTTTTCCGGGCTGAAGAGTCACATACACGCATCCACTCAAGCGAATTTGTTTCTATAGACATTGAGCAGGCATTTGCGGACGCTGAAGAAGTAATGCAATTACTTGAACGGTTGATGCAATATGTTTGCAAAACTGTAGCTGAAAAATGCCAAAAGCAGTTGGCAACGCTAAGACACAAGATAAAAGTGCCAGAAGTACCCTTTAAACGCTTAACTTACGAGGAGATTCTCCGAGACTTAAAACATGAAGGTATAGAAATTCCGTGGGGCGAGGATTTACCGACTCCAGCCTTGAGAACCTTAGGCAAGATCCACCCATACTTCTACTTCATAACTGACTGGCCAACCCACTCCAAAGCCTTCTATATTAAGCCGCGAGACGATAATCCAGAGATATGCGAGGGCTTCGATCTGATGTGGTCTTGGCTGGAACTGGTTTCTGGCGGCACGAGAATAGCCGCAAAAGAGCTTTTGATTAAACGGTTGAAAGAGAAGGGGCTAAACCCGGAATCTTTTAAACATCATTTGCAGGCTTTTGATTATGGAATGCCGCCTCATGCAGGCTGGGCTATAGGCTTAGGAAGGTTAACAATGATGTTGACTGGGAAAAGGAACATTAGAGAAGTTACGCTTTATCCAAGAGATAAATTCAGACTCACGCCATGAAGTTTTTGGAGTCGCGGCAAGCCAATAAGGCTATGCCCCTCTAGGTTTTTCAGTTCTGTTCGCTCTTGCTTTCTGTGGAGCCTAGACCCCTCCCTTATATATAGATTGAACTTTGGGTTTCTAGTGAAACTTCTATTATTATCTTCTAGACTTGTTTTGCGTGTGGCGGCGGTGACGTTGTTGATAAAGCGCAATCCGAGGCTTTCACCGAAGATTTCATTCAAAATCACTGGAAAAACTGAGGGCACATGGTCTGTTAACATAGCTTTTGAAGGCGAAAAATGGACTTGGACCGGAACACCACAAACATTAACCCTTAAGCCATGTAAAACGAAAACGTTAACATGGAATGGCAGTGTGCCATGCGATGCTCCAATAGATTCTGTGGCAAGGCTCGTTGTCTATTACGATAATTCCTTCGTGCCGCTGGACTGGTGGATTCACGTGGTTCCCGGCGCAGAGCTAGCAATAACATCAAGCACAGTGGAATAATCTAACATA
>CAZNJT010000033.1:0-6663 GCA_964573475.1 uncultured Candidatus Bathyarchaeia archaeon | reverse complement strand
TTCCTCACCTACGATGATGGAAAATTTCACATTCACCGAAGCCTAGACCTCATACCTAAAATAAAAACGAGCGCCATCCAAGAATGGTTTGGGCGATTACCCGGGCATGTTGGCATAGGAAACGTTAGGTACACAACTTCTGGGAAATGTGACGAGAAATCGCTGATAAAGGGTACACAGCCTGTTACAGCCTCAAAAAACGGGTTCAAACTGGCTGTTTCCTTTAATGGCAACGTTGTTAACACATTCCGAATTAAAAAAGAGATATGCAAAGAATTCCCAACCTTTTCTTACGAATGCGATTCAGAACTAATCTGCCACAAACTCCTAATCGAACTCATGAAAGGCAAAAACCTGACATCAGCAGTAAAAACATGCATGCAAGAAATCGAAGGAGCCTTCTCAGTGGCTGGCATAACAAAAGACGGCAAATTCTTCGCCTTCAGAGACCCATGCGGAATAAGACCTTTATGTGCTGGCCACAGCGAAGACCGAACAACCTACGCCTTCTCATCAGAAACTGTAGGCTTAGACATAAACAGCTTCCAAAGAGACTTTGAAATTGACCCCGGCGAACTCGTAACAGTTTCGAAAGACGGTTTCAACAAGGAAAAATTATTGAATGAACGCAGGGCTTTTTGTGCTTTCGAATATGCATACTTCGCTAGACCAGATTCGCGTTTCGATGAGAAATACGTTTATGAGGTTCGTGAAGAATTTGGAAGAAACCTCGTTAGGGAGAATCCTGACATAGTTAAGAATGCCGACATAATTATTTCCTTGCCAGAAACCGGCGACGATTCGGCCATGGGAGTTCATGAAGAGTCTGGCTTACGATGGGAAAGGGCTTCCCGCAGGCATCGCTACGTAACAGAGAGGGCTTTTATTCTTCTCAACAAAGAGCGATATGCAACAATAGATAGAAAAATCAATGTCCTAGCATCGAAAGTTAACGGGAAACGCGTTATAGTGACAGAAGATAGCATAGTCAGAGGAGACACAACAAAAGTTGTTATAGAGAAACTCCGCAGAATGGGAACCAAAAAAGTATATCTATTCGTCACCTTTCCACGCATAATTGGACCATGCTTCTATGGAATAGACATGGCAACCTACGGTCAACTAATAGGCTCGAAGCACACAGCCGAAGAAATAGCGGAAATCATAGGCGCAGATGCAGTATGCTACCAGTCAATAGAAAACCTTGTAAAAGCCACTGGCTTCACTCGAGACCAGCTATGCCTTGCCTGCGTAACAGGCAGATATCCAACGCCACTAGCGCAAAGAATAGCAGACGAAATGAAGAAAAGATTCTTGGAGGGCTATGAGGAAACTGGGCGACTTTACGAAATAGAGGAAGCAGTTCAAAACGTTTAGTGGCAAAAGTAAATAGGCTTTTCATGCCTAATCTCTAGTTTGATGGGTAGTTCGTTATGGAGAAGGTTGGCATACTTGTCGTTTCATATGGTGCAAGAGAAGCGGCAATGATTGACGCTTTCACACGAAGCCAAAACTATCTTGTCGAAATTTATGTTTCAGACAAACAGCGAAACCCATTCAACGTGAAAAAAGCCGCGAAACACGCTGTCATTCCAGACTTGAACGTGGGGGAAATTTGCAAGTTCGCAGAAGCCAACAAAGACAAAATCGACTTCGGCATAGTTGGATCAGAAAAACCAATAATAGAGGGCGTACGAGACCTTGTTGAAGAGCGAACAGGCATACCTATGATTTGTCCAACAAAGGAATACGCCATAGAAGCAAGCAAAGTCCAACAGCGACTATTGTTTCAAGAAATAGTGCCAGAAGTAAACCCCAGCTTCAAAATTTTCAATCCAAAAGATTACAAAAGCCAAGAAGAAGTGAAAAAAACTGTTTACAAATGGTTGGATGAACTTGAGAATAGGGCGGTTGTTAAGCCAGATCAGCCGGCTGCTGGGAAAGGCGTAGGCGTCTGGGGCGACCACTTTACAAATCGTGAGCAACTATTCGAACATTTCATGGCTAATTTTCAACAAGGGCCAGTCATAATAGAAGAGAAAATTGAAGGCGAAGAATCAAGTTTCCAAGCTTTCTGCGATGGCAAACATCTAGTGCCATTGCCGGACACGAGAGACTATAAACGGGCTTTTGACGGTGACCATGGACCAAACACTGGAGGTATGGGTTCATACAAAAATGTTGGCGACGTCTTGCCCTTCACAACCAATGCTAATAGAATCAAGGAAATGGAAATTGTTAACAGGATATTCGAAAAATGGAAGGGAAATGCTAATGGGGGGTTAAGGGGCATCCCCTTCTACGTGGCTTTTATGCATACTGGCAAGGAAACAAAAATTCTTGAAAACAACAGCCGACCCGGAGATCCGGAAATAATTAACATTTTGCCCATCTTGAAAGACGACTTTGTTGACATATGTTTTAAGATATTAGAAGGCAACCTAGCACGTATCGAATTAGAAAAGGCAGCAACAGTTGTAACCTACAAAGCTCCACCAAACTATGGCGGATACATGGACACTTTTCCCCAACGTGTAGATAAGGGTGAAATTGGCAAGCCAGTTGACTTAACTAAGGCGTATGAACTAACTGAGAAGTATGGTGATAAAATCCGTGTTTACCCGGCTGCTATGGAATTGCGCAACGGCGAAACGTACGCCCTTAAATCTAGAGCTGTTGGCGTTGTAGGTGTAGGCGAAAACATCGAAACCGCCAGACAAATCTCTCTGGAAGGCATAAAAGCCATAAAAGGCGGAGCCCTTTGGCACAGAACAGACATAGCATCCAAACAGCACATAGAAAAAAGCATAAGACACATGGAGGAGTTGAGGCGCAAACAGTGAAAAGGGTTTTCATCTCAGACTGTGAAGGACCCATCTCGAAGAATGATAATGCCTTCGAAATAACATCGCATTTCGTTCCAGACGGAAACAAACTTTTCACGGTTATAAGCAAATATGATGATGTGTTGGCAGATGTTTTAAAGAGACCGAATTACAAGGCTGGCTGCACCTTAAAGCTAATTTTGCCCTTCCTCAAAGCATATGATGTTACAGACAATAAAATGCGGGGATTTTCAACTCAAAGCCTAGTTTTAATCTCAAACACAAAAGATACATTGCAGCATATCAGGAGTGTGGCTTATGCCTTTATCGTGAGCACAAGTTACGAACACTACATAAAGGCTTTATGCCAAGCTTTAGGCTTCCCTTACGAAAACACCTATTGCACGAAAGTAAGCATCGACAAATACCACATGACGGGAGGAGAAAAAACCAAGCTGAAGGAAATCGCAAAAGAAATATCGCAAATGCACATGATCGAAATTTCCTCAAACGCAAAATCCATAAAAGATTTTTCAGAAAAATACCAAGAGACAATTCTGCGATTGGACGAGATTTTCTGGAAGGAAATAGCATGTACTGATTGTTGGAGAATTTTTTCTGAAGTTAACCCCATAGGCGGTAGCGAAAAAGCTGAATCTATAAAAAACATCGTTCAAAAGACAAGCGTGGCTTTGGCTGATGTCATGTATGTTGGCGACAGCATAACAGATGTTGAAGCCTTTTCGCTTGTAAGAGAGAACGGTGGCTTAACAGTCTCTTTTAACGGCAATCAATACGCAATAAAAAACGCTGAAATTGCCGTCCTATCCGAAAATAGCATAGTAACCGCTGTGATTGCCGATGTTTTTAGCAGATTTGGAAAGAGGCAAGCCCTAAGTCTTGTTGAAAATTGGAACCGAGAAGCTTTAAAGAAAAGCACAATAAACCAAACCTTGCTCAACAGTCTTTTCACGTTATATTCCAGAGAATTGCCTAAAGTTAAAATAATAACAAGCGAAAATATGGAGATTCTGGCAAAAGAAAGTAGCGAATTCAGAAAAAAAGTTAGAGGAGCAACCATCGGGAGACTGGGATAAATGGTTAGGAAAGTCGAGATTGAAGACACCTATGCAGAAGCTTTTGACGGTCTCTACTGCCGAGTTATTGTCACCGCAGATGACGAAGAAACATTAAAGAAGGCAGCAGAAGACGCCACCGCAACACCGTCAGGGGTCATAGGCAGGCTTGACAGCGGAATTGAAAGATGGCTAAGTGAAAGAGAAACGCCTGACAAGCGAAAAGGAGCAATTTTACAATTTTGGAAGGGTTTAGACAAGGGAAAGCCTTTAGAAGATTTGGTTAGGCGTTTTGAAAAAGAGTTTTCTTATCGGATTCGTCAAGACATTCTCGTTAAGCCTTTCACAGCGTTTTTTGACGCTTTATTCGTGAAGCCTGAAGGAAAAATAGATATGATGGAAAGAGTTGGTCATTGTGGGGACGGATTCGAGTGGGAAGAGCAACTTTTTGGTCGTAACATGATTGTTGTTCCAATTATGGTGCCCGACTTTCTTATAGAGCGGTATATTGGCTATGCACGGGGGATATCTGGCGGCAACTTTTGGTACATGTGTAAAACAAAGAAGGCGGTAATGGATGCTGGGAAAAAGGCACTAGAAGCCATAAGCCAGATTGAAGGTGTAATAACACCCTTTGACGTTTGTTCAGCTGGTTCAAAAACTGAAACAAAGTTTCCGTTAATAGGACCAACAACAAACCATCCATATTGTCCATCATTGAAAAAGAAACTGGGCAAAGACTCAAAGGTGCCTGAAGGCGTTAACTACATTCCAGAAATAGTGATTAACGGTGTTTCGCTGCAAGCCGTTAAAGAAGCAATGAAAGCCGGCATAGAGGCAACTCTAAACGTTGATGGCGTGGTAAAAATTTCCGCGGGAAATTATGGTGGAAAACTGGGCGATTATAAGATTTACTTGCGTGAGCTGTTTTCATGAGTCGTTTCGATGCTGTTGGATTCGGCGGCTTAAACGTTGACAAACTTTTCAAGGTAAATAAAATAGCCAAGGCTGAAGAGGAAAGTTTCATAATGGATTGTGAAGAGGCTTGCGGAGGTTCAGCAGCCAACACTATTGTAGGCTTGGCAAGGCTTGGTTGCAAGGTGGGCTTTATTGGAAAGGTTGCTGATGATAGAGAAGGCAAGATGCTTGTTGAGGATTTTTGCAGAGAATGCGTGGACACAAAGGGTATAATGCACTCAAAGCACGGCAGAAGCGGGACAGTCATGGGTTTTGTGGACGAAAAAGGCGATCGGGCATTATATGTTGATCCTGGCGTAAACGATACAATAGAATTCAACGAAATAAACATGGAATATGCGTTTCAGACACGCTTTTTGCATTTAACATCCTTTGTTGGAGAAAAATCCTATCAAACTCAGAAAAGGCTGATTCAAGCGCTTCCACAGACTGTCAAATTGAGCCTTGACCCGGGAGAATTGTATGCAAGAAAGGGCTCGGTATTGGAGCCAATTATAAAAAAGGCGTTTGTTTTAATGCCGAATCTTAACGAACTTGAGCTGTTAACCAAAACGGCTGATTACAGAAAAGGTGCTGAAGTTCTGCTAAAAAAAGGTGTGGAAATAGTTGCTGTAAAATTGGGCAGCAAAGGATGCTACGTAACAGATGGAAAGGAAAACCACAATGTAGAACCGTTTAAAGTGAAAGTTGTTGACACGACAGGCGCGGGTGATGCTTTTTGCGCTGGTTTTCTTTATGGCTTGATTTCTGACAAAAGCCTCTATGAATGTGGGAGACTTGGCAATTTCGTCGCTTCAAGATGCGTAATGAAAATGGGTGCCAGACCAGGGCTCCCATATCTCAAAGATTTAAAACTTCTTTGTTAGATGTTCGATTAGGCTTTCAAAGATTAGCTTTCCATCACCGTATTCTGGCATTTGTATTTGCTTTGTCCAGTCCGGTTGTTGCCACCAGTAGAAGGCTCTTTCAGGATGAGGCATCAAACCAAAAATTGTCCCTTCCTGATTGCATATTCCCGCTATGTCATGGAAAGAACCGTTCGGGTTTGCTGGGAAACTGCCTTCTGCGTATTCACCGTTTTTATTGCAGTAACGGAGCACTAGCTGGTTATTCTCGTTAAGCCTTTCTAAAAACTGGTTTTCCTTTTCTTTTGCAAACATGAATCTGCCCTCCGAATGAGCCACTGGTATCCGCAGAACCTTTCCTCTTGGAATTTTCAATGTGAATATGCATTTTCCATTGTTTTCATGTTTAAGGTATATCCAACGGCAGTTGTAGCCAGGCGGAAAATTAGTTGCTAATGCAGCCTCCGGATATAGTGTCATTCCATCAAAACCCGGAAGCAAACCAGCCTCAACAAGCACCTGAAAACCGTTGCAAATGCCGAGGATGGGGCGATTTTCATCAACAAAGGCTTTCAATTCCTTGCCCAATTTGGCTAATATCCATTTAGCCCATATAGCGCCTGCTCGCACATAATCCCCGTAAGAGAAGCCACCTGGAAAAACCAAAACATTGTATTCCAGAAGGTTTCGACGTTTAACTAGTTCGTTTATATGCAAAATTTCAGCTTGAATGCCTAACTCTTCAAAAGCACGTTTAGTCTCTGCATCGCAGTTTGTTCCGCCCACACGCAAGACGCAAACTTTAATCTCTTCCCGTTTCATGGCTTAAGCCCCACTACTGAATGTTCGCTTCCAACTTGCCAACAGATCGCTGAGTGAAGCATTTACAACAACTTCGCCATTTAATCCATAGATACATAATCGGGGGGTCTTCGTAAC
>CAZNJT010000032.1:2952-15785 GCA_964573475.1 uncultured Candidatus Bathyarchaeia archaeon | reverse complement strand
CGAATAGTCTTCACAGCCTAAGGCGAATGATTTATGACGGAAAGACTGTTTTCAAGTTATAAGAAACTCATGGAAAAAGTTAAGTACCTAATAATTCTGCAGTCAGCCGAAGCCATTGTCCATTGGGATATGGAAACAATGATGCCACCAAAAGCAATAAAATTGCGAAGCCAACAACTAGCATTGCTTAGCCGTATTGAACATAAGATGAGCACAGACCCAGAAATAGGAACTTTATTGGAAGGGATTATGCGACATCCGGGATATGATAAGCTGGATTATGTTCAGAAGAGAAACGCATACTTAATAAAGAAACAATATGACGAACAAACGAAGCTTCCTGAAGAACTTGTTGCAGAAATTGCAAGACAAGAAGCTATAACCGTGGATGTTTGGAAGAAAGCTAAGGCGGCTAAAAATTTTTCCATGTTCAGGCCTGAACTTGAAAAACTCGTTGAATTAAAAAAGAAGTCTGCAGAAATCTTGATGGAAGTAAAGGAGACCGCAACACCATACGATGCGTTAATAGACATTTTCGAGCCAAAACTGACAGCCAAAACAATCACCGAAGTTTTTGACGAATTAAGAGAAGGCTTGGTTTCGCTACTGAGGAAATGCGAAGCCTCCAAAAAACAACCAGACATAAGCATTCTAAAAGGTAAAGTTCCAATAGACATACAACGCAAGATTTCCAAGGCACTTGCAGAATTTGTCGGATATGATGTAGAGTCAAAAGAGTCAGGGGGCAGAATTGACGAAACTGAGCATCCCTTCACAACTGGTTATTACGATGACGTGCGAATAACAACACACTACCATGAAGCTTATTTAGCATCTTCACTATTTTCAGTGCTGCATGAGGCTGGACATGCCATATACGAACAAAACCTAAAACAAGAATGGATGTATTTACCCATCGGAACAGGCTGCTCTTCAGGCTTTCATGAATCGCAATCCCGCTTTGTGGAAAACATTATTGGACGTTCTCGCGAATTCTGGGTTTATTTCCTACCAAAACTGAAGCAGATTGCAGGCAACACTCTATCAGACGCAAATTTAGAAACATTTGTTCGTGCTGTGAACCAAGTTAAACCTTCCAAGATTCGCGTTGAAGCAGACGAAGTCACCTATTGTCTCCACATAATTATAAGATTCAATATTGAACGAGACTTATTTGCCGGCAAAATAATGGTGAAAGAACTCCCAGAAATATGGAATCAAAGCTACACAGACTATCTTGACGTGAAGATTGAAAACAATTCTGAAGGCGTAATGCAAGACACTCACTGGGCCAGCGGCTTATATGGCTATTTTCCAAGCTACGCATTAGGCAACATCTACAGCGGACAAATACTCGCCACAATGCAGAAAGACCTACCAAACTGGAAAAAACAAATCGAAAAAGGAAACTTCAGCCCTGTAAAAAATTGGCTAATCAAAAACGTTCACACATACGGAGACCTCTATGACCCCCCAGAACTCATCAGAAAAATCACAGGAAAAGAACTGAACGTCAAACCATACTTAAACTATCTGAATGAAAAATATTCGAAACTTTACGGTTTCTAACGCTCTCCTTTTTTCCTTATACTCTCACACACTTTAAAAACTATTTCCGCAAAAAAACCGCCGATCATAAGAGAAAAACCTGTCCAACCAATAACTGCATTATAGTAATTAGCACCATACAAAAACAGAATCATACCTATTACAATTACACATACGCATACTATTTCTTTCCACGACATCAAACAAACTCCAAATGTTGAGTCTAAGCCTTTTAGCTCCTTAAATATATAGACTTGCCGATGGAAAGAATAGTGCTTATTGGCGGAAGACGCAACACATAGTGCCATAATATGTAGGAAAGTTCGATCTTCAGAACCATTGCCGACAGTTCTGGGCCAAACTCTTATTTCATTTTCTGCACATTATTGCTTGTTCCGACAGTTTTATATATAACTTTAACAAAATTAGTGTTCGTAGCGATTCAAAATGTCGGAAATCAATATCAGGAAGCCGGCGACAAAAGAAGAATTGATCAAAATATTGACGGATGCCGCTAAAAAAGAAGTCGAAACTCGCGACCTTTTGAGGAGAAAACCGACAAAACCTACAATTTCAGGAACAGCTAAATTTTTGAACGTACATAGGGACACTCTTTATACGTGGCTTAAGGAGTTTAATGTCGATTTTGATAAGATTTCTGAAGGAATATCGACAATAAGTTTGTCGGAAACTGTCGAAGCGCCTCGAAAATATGCGTATTTTATTGGTGAGGCTCTTGTAGGAGAAGGTAATGAGGTTGCACATATTGACCTTTTGATAGGCGACAAAGAGGGGCCTGTCGGAGAGGCATTTGCGGCTGGCATGTCCAATCTTTCTGTTGGGCATACGCCTTTGCTGGCGGTTATAAGACCTAATCTTCCCCCCAAACCTCATACGTTGCTTGTGCCAAAAGTCACCATTAAGAACTTTGAAGATGTAGGCAAGATTTTTGGTCCAGCACAAGCTGCGGTGGCGAAGGCTGTTGCAGACTCTGTGGAGGAAGAAATCATCCCTAAAGATAAAGTGGATGATTGGGTCATAGTATGCAGTGTCTTTGTGCACCCGCAAGCGAGCGACTTTCGCAGAATATACCATTACAACTACAGCGCAACCAAGTTAGCCTTAAAAAGAGCTCTAGCGAAGTATCCGACACTGGAAAAAATCTTCTATGATAAGGACAGAGCCAAACATCCGATAATGGGATTCAGAGTGCCACGCCTCTGGAGACCGCCATACTTGCAAATTTCGCTTGACATACCGGATTTAGAAAGGACAAAGAAAATCATGGCTCAAATTCCCAGAAGCGACAGAATAATACTAGAGGCGGGAACCCCCCTCATTAAAAGGTATGGAACAAAGGTGATAAGCGACCTAAGAGAAGTTGCCAAAGACATATTCGTCATTGCAGATTTGAAAACTTTAGATGTCGGAAAGGTTGAAGTAGATTTAGCCTATGAGGAAACCGCCGACGCGGTAGTTGCTGCCGGATTGGCGCCATATGAAACGCTTGACTCTTTCATCCATGAAGCAAAAAGGCTTGCAATATATGCTGTAGTCGATATGCTAAACGTGGAAGACCCCATCAAAAAGCTGAAACCATTAAAAGAATTTCCAGATGTGGTCATCTTACACAGAGGAATAGATGAAGAAACGGGAAGAGAAATTGGATTAGAGCAGATCCAAGAAATACGGCAAACTTTTAAGGATAAACGCTTTTTAATCGCAGTGGCAGGCGGAATAGTACCAGAAACAGCCAAAGAAGCCTTAGAAAAAGGTGCCGACATAATTATTGTTGGAAGGTACGTGACACAGTCGAAAGACATTGAACGAGCCGTAAGAGACTTCCTTGAGTTAACACCTGCAATGCGAGAAGACGTGGACTTATTCAGAGTTCACGTAGAATAATAACACAATCCCCTTTTTTGTTTTAGAATCATTCATTCTTCTAAGAGTTTATGTCATTTGAAGATTTTGAAGGCTATGTAAGCTAAGAAGAAAAGTATGCCAGCGATTAAGAATACGTACATGAAATCGAGTGTTTGAGCGAGAAAAGGACCGATGAAAGAGCCGCTTGCTCCACCTATTCCTAAAAGAACGTTGAACATGCCTGCTTTCCCATGGGGTATGAGTTCCATAGATAAGGAAAGCGTGTAAACAAGAAACAAGGCATAAGCAAAACCCATCAGAATTAGAATCACTGCCGCCAGCGCTACACCATATGTAAGTTTCTGCGTAACTGCCACCAAGAGAAACGCAAGCACACTTCGAAATATCACAGTTTTCCCTATGTTTGATCCTTCTGTCGCTTGAGTGGATCTTCTACTTACGAGAAAGTATCCTATGACCCCTCCACTAGAATTTAGTACATACATAACAAAGACAATGCTTGCTGGCAACAGTAATTCATGGGAGAAAAATATCGGTAGAGGCGTGAAAAGTATGCTTGTAGCTATCGAAAAAAGAACTAGACCACTGCAAAAGGCACGCAAGTTTTCCCTCTTTAATCTCTCATTTTGAGATAGCCCATCCAAGATTTTGGACGCAATAACTACACCCTTAAACGTAAAATCTATTGTCTTCTCTATGCTTACTAATCTCCTTTCAAAGATTAGGAGGGGATCTGTTATCAAAATCACAGATATTATGAAGGCAACTAAATTCAAGCCACTACATAGCAACAATGTAGATGTGGCGCCAAGCTCGTAAGTTGACATTACAAATCCCAAAAGCAACCCAATAAGCCATCCAACCTCGGTGAAACCCTCATAACGTGCAAATGTCTTGTCCCATTCCTCACGAGAGTAAAGCTCCGCTATCAGGACATTTTTGGGTGGTTCATGAGCTACATGAAGTATTGACATAACCGCGTAGAGAATTATCAATAAACCTACACTAGTAGTAATGGTGAAAAGGTAAAGGAAAACTGTTGATGCCAGAAATGAAATGAGAATGTAACGTTTGTAACGTCTTGTTTTGTCGCATATATAACCCCAAAAGAAGGATGCGGGAATCACCAAAAATAGGGCGGCAGCGGACATTATTCCTATGCCAACCAACGATCCGCCCATAGCTATTACATACAATGGAAGGAAAACCGACAGTAAACCAAAAGCCATTTCGTGAAAGAAGAAACCCAGCCGCCACATAGCCAGAGAACGATTCCAAAGCTGAATTAAAACCTTTACCCGTTGGATTCTAATTTTGTCTGAAGAATCCGTTAAGTTTTCATAAATCCTTAATAGAGAGACATTTAACTTTCATAATACCATTGGAGCGCTATCATTCATGGCTAAGTTAAAAATAATCGTATCAGACCCTGAAACAGGAACTTCAAAAGTAGTTGAACCCGAAGAAACGCGTGCCGCTCCGTTAATTGGAAGAAGAATAGGCGAAGTGATAGATGGGTCGGTAGTGGATCTGCAGGGTCATAAGGTGCAAATAATGGGTGGCTCTGACAAAGACGGATTTCCAATGAGACGAGACGTTCATGGTGGTGTCCGACGGAGAGTGATATTAAGTGGAGGAGTTGGCTTTAACCCTCAAAACGAGGGCGAGAGAAGGCGTAAAACAGTTCGTGGAAATGTAATAACAGACGAGATCGTGCAGTTAAACATGAAAATCGTGGAGAAACCAAAGCAACCTAAAGAAAGTAAGAAAACGAAAGAAAAGAGAGAAAAAGAAAAGCTTGAAAAAGAGACTGAGCCAGAAGCTCAAAAAGCAATAAGCAGCACTTGAACACGGACTCAAAATTTATTAACTTGCATAATTTAATCCTTTCAATAATTTGTAAGTACTTATGGGAAATAGAGAAATGAGCAGCAAAAAAAGTGCAGCTTTACCAAAGCAGCCAGAAGTGAACATCGGCACCATAGGGCATGTTGACCATGGCAAAACAACACTGGTGCAGGCATTAACGGGTGTTTGGGCGTCGAGGCATAGTGAGGAGCTGAAAAGAGGCATAACAATAAAGCTAGGCTATGCGGACATGCCAGTGTATAAATGCCCTAAATGTGAACCGCCGAAAAACTATTCAACACAACCCGTTTGCCCCAATTGCGGTTCAAAAGCAACTTTTGCCCGAGCAGTTAGTTTTGTAGATGCCCCAGGTCATGAAGCGTTAATGGCAACCATGCTTTCAGGGGCAGCGATAATGGATGGGGCAATACTTGTAATAGCGGCAGATGAGTCATGTCCTCAACCACAAACAAGAGAACATTTAGCGGCAACCGAAATTATCGGTATAAAAAATATTGTTATTGTGCAAAGCAAAATCGACATAGTCAATGAGAAAAGAGCACGCGAAAGTTACGAGGAAATCAAAAACTTTGTGAAGGGAACAATTGCTGAAAACGCACCAATAATCCCCGTTTCAGCACAACACCGGGTAAACATAGATGTGCTCATTCAAGCGTTAGAAGAGTTCATACCAACGCCAAAGAGGGATGAAACAAAAACCCCGATGATGTATGTGGTTCGCTCATTCGACGTTAACAAGCCGGGCACTCCAATTGAGAAGTTAGAGGGAGGCGTAATTGGAGGCACAATAGTACAGGGTAAATTTGTGTTTGGAGATGAAATAGAAATTCGCCCTGGAATAACCACAGAAAAGGAGGAAAAAAACGCTTATAACCCTCTATTCAGCGAAATTGTTAGTTTACATGCAGGCGGAAGAAACGTAGAAGAAGCTCATTGCGGTGGATTGGTAGGGATAGGAACACTTTTAGACCCGTCGTTATCAAAAGCAGATGGCTTAACAGGAAATATGGTCGGAAAATCAGGCATGCTTCCCAAAACACTATCAGAGTTAACCTTGGAAACACATATTCTTGAACGCGCAGTTGGAACAAAAGAGCTTATAAAAGTTGAAGAAATCAGTATGGGCGAAACCTTACTTTTACACGTAGGCGCCGCGATAACAGTCGGAAAAGTTACATCAATAAAAAAGGACACAGTTACAGTTAAGCTTACTCGACAGGTATGCGCACGAGCTGATTCAAGAGTTGCGATTAGCAGGAAAATAACGGGCAGATGGAGATTTATAGGATACGGAATGATACATTAAATATGACAGCAAAACCTAAACATGCAAAGAAAACGTTAAAAGTAATTTTAGATTCAAACGCCCTGTTTGTCCCGCTTCAATTTAAAATTGACATTTTCGAAGAGCTAAAGACAGTTTTAAGCGTGAAATTTGAACCGATATTACTTTCACCCATCCGTAAAGAACTCGAAATAATTGCTGAAAAAGGTTCGCCGAAAATGCGCAAATGGGCCTCTTATGCCCTAAAACTGGCTGAAAAATGCGCCTTTTTAGAGGTTGAAGAGAAAATTGCATGTTCTCCGGATGACGCCATCCTTGAGGTGGCAAGAAAATGCAATTGCCTAGTGTTTACAAATGATAGAAAGCTTAGAAGGAGGCTAAGAAATATAAGTGTGCCAGTTATCTATGTGAGGCAAAAGTCACGCCTAGAAATTGACGGGAGGATATAGTCCCCTGTTTAAACTTATAACCCTAGAAGATACTATTCGCATACCACCTGAAACATTTGGTAACCCCTTAGAGGCAGTTGGGCATCAACAGGTTAAAGCAAAATATGAAGGAATCGTTGACGAAGAATTAGGCTACGTCATAGCCGTGACTGATGTAAAAGTGAGTCCTGTCGGGAAAATAATTCCGGGAGACGGAGCAACCTATCACAAGGTAACCTTTTCCCTGTTAACATTTTACCCTAAAATTCAGGAAGTATTGGAAGGAGAGGTTGTAGAGATTGCCGATTTCGGCGCCTTCGTACGCATAGGACCAATTGACGCCTTGCTTCACGTTTCACAACTTATGGATGATTTCATTTCCTATGACGAAAAACAAGGTGTTTTATTAGGGAAAGAAACAAAAAGAAAACTTACGAGTGGAGACCAAGTTCGTGTTCGAATAACGGCAGTTTCACTTGGCAGAGCTGGAAGCTCTGGAAAAATAGGCGTAACAGCTAGACAACCCTTCCTTGGCAAGTTAGAGTGGATTGAGCACGAGGTACAAAAAATAAAGGAACAGGCAGAGAAGAAGCCAACAGAGAAAGTGGAAGCAAGTCAGAAATAAAAAGTGATTAGATGAGCGAAAAAGCTTGTCCAACATGCAAATTCATAACTAGAGAAAACATATGCCCAAAATGTAAAACATCATCTTTAAGCGATGATTTCAGCGGGTTAGTAATGATTTTTAATCCTGAAGGTTCAGCCATCGCAAAAGCCATGAACATCAAAGAGAAAGGACGTTACGCATTAAAGGTTAGATAAAATGGCTATAGCGTACAGTCTTACGCCAGAACTGCGCATAAAACTTAAGAAACCCATCGGCACATTAATTCGAGGCTCATTTGCCGAGACAATGAAAATCTTTAAGGATATGACGGAAAAAGAAAAGCCAGCTTTTGTAATATCTGTTGGAGACACTGTTTCAAAAAACCTTGCAGAAAACCACATGTTTCCTCAGCTGTCAATTGTGGATAACAGAGTTATGCGAAGAAATGTACAGTCGGTTCCACTCACAGCAGAGAAGACCATCCATGTTAAAAATCCCCCGGGAACAATAACAGAGGAAGCTCTAGAAGCAATTCAAGGAGCAATAAAAAGCAATTGCCGCGTCAAAATAGTTGCGGACGGGGAGGAAGACTTGCTGACACTTATCGCTGTTTTGTATTCGCCGGAAAACGCCTTTGTCATCTACGGCCAGCCTTATGAAGGTGTTGTCGTGGTTAAAGCCACACCCGAGAAAAAGGCAGAGGTTGCTGGAATTCTGAAAGCTATGAAAAATGTTCGAAAAGCTAAATAATAGGATACCGTATCAAGTCAACACCGCAAACGAGGAAAAACTATGGAAGTTAAGATAGTCTCAGAGAAGGAAAATCCATTGTTGAAAAGAAGGGAAGTCTATTTCCAAGTGGAGCACAGCCAAACAGGCAGCACGCCTCCGAGGCTAGAGGTCAGAAAGGTTGTGGCCACTGTACTAAAAAAAGATGCTGATTTGGTTTTTATTAAAAAGTTGGAAACCAAAACTGGAACGCATACAGCATTTGGGGTAGCAAATGTTTACGATTCCGTTGAGCAAGCTAGGCTTATTGAACCCAAATATATTATTGAAAGAAATGTGCCACCCGAAAAACCCAAAGAAGAAGAGGAAAAGGGATAGCAAATGTCTAAAAAAGCAGAAGAAGCACCAAAAGAACCTCTGAAAGAGGCTCCAAAAGAAGAAAAAGTAGAAAAAACTGGGAAACCCGAGAAAAAGAAGAAGAAGGAAAAAGGTGTATTCTCGTTATACAAGATAGAAAACGACAAAATTATAAGGCTACGCCCAACGTGCGAACGTTGCGGACCAGGCTATTTTATGGCTGATCAAGGCGACAGATATACTTGTGGACACTGTGGTTTTACGAGATACAAACCTGCTGAAAAATGAGCACATTTAAATTACTCGATGATTCATATTTTTGATGATTTAAGATGATTAGGGTAAACGTTTCAATATCTAATGTTGCTGCTGAACGTTTTTGGGATATCAGAAAGCCTATACCGCCGATTCAAATAAACACAAATCTTAACCTAGTAGGGATGGAGAAGAAATCGGAAGACTCGTTGGAGGTTCCATTTGTTTTAACGATTAATTATAACCCGTCTATAGCGCAGATAAGCCTAAAAGGAAAAGCGTATGTGATTGGTGAGAAAAGCGAAATTGAAAAGGTTTACAAGGAGTACGAGGAGAAGAAACCCCCGCCACCAGTAATAGTGCAGTCAATATCCAATGTTGTCTTCATAGAATCCGTGTTGATATCAAGAACATTAAATATTCCACCACCAATCCCCCTGCCGCAGATACCAGAGGCTAAGCCGCCAGGCAAAAAGCCTTCAGAAATGGACTATAGCGCCTAAAAACCTTAGAAACAAACTACTTCAATGGAACATACATTGAAGAACGAGAGGCGCCAATGCCTGGAGTCCCATGTTTTACGGGCTTATTCGTGACTGCAAATTCGCCTAGAAAATGCCCAATCATTTCTGGCTTTATTTCCACTGAGATGAAGTCTTTGCCGTTATGGACAAGGATTGTGGTGCCAACCATTTCGGGCAGAATAATAATGTCTCGCACATGCGTCTTGACTACTTTGCTGCTTCCCTTCCTGAAAACTTCTTTCGCTTTTCTTATCTTTTCAAGCAGTATCCTTTGTTCTGGTGTTAAACCGCGATGGAGACTTCGCCTTTGTCTTGAAGGAAGTAAATTAATGAACTCGTCCATCGACATGCCTTGCAATTGATTAAGCGTATATCCACGATATGCAAATTCTCTTGGCATTTTTTCTCACGTTATTGGTAACGTTAAATGCTATAAACCTTCTGCTATGCTAGCGGCGCGCTCACTTTTCTTTTTCCGTCCTGTGCCTCTAGCCGCAATTAATCCAACCTTTTGCCCTGGTGGAGCGCCATGCGAGGTTGTGGTGCCTTTTCGTGCACTTCTTTTACTGCTGCCATATGGATGTGCAGCAGCAACCATTGCTCTTCCACGAGTTCTAGGATATTTACGCCCCCTTGCCCTCATCAAATGGAATTTCGCGCCAGCCTTCAAGAAGGGCTTCTCTGTTCTTCCAGCCCCTGAAGCCACACCAATTGTCGCCCTACAATAATCATTTATATACTTTTTCTTCCCTGATGGAAGTTTGATTATTGTTCCTTGGGCTGTGTGTGTAACAACTATTGCGAATGCTCCTGAGGATTTTGCGATTTTACCACCGTCTCCTTGGCGGAGTTCTATACTGCATATCATTGTGCCCTCTGGGATTTTTCCTATCGGAAGGATGTTGCCCACTTCAACAGGGGCTTTCCCACCCATTTGGATTTGTTGACCTAAATATACTCCTTCGGGAACCACATTGTAACATGTTTTTCCATTTTCGAATCTTATTAAAGCAAGCGGGGCTCCACGTCCGGGGTCATGGACAAAATCTGCAATAACGCCGTTTATTGCTGTTTCAAAATATTCCTTTGTTGTTGCTGTTAATGGATATTGTGCAGGAGCTACTCTTTTGTGAGTTGACGCCCTAAATGTGGGGGCACCACGCCCGCGTCTTTGAACACGAATTCTTTTACCCATTACTCACTCCTCTACATAATTTTACAATATTCCAAGTTTGATTGCAACATCAGTCGCTTTATAGTCTGGGTGAAGTTTGACAAAGGCTTTCTTTTCTCCTTGGGGTGTGATTAGAAGGTTGATCTTTTCAACTTTAACTTCGTAGAGCTCTTCAACCGCCTTTTTCACATCATTTTTGCTTGCTTTCAGATTGACTATGAAGACTAGTTTGTTTTCCTTTTCAACCATTAGGCTCGCGGACTCGGTCATCAACGGATAATGTATAACCTCGTAGGGATCCATTATGATTTCTCGCCTCTGCTGTAAAGCTCATTCAGTTTTTCGATTGCACTGTTTGTCCATATTGTTAGCCTTCCCGGATGCGTCCCCGGAGCAAGTATTTCAGCATTCAAATTGTTAACAGTAACAACTTCCACGCCTGGTATGTTTCTTGCGGCTTCCATTATTCCCTTGTTTTCAGCCACAACTATAAGGGGACCTACAGCTTGCTTTATTTTTCTACCTCTGTATTTACCTTTTCCAGCGCGGATTTTTCTACTCTCTTTTACTCGATAAATGTCTGAGAACACTCCTAGATGTATGAGGGCTTCTTCAACCTCTTTGACTTTCTTTAACCCTTCCAAATCATCTGCAACTATTAGTGGGATTTCTGGAACATCCTCAATTGAATGACCCCGTGAGGCTACAACTTCTTCGGATGCTGTTGCAGCTATTGCAGAAAGAAGAGCGAGGCGTTTTTCCTTCTTTGGAATTCGTTTAACAATCTTCTTATCAGAAGTTGGTGGATGCGCTGCCCTTCCGCCAACTGTTCCGGGGGCTAGGGCTCCTCTCCCAGCGGGTCCCTTACTCCTCGATATTCTGGATATGCCTAGATTAACGCCTCTAGATTCTGCTGTTGTTCTCTTTCCTGCCATGGGGTCCCTGCCTTGGGGTTGAAACCTATTTGATTGTATTGCCAGAACGGCTCGTTTAATGACGTCCGGTCTCAATACGGTTCCAAAAATAGGTGGAAGTTTTATTTTTCCGATCGATTTTCCTTCGAGGTTGAAGATTTTCGCTGTTTTTTTGGTCATGTTTTCACCGTTTATCTTCCTTGAGGGGATTCGAGGGATATTTGTGTGATTTGTGGTGGTTCTTCTGGTATTTGTTTTGGTGGGCGTGCTGGATAGCGTATTTTTATTGGACGTTTTTCTGGGCCTGATATGCTCCCCTCTAATAGCATGTAGGATCCACGGATTACGCCGTATCTCGTGAAGCCTCCTTTAGGTGTGATTTCTTTACCATCAGTGCCTATTTTCAGAATGCGTTTGTTGTACTCAGTCCTTTGATGGAAGCCCATCTGTCCAGCTCTTGGAACGCTATACATTACATGGTGAGGGCTCCACGGGCCAAGAGTTGCTACGCCTCTTTTTGTTTTTCTTCCTTTGTGCTGGAGTATTGCTACTCCCCAGCGCTTTACTGGTCCCTGGAAGCCTTTGCCAGTTGATACAGCTATTGCGTCTACGTATTGGCCTTCTTTGAATGTTTCTGCGGGGGTTACGGTTTTTCCGATTAGGCTTTTTGCAAATTCAAATTGTTGCTGGATCGTGCCTCCGCCTATTTCTATTTCCGCTATTTCTGGCTTTTTCTTCGACATGTTGGTCTGTTTCGGCTGGGTTATAGCTGTAACACGGATTTTTGTCAACTCAGCCAAATTTTCTTCGATTTTTTTGAAGCTTTCTTCCGTTTTGAAGTTTTCCGGAAGTGTGAACACTCGTTCTAGCTCTTCTGGCGGTTCTTTCATCCAAGCTTCTGTTAGGATTTGGAGACCGTAGGGGTTTCTCATGTAGGCTCTCATGGCACATATGAGCATCGGTGGGGTTTCTAAGACTGTTGCTGAACGGAATATTTCTTTGCCATAGTTTGGAGAACGTTTTCTATCCTCGATGGTGAAAACGTGGGTCATGCCAGCTTTATAGCCTATAAAACCTAGCAGCCTAGGTGTGTCCGCCTCTATTTTTGGCCAGTACCGTATTCTAGCCAATAAACGCTTAGCACGTTTCCTAGGCAAATAAGCAAGTGAACCACGTCTTGGCGCGTGCTGTTTTCTATGACCCATTGTTTTTCGCTTCGCGTCTTTTAGGAATGAAGAAATTAAGTTATAAACGTT
>CAZNJT010000032.1:0-2852 GCA_964573475.1 uncultured Candidatus Bathyarchaeia archaeon | reverse complement strand
ATATAGATTGAACTCCTAATAGACTTGGGAAAGGTCTCAGTTAGAGAAAAGGCCCTAGTAAGTGTTAAATTTAGGCGTAGAGAATGATTTTAGGGATTCACATGTCGGACAATGTATCTCAGGTTGCCGATGCACTTTATCGTTCTGGTTGTCTAAAGTTTGGCAGTTTTAGGATTAAGTCTGGAGCCCTAAGCCCTTACTACATTGACCTTGCAGGTTTGCTCTCTGCCCCAAAAGAGTTATACAATATTGCAGAAAAAGCAGCATGCGAAATAAGGAACATCATGGCTATCGACAAAATAGACAAGTTAGCCTCAATTGAACTGAAAGGCGCTTTGATCCTGCCCAGTATAGCTTGCAAAGTGAATCTGCCATGTATTGTGGTGAGGAAAGAGGAAAAAGCTTATGGAGTGACTGGGAGAATTGCTGGCGCGGAAGTTGCTAAAGGCGAGAACATACTGTTTTTTGATGATGTCGTTAGCGAAGGGTTGTCGAAGCTTGAAGGAATAAAGCCCTTGGAAGAGCTTGGAGCCCATGTTAAGCATTTGATGGTTGTAGTGGACAGAGAGCAAGGTGGCAAGGAAAACCTTGAAAAGTTAGGCTATAAGGTTCACTCTCTAGCGAAGATTTCAGAACTTGTCAATTGTCTTCTTCAATCTGGAAACATTTCAAAAGAGCAAACTGACACGGTAATGAATTTTATTAAAAGGTTTTAAGGAAAACATATACGTCAAATGGTAAGATTTGTAGTTTTTAGGGTTATTTTAGTGCTTGACATTTTGGGCATATGTATGAGGCTGTGCTTCCTGTTTTGATTTTTTCTATCGGTGTTTTGCATGTGGGGCATGGTTTTCCTGTTTTGTAGCCTACGAGGAATTCGTTTATGGTAAGTTTGCCGTTTTGTCCGTAGAAGTCTTTTTCGTAGGCTAACCCGCCTAGCTGGATGCTGCGGTTCAATATGTCTCCGATTGCGTCGCACAGATTGTTGATTTCTTTTTCAGACAGAGTTGAGATTTTTCGGTTTGGATGTAGTTTGGCTTTGAATAGTATGTCTTGTATGTAAACGTTTCCAATGCCTGCCACATTCTTCTGGTCGATTAGAAAGCCCTTAATTCCTACTTTTTTGTTGACTAATAGCTTCTTGAAGTGTTCCAGCGTAAATTCTTTGTCCATTGGCGAGATTCCGAGTCGAGCTGTTAGTTTATGCTTGTTTAAGTTCTTCTCTGGTACAAAGTGGATGTAGCCGAACCATTGAAATTGTATGGTGAAACCAGTTTTGTCGGTAAAAGTTAGCTTAAATTGATATTTCTCTGGGAGTTTTTGGTTTGGGGTGAAATAAAGCACGTCTGCGTTCATTCCGCGGTTTATGAGCATGCAGTATGCGGGGTCTAGTTTTATGAATATCCATTTTCCTTTACTTGAAACATTATTGACTGTTTTTCCTTTAGCTGTTTTCACGAATTCTTGGACTGGCATGTTTAGGTTTTTTGGTTGTCTGGCTTCGATGTCTGCGACGCGTTTTCCAGCGGTTTCTTTGTTCATTTGTCTAGCGATTACTGTTATTTCTGGCAGTTCTGGCAAGTTATCACAAACCACAGAGAGATGAAGAACTGGTTATCTTTCGTTTAAGTAGCAGTAGCCCGCATCTACCTTCTTTTGCATCTCCTCGGCCCACTTGTCAATGCCCGTAGACCTAGTTTTTCGCACTCCCTCTATTGCTCGAGGTCCGTATCGCTGCAATTTTTCACATTTCTCCATGTCAGCACATTCTGCACACGTAGCATAAGCCTTTTGCTTGCAACATTCACGCACTGCGCAGCTTGGGTCTCCGCCACCTTTTACGCAACTTGGACAACCACCAAAAATTTTGACAAGCCCATCCATGACATTTTCAAATTCTGCGTAATGCTGGAAGGCAGGCTCCCATTTTGCTAATTCAGGAGTCATTTTGTCGAAGCCGTAAGCGCCTATAACTCTTCGTAGGTTTTCAACCGCCTGCGTTATTTTTCCTTGGTATATCCCGCAAGCGCCGCAGAACAAACCGCAGTGACCTATCAGATTTTTAGGATTTTCCTTCATGCAAACACCTTTAAACTTCTTAAGTAACTATTTGAGTTGCAATTAAATCTTTTTTCTGATATTTTGAGCCTGTATTATAGCTTGTCTGAGTTCATGGTTACCAAGAGATTTGAGGGTTCATCGTGGGGATATTCCTATATGGCTCATTGAAGTTTTATCCATAACAGAAAGGTTGCCAAATGTCCTAAAGGAAGCAGATTCAACAAATGTCGGTTCAGAAGCAAGTTGTTGAAGCGTTGATGAAGCCTGAAGCCTATGACGAAGAACCAGGTAAAATTGAACTGACCCAGACTCATATATCCTTCGTTTTTCTAACCAGAAACTTTGTCTACAAGGTGAAGAAGGCTGTAGACCTCGGATTTCTAGACTTCACAACCCTCGAAAAGAGGCGTTTCTTCTGCGAAAAAGAGTTAGAACTCAACAGAAGGCTGTGCGGAGACATGTACATCGAGGTTGTTCCCATCAACAAGTCAAACGTTATCAAGATAAAAGGCGAGGGAGAAACCGTTGAATATGCTGTGAAGATGAAAAGGATGCCTCAAGAAAAGATGATGAGTAGGCTTCTTGAAGAGAACAAAGTGGATAGTAAGTTTATTGACGAAATAGCGAAGATTATCGCTGAATTCCATTCAAAGGCGGAAACAAACAAGAGGATAAGCGAGTTCGGCTCCTTGAAGATAATAGAAACCAATTGGAAAGAGAATTTCGACCAGACTCTGGAGTTTGTCGGCAAAACGATATCCACGGAGGATTTCACGTTAATCCGTGAAAGG
>CAZNJT010000031.1:0-16075 GCA_964573475.1 uncultured Candidatus Bathyarchaeia archaeon | reverse complement strand
TAAAACGTTAGTTTTCCTTCTTTTGTTTGTTGGAAGTCCAGTTTTATGGGCATGTCTGATGAAAACTCCAGTGTTGCTATGTCAGATGTTGCAGATGCTGCCTTTACAATTTCCAAGAGATAACTTAGGCTGAATGTTGCTTTTGAAGGTTCTTTGGCTTCCAAGTCTAAGAGAGTGTCGCTTCCTTTTTGAAGTGTTATTGTTGCACCCATAAGGTCACCGGCAGCATGAAAAACCAGTTTTTCTGAGTCTGCCTCGACTCTGACGTGGTCGCTTACGAGTTGGGCGTCTTCGATTGCTTGACTTAAACCTTGGGTTGTGGCTTTAGCCCTAACATTGAATGTGATTTTTGGTGTTGGCACCTCTTCTTCCGAGGCTTCAAGCGTTGGCATTGTGAAGTCCCGTGCATATTTTCCAGATATTTTCACTTGTAAGCGCCCAGTTTTCTCGTCAAGAGAAAGCTCTACAACTTCATCTTTGCCGGCTCTTTTAAGCAGTTTTAACAGTTCGCTTATGTTTATGCACATTTTTGTCGGTTCCGTGCACTGGTATTCTTCAAAAACTGTTTTGGGCCACTCAAAATCAATCATAGCAACGCGTGATGGGTCCATTGCTCGAAGTTTTAAGCCTTCGGGGTCGAGTTTGAATGTGGCTTCGTCTACGAGGATGGATATGGATGTGATCATGTCTCTTAGGAGTTTTGCGTCGGCTACTTTGAGTTTGAACATGAAAGGGTCACCTTTCTATTGGATATGTTTAGGTTGTTAATAAAAGATTTTACGTATTAACCTTTCAGCTTCAAACAAGGCAGTTAATTATTTGTGGAGTAGTTTGTGCTCTCGGTTGAGACTTAGCCCCTCTATATATAGGTTCAACTTTAGGTTTCTAGAATGGTTTGCTAATAGAATCAAACGTGCGCAGTTTTATGACGATATCGAGAGTTCAAAGTTGCGGACAAAAGAGAGTTTGCGGGAGAAATCGGACTTTAGATGTCTGATTTCTACTTTCTCCAATTAGTCAATTGATTAAACTGGTTGTTTTGTTGGCAAAGGAAGTTTTTAAAGTCAGACAAACATGTCTATATTGTGTGGAATTGAGGGTGATTGAATACTGGCATATAATCGCTGGACTTGCTGGGGCAGTATGTAACGTTATTTTGCTTTTTACGTACATCAGATGGTTTAGGAAAGCAAGACTCTCCAAGTCACAGGAAACAGCGAAGCAGCTTTCAACCTTTTATAAAGCGTTGGCTGTGATTTGCTTTTTGCCTATTGTGTCACCAGCATATTGGATCTCTGGTAGTTCTTTGTTTTGGGATATTGTTCGACCGTTTCTACCGCCTCTTTATCATCTTGCGGGTTTAGCAATGTGGTTTGTTTTCTTTGTTTGTTTTTCGGTGGTCTTTTGTCTTCTTTGTGTTGTGGCAGCCTCTTGGCTTCCGAGTGGGCGTGGAAGGAAATTAGGTCTTTTCGTGTCAGCTCTGTTTACTCTGACCAATGTTTTTTCATTGGGGAGTCTATACAACGACTTGATTCTGGCCATTGGAGACCCCCATTATTACTGGACTTCCTATCTGTTGTATATGCTAGCAAACGTAAGCATAGCCATTACGAATACGCTTTCTATCTACTATCTTGTAGCCACTGAACATGTTGATATTGGATAGTCGATCAACCGCTGGACGTGGAATTAGCAAAGTGCCCTATAAAGGAAATGCGTCTTGCTTGTGATGATTCACAATTAAAGTCTCTTTTAGCTGTATTCTCTGAATGTGTAGTTACATTTTGTGCAACGCAAGAACTGTGTTGAAGATTCATCGGCGCCTCTTGTCTGTACTTGCCAAACGTACGCCAGATTGTTTCCGCATTTGGGGCACTCAATTCTAACGGTGGGCAATGTACGCAGTTTCTGCTCTTCCTTACCTATCACCGCCACAAGCTGCTGTGGCTTATGCTCTATGACTTTTGCAACCTTAGGCTCTACCTTCTTGCTCGACTCCCGCTTTTTATAACCGCATTTTGGACAAACCAGTAGTATTGACAATTCTTTGCCAGTTTTCCCCTTTTTAGGCACAAGCCTGGAGCCACATTTCGGACAAAATTCCATAGCTTTTTACTCCGATGTCCGTTTGTTTTCCCTTAACATTGTCTCTTTTAAACCTTTTCATGCAACAATAAAGATTGGAGTTAAGCGACGCTTATTCCGGAAGCGATAAGATGCGCTACGCGTAATGCTTCAGGAATATTGCTTCGCGTTGAGGTTACCTGCAATATTTTTTCTGCATCTTCGTAAAGGATTCCGGAAAATTGCACGCAAATTTTCTCGCTTCCACTTCTAGTGCAAACTTCGAATATTTCTCCAGCGTTTAGCATAGCCTTCCAACGTTCTTCACTTTTCGGCAAATTCTTCAGGGCTTCGCGAATTTTTGCAAAGTTGGGTCTTTCACGTGTAACTGATATGACTGGAAGTTTCGTTTTCGCTGTAAGCTTTTTAATATCAGCGACGTTGAAACCCGCAAATGTTATCCCATTAAGCATTATGACCCTTAACTGCTTGTAATGTGGTGAGTTAATTATCATGGAAGCTATTTTCCTTGCGGCGTCAAATCCGTCCACTTTTATTTTCGTGTGCATTACACCATCAAGCCAGTATCCACCGCGAAAAACAACGCCGACAACTGGCACAAGACCTTTCACGTGAGGGGTAAATACTCCATCATCAACCCCGAGAACACGAATTTCAGGCTTAATCACACGAAATTTTTTGCAAGCCAAAACAATTCCTCAACGACATCAACAAATATGAGAAAACATGTTATAAGTTTAGCGAAGAACAACATTAATGCAGAGGCTTTCACCCTTGAAGAAACGCGTTGAAACATTTTCCTTCATAAAAACTCATGGAAACATAACCGAAGTATTGACAAACCATAAACTGGCATCTCTTGGAGATGCATACATAAACTTTGTCTATTCACTAGCCTTATCAAACAGAAAGGGACAACCTTCAGGCGCAAAAGTTAAAGGAACCGTGCTCGCCGAAGCCATTAAAAAAGCCGGATTAAGAGAGTATTTGCCATCAAGAATGACACGCCATATGCTGGCTGACGCTGCCGAAGCTTTAATAATTTATGCTTGGCTTCACAACTGCATCACACTAGAAGAAAGCGTCGCAACACTGGAAAAAACTGACGACCCTATAGATGGTTTTAGCCAATTGCTCGCAACAATAAAGACCAGAGCTAAGTTTTCTTAAGGGCTTTTTGAAGCTCTTTGCTGAACTCTTTGTTCATCTCACGTACGTTTTCCACGGCTTTCCGTAAGGCTTCCTCAGGTTTAACATTGCCTTTTGTGCGGACATAAATTACGGAGTTTGAGGCTAACGGGTGCGGTACGTCGTAGCCCGCTAAATCCACGTTTTCATTTTCCAAAAGCCTCTTTTGCAGCAGATTACAAAGAGCATGCCCAATACCATCTACGTCTATTTTAAGTTCGTTTGAGGTTCTCTTCAATGTTTTAACTTTCATTTTCACTTACCCTTTTATGCTATAGTATTCCTTTTCCATAATCTAATGCGGTCTTACGCTTTTCAGTTTTTCCACATCTTGGACAATACATAGTTTGCCGCTTTAACTCTAATGTATAGCCGCATTGCGAACAAAAAGCGAAAACCACGCCTAAACTCTTGTCTTTGGTGGACAAGTGAGAAACTTGGTTCTTTTCGCTGATTACCTTGGCCCTTATGAGGTCACCGGGTTTACAAACGTCAAACATTGACTCAACGTAACTTAGTTGCACATCAGAAACATGGAGAACACCTGAGAAAAAGCCAGAAAGCAGTTTATCGTCTATCTTGGAAATTCGCACACCAGCATTATCAGTTTGAACATTTGAAACTTGCCCCAAGACTATGTTTCCGACTTTAGGGACCCTTGCTCCATGAACTAACGGATGAACCGAAACACGTTTATTCGAAAGGTCAAGTAAGGCGCGGCCAATAACCCCGGAATAAATGATTCCGTCTTTAACGTATGTTCCAGTGTCCGGAGTAAACTCTTCGATTACGCCTAGACGTTCGCCTGGCAACACAAATTGGCTGCTTTTCCGTTCAGAGGATCGCGAACTCATTTAAATTCCCTTTTTTATTACCATGTAAGTCCACGAGTAAATGCTTGCGCATCATTAAGCGTAAACATTTGCTAAATGGATATATCTGTACTTTTCTATGCTCCGCAATAAACCTTTTTATTTTGTGTGCGCGTGCAACTGATGAGAGCCCGTCTATTTGGAGCCAAATATGCCTTGGTTGGTTTTGGTGTTGAATGGGGTTGATGTTTGGGTGAAGTTTATTGGCTTTAAGTTTAAGAATGGTTGAAAGGGAAACGTGGTTGGTAGCGAGCTACGTGTAGTATCTTAATTGGGTAAACTGTATTACATTCCAAGTGAAACTTTATGGATGGATGGTTCTTTATGGGTGTTTCCAGACCAACCGAAATGACTATACGAGATTTGTTACAGGAAGAGTTGCGTAAGAGAGGCGTCACTGTTGTTCCAGAGTTTTCTGTTTCGACTCCTGTTGGGCGTTTGGCTCCGGACATGTTGTTGAAGAATGGTGCTCAATATGTTGTGGAAACGAAGTTGGGCGCTGAAGCTAAGCTGGACATGATACAGTTGTATGATTATGGCAATTATAGAAAAATTCATAGACACGGTATGAGCAAAACTATTTAGAAGAGTGGTAATAGTGGTAAGCAAGGTTCTTAAAAAGATGGAAGTTCTTCGAGGATTTATCCAAATTCCAGCTAAAAGTAGGTTTGAATTGATTGGAGATACCCCCTTGCCGTGTTTTACCACGTTAAATGGTAACCCAGCGAGACTTGACAAACACAGTAGACTTTGGTCTTCCTTCCTAAGGAGTAAATTCTCTTTGGGCAATCGCGTACTGTTAACCAAAACTGAAGAAGGATTTCAAGTAGACCTTCTTGAAGGTGCACATGAAGAGAAAAAGAAGAATGGAAAAATCAGACAAAAGAAACATCGCAAAGGGGGAACTGAAACGAGTTCTTTTGGCTCTCCGGGGAGAATTGGTCATGACTCATCGAAGTTTTACAATAGTAGGCTATATGAAGGTTTGCCGACAGAGAAAGAGAATGTAATCTATCTTGAAAACGAGATAAGCAAAGATTTTTTGAATAAGATTTTTTGCAAGAGTAGCGAACACATGAAAGAGTTGCCCGACAATAGTATTCATTTGATGGTGACATCACCTCCTTATAACGTTGGAAAAGAGTACGACAAGGGTCTTACGCTAGATGAATATAGAAGTTTACTAACAAGCGTGTTTAAGGATGTATACAGAGTTCTGATTCCTGGAGGCAGAGCCTGCATCAATGTGGCCAATTTAGGGAGGAAACCATACATACCTCTGGATGCCTTCGTGGTCCAGAGCATGCTAGATATCGGATTCCTTATGAGAGGTGAAATAATCTGGGATAAAGGCTCAAGTGCGGCGGCGTCCACAGCGTGGGGTAGCTGGTGTTCACCAAGTAATCCTACGTTAAGAGATGTTCATGAGTACATAATGATATTCTCAAAAGATACATTTGGTCGGCGCAAACCAAAGGGAAGGAACATAACTATAACCCGAGGGGAATTCTTGGCATGGACTAAAAGCGTGTGGTCTTTTCCTGCAGAATCAGCCACTAAGATTGGTCATCCCGCCCCATTTCCAGTCGAGCTGCCTCTACGGCTTATCAAACTCTACACTTTTGAGGGAGAAGTTGTTTTAGACCCGTTCATGGGCAGCGGAACAACTGCGATAGCGGCTCTTCAAACTAACAGATACTACGTCGGTTATGACATAGAAGCAGATTATGTGGAACTAGCGGAAAAGAGAATCAAGGATTTCTTGAATAAACAATCTCAAGTGAAGTTAGCCGAATTTTTGAGTTAACCCTCTTTCCAGTAATCAACCCACCTTTGGTATGGCTTATACTCAATTGCTGAGCGTTGCCAAAAGATTTCAATTCTCTTAGTGTCTTTGTCTTGAAGCAATCTCGATAATGCATCGTTACTTATTTCAACTCCGCGAGGATTCGTTCATGGTTTGGGAACCTACTTCCATTCCGACTTTTCCAGCCCTCGAACTCTCTAATTCAGCAAGTTGAAACAAATAGGGTAAACGTTTTCCAATCTTATCTACAAGTTTTTTGTCTTCAAATATTTCAACCAAGCGACGTGCCATTTTGTGCGCTTCCGATTATAAAGTCCTATAACATGAATCGTTCAAACTCTCTACATATGTTTTGCGATAATCCCAAATCATTATAATCAATTATCCATCATAAACTGGACAACTTTAAAACCCAATCATCCTTTGGATGCTTGGTTTTGGTGATGATGAGATTAACCGCATTCTTGACTATCTCTATCCTGCCTTAGCCAACGAAATCCAACAACTAAAAACATTCATGCAGGGCTAGAGTTAGCAATGAGTATAACTAATTCAATAAGGCTTTTAACAATTCCAAGGCTAAAAATGTTGAATGGTTTCCATAGTAATCGAAACATTCGGGTTTTAAACTGTGCAAGGCAGGCTAAGATAGTGAAGAAAATAACACCTAGCGATGAGCACACTCTCATCTCTAGGCAAATGAATATTTTAGTCACCATACACTTTTATCTCCTTTCTATAACAAACAGATCAGCTACAAACTCATGTTTGCTCTTCGTATGAAAGCTGAACATGTGCGGAATCGTCATAATCATAGCGTAAACGGCTTTAATTTTTCCACTACGCCCTTCAATAAAATTTTTTAAGAAAGGAGAGGGAGTGACTGGTGTAACGCTGGTTTTGCTTGTTTTTAGTTTTTTGATAAAGATATTATCCTTCTCTGGACATTTGTGAAGTGAATAGATGATTTTGCCTGTTTCTAAGGCTTTTTCCAGAAATTTTCGGTCAGCCTTTCGCCTTTGTACACCAAAGGGCGGGTTTTGCAAAACAGTATCAAAGTTTCCATGGATAGCGTCTATGTCGCCAGTGATCCACTGCACTTTTTCTTTCAAGTTTGCCCTCACCGAATTTTCAAAAGCCATTTTTATCGCGTTTTTATCTATATCAACGCCTACAACTTGTTTCGCACCCAAGAAAGCTGCACCCAGAGCAAGCCTCCCAGTACCGCACCCTAAATCTAAAACTGTTTTACCAACGATGTCGCCATAGCTATAGGCTGCGATATGAAGCATTGTTGCGGCAATGTCGGCTGGAATTGTGTATTGTTCAAGGCTTGGTTTAGGGGATGGATGTGGCTCAATTTGCGAAAGTAGCATTTCCAATTCTAGTTTTCGAACAAGTCTTTTCTGCATAATTCTTCCCAAGATAACTCTCCAACAACCACCAAAGCCTCATTAACCGTCAGTACCGGCTTTTGGAATTTTGAAGCATCGTCGAGGGATACTCTGGGACAAGCAGTGTTCACATAAGCCTCCACTGTTGGAAACTCCATAAGCACCTCTGGAGTAACTTCTTTAGCAACAAAAAGACATGCAGTCTTTCCGCTTTCTTCAAGTTTCTTTTTCACATTTAAAGCTTCTTCAAGCTTTTTCTGTCCCGGTTTTAACCCGACCAAAACTGCGAAGGTTTTCGCTTTTTTAGCTTCTTCTATGCTTGCCCACCTTTGTTTAATGATCTTCTCTGCCTCTTTATCAACTGAGTACGCCCTTTTTTCGTAAGGATCTGCAACTATTGTGGGCTTCGAAGTTGAGAGGGCGACGCCTAAAGCGTGAAATTTTCCGCCACCAATGAAGAGGAAGGCTTCAACATCATTTGCTATTGATTTGGCGTTGCTGTAATCGCACCCGATCACTTGCCCCGGATAATTTAAGCGTCCAGCGTCGCCTATTACAACTGTTTTTCCTGCACGAAGTAGAATTTCTCTAACATCATCAAGAGTTTGTACATGCTGAACCGTTGTAGTTAAACCTATTTTTTGCCAGTTTTCTAGCATGGGTAAGGCTTTCTCAACAGCGGCATTCACATTCATGGTTGCTCTGGCTTCGACATAAATTGTGGGAACCCGCTCATACTTCAGCAGTTTTGAATGCCCATAATGGACTATTAAGTCTACACCTAGACTCTCAGCCTCCACCGTTGCCAAATCACATGCACCATAACATGGATCCGCAGAAACTATCGGTAAAGCACCAAATTTTTCAACAATCTTGGCTAAGCGCGGTGCCTCAGGCTTTAAACCTTCTGGGAGCTGGATTAAAACGCGCTTTGCCCCGAGTTTAAGTATTTCTTGTTTAACTCTTTCTTCCTCGAAATCAAATTGCTTCATTCAAGTACATCCGAAAAACGTTACAGGAGTTTAAACATGCCTCAAGGCAAGGAAAAACGGAGACGCTATTCTTCTGCTTCACCCCATCGAGGTGTCCATTCCCAGTCCTGTTTGGGTTTTCGAGTTGAACGTCCAAGGGCTCTTTCGTGCTGTTCAGCGAGTCGCTCAAGGATTATTTTCTGTTCTATACTTGCAACAAGTTTTTTGGTGGCAATTACCGCATCATTGTTTACAGATATGCTATCTATTCCAGCTCTTACAAGAAATTCTGCAAAGTCAGGTAGGTTTGATGGACCTTCTCCGCAGATTGACATCGTGCATCCGTTCTCGTGAGCCACTTTAATCAGATGGGCAATTATTCTTTTTACTGCTGGATCTCTTTCGTCGAAGTATCCCATTTGCCCTAGGCGCTCAGAATCCCTGTCAATCATGAGTATGCCTTGGGTCATGTCGTTTGAGCCTATGGAGAAACCGTCACATAGTTTTGAAAACTCATCTGCAAGTATAGCAATTGAAGGTGTTTCAGCCATGAACCATACTTTAAAGTCCCTAGACCTTTCTAAGCTTTCTTCGCGCATAATTTCAAGGCATCTTTTGGCTTCCCATGTTGTGCGCACAACGGGAAGCATGACCCACACGTTTTTAAGGCCCCATTCTTCGCGACATTTCTTAATAGCTTGGCATTCAAGCCTGAAGGCTTTTTCGTACCATGAGCTTATGTAGCGGCTACATCCCCTCCATCCGAGCATAGGGTTAGCTTCAACAATTTCATATTTTTCACCGCCTTTTAGTTCTCTGTATTCGTTGGTTTTGAAGTCGCTGAAGCGAACAACAACTGGGCGTGGCTGTATGGCCCTTGCAACCGTTGCCATTCCTTCTGCAAGTTTGTCCACAAATTTCTGGGATTGGCCAGTTTCTATAAGGTATAATGGGTGCTCTCCTATGTAACTGGCTAAAATAAATTCTATGCGCATCAGCCCTATGCCTTCGAAAGGCAAGTCCTTATAATCCTCTATTTTTTCTGGAACACCCAAGTTCATGTATATTTTTGTTGCTGTCACCGGTACTGGTTGAAACATGCCTCCAGTAATTGTATTTGGAGGTGCACTAGCTCCGGTTGACGATGAGAGTTGCTCTGTCAATGTTGACATTATACCTTCGTAAACAACGCCGCTCCTTGAGTCCACCGTGTATTCCTTCCCAGTAACCATTAGCTTCGTGGCGTTTTCTGCTCCCACAACGCATGGTATGCCAAGCTCACGACTTACAATAGCTGCATGGCATGTTACTCCGCCCTTGTCGGTTACTATGGCGCCTGCGAGTTTCATGAAGGGCACATAGTCTGGATTGGTCATGTCTGTAACGAGGATGTCGCCTTTCTGCATGACTTTAGCAGCTTCTTGAGGATTTGAAACAACCTTTGCCACGCCTATGCCGAAGCCTCTTTTTCCAGCTGGACTTCCTTTAACAATAACTTTTAACATTTCGGCAGGTTTCATTCCTTCAGCTTCAGCCTTTGTTGGTTTTTCCGCAAGTTTTAGGCTCCAAACTGTTTCAGGTCTTGATTGCACTATGAAAATGTTATCTGAAAAGGATAAGTCACTGTCGATTGCCCATTCAATGTCTTGGGCTTTTCCATAATGTTGCTCGATGCGTTTGGCTAGTTCTGCAAGTTTGATTATTTCCTCATCGTTTAGACATGGTTGCTCCTGCTTTTCAACGGGCACGTCCAGATGAACTGTTTTGCCAGTGCCTAGGTCGCGGAGGTATTGCACTGTTTTTTTGGCTATGCGCCTCTCAATTATTTTTAGCGTGTTTTTGTCAACAACGAAATCGTCTGGAGTAACCGCTCCAGAAACAACAGATTCGCCCAAACCATAATTGCCCTCAATAACTATCTGGCTGGGGTCACCGGTTACAGGATTTATGGTGAATATGACGCCTGCAGCTTTGGAATTTACCATTTTTTGAACTCCAACGCTTATGAAAACTTTCTCATGTGCGAAACCCTTCTCTGTGCGATAAAAGATTGCACGTGGCGTGAAGAGGCTAGACCAACACTTGACGGTATTTTCAAGAAGGTGCCTAACGCCTCTAACATTCAAAAATGTTTCCTGTTGCCCAGCAAAAGATGCGTCAGGCAGGTCTTCTGCTGTTGCACTTGACCTTACAGCAACGAAAACATCGCTTAAACCGAGTTTTCTACAAAGTTCTTCGTAGGCAGATCTGATGGCGCCTCCAATATCTTTGGGCATGGGCGTTGCTTCAATCAATTCACGAATCTTTTTAGAAGCCTCTTCATATTGTTTCGGATCGTTTAGGTCTTTTACTGTTTCCTTTATGATCTCGTAAATCTTTTCTGAAATGCCGGATTTTTCAATGAATTTTTTGTAGGAGTAGGCTGTTATGGCGAAACCTGGCGGAACTGGTATGCCAACGTTTATCATTTCACCTAGATTGGCATTTTTGCCGCCAACGGATGGAATATCGGTTTTTCTTAGATTTTCAAACCAGATTACCAAGTCTTCTTTCATTTCAGTCAATGGCTTTCACCTCTTCTGTTTGCACTTTTTCTACGATTATTCTGCATGGAATTGGAAGTTTGGTGCTTCCAAGTTTTAGAGCTCTTTTGGCGATTTCGACGCCGTTTGCATTCACATTGACGGTAATAATTGTTTGGTCAGGTTTTACACGCGCTGCAGTTCCGATGGGTTTTCCGAAAGACCCTCGCATACCATCTGAAAGACGGTCCGCATGCGCGCCAAAAATCATCTTGTTTTCTCTAAGGATTGTGTGCGGGTAAGGTTGAACACGTAAGCAGTAATTGTTTGTAAGTTTTTCCATTAATTCATGGTTTGTTGCCACGCGTGCTGCTTCTAGGGCGTTGTGGCGGATTTGAGCCCCTTCCAAGGCTATAAGCCTAGCCTCATATTCGAATTTTGCCTTGGTATCGCCCATGGTGAATTTGTTTATTTTCGGGGGTGGAAACCCCTTTACAAATTCTGTTCTAGTGTAAGACTGGCCTTTAACGACTCTGTAATTTTTTCCGCGCATTTTGTATTCCCCTTTGGCATACCATAACCGTTATATTTAAACGATTTGTTGACGATGTGTTTTGATTAAAGTTATGAATTTTAAATCAAGTTTTAAAATCAGAATATGCTATCAGTCTTGTTTTTATGGTTGTAGCCGTCTGTTTTTGAACCATGTCTTAGCGAGTTCATCGTAGTTTGGGAAAACCTTTTTCAGTATTGGAATGTACATTTGCATTTCGTCGTCGGTTAAGTATTGGAATTGGTATTCTCCCATGTATGGTGCTGGTTCGCCTTCTCTTGTTACGAATTCTATGTGCATGAAAGGGTCGCCACGCTTAATCGTGATGGGGCATCGGCCGTTGCTTAGGTTTACAAGTTCGAGGGCGAGTCTTCCGACGAAGCCGCTGTGGACTTTTGCCGCGTTTAGGAAGGATAAACCCATTCTTCCATACTTGCTTTTTGCTGTTAAATGAGCTACATAGTTTGGTGGTGCGAAAACTGTTTCATAAGTTATTAGGTTTTTGTGTTCTAGGTAATTGAGGGTTGTTTCTTCTTTGACTGTTAGGACATAGCTGTCTCCGTCGAGCAGGTTATAGTCATGGGGGTATATGCACTTATAATTCTCAATAAGCTCCTTCAGCTTATCCTTACCTAAGATACACATCAGCTAAAACCTCCAACTGCTTTTCTAGCAATAATAAAACTTTCACGTTATATACTTTTTTAACAGAACATAATGAAAGGAGTGAACTTCATGAACTGTGAATACTGCGGAAAAGATACAATTTACAAGTGTAGCGTCTGTGGAAGAATGGTATGCAGAGAACATGCTAAATTGCGAACCGTATGCACCTCATGCATAAAGAAAACCACTTTGAACTGCACAATTGACAAGGTAACATTAGACAAGGAAAGGAAAAAAATTCGGGAGATTGTTCAACGTTTTTGGGGAGAGGAAGAGCAACTTACTTTTGACAGAAAATTCATTGTAGCAGAGCTTCCCACTTATGTAGCGAAAAAATCTGGAAACGACGTTACTGGATTTGTTTCTTTCGCAAAAGTGGATGATGCCATTATAATCGTGACTTTAGGCATATTGCCCCCATATCAAAACGCTGGGGTAGGCAAAAGCTTAATCGAAAAAGTTGAAGCAGAAACTAGAAGACTTGGAAAGAAAAAGTTGCTAGTTTCAACTTCAAATGATGATTTGCCAGCTTTAGCATTTTACCAGTCCCTCGGGTTTCAGATTTACAAAGTAAAACCCAACGTTATAGCGGAAAAGCATGGCATGGTCCTGAAAGGGATAGGTGGACTACCAGTAAGAGACGAGCTGAGATTGCAGAAACTCCTTCAATAGACAAAGTTCCTTCAAATGATGCCATACTCACGTCTTATTTCATCTAAGGTTTCTTTAGCTTTTGAATATCCAGCAAACAATTTAGAGAGCTTTTCACACGGATAATCCGCGCAGGAAGCACAGTTCATAACGCTTTTCTCCTTTCCACACTTCCTTATTTCACACACATTGCAGTAGCTGAAAATTCGTGGACTATCGCTCAAACAACCGTCACAGTTAATGTCCTCTGGCTTATATTCTCTCTCATATTGTTTAGTAAACACTTCAGCAACTCGCCGCCTCTCCGCATCATCATTCTTCCGTGTCGCCATCAAAACCGGACAATCAGAACAGACTATTCCACAATATCCAACCATTCTCTCCATGTAAACCATCCATCCTAAATTATATGAATAGACTTATTTAACTTCCCAAAAAATTCAGCGTTCCGCTTTCACAAGCACTATTGCTTCAAAAAATGGCAAATCACACCCCGCAACAACACTCGCTTTTAAGCCATTTTCTTCAACCTTTCTTAGAGTTTCATCAACATTAGACAAAGTGGACTGCATCAAAAAGACACGTCCATCCCGCTTCAGATATTTTGGTGCCTCATGGATAAAGTGGTCAACAACTTGTCTACCAGCAACCCCGCCAGACCAAGCGCGTCCAAGCCAAGACGTATCCTCAATACTTTCTGAAGGCAAGTATGGAGCATTAAAGAGAATCAAATCGAATCTTTCTCCAATCCTTATTGCTGTGAACAGGTCTCCCTGCACAAAGAACATTTTATCCGAAACACCGTTCAATTTCGCATTTTTCTTTGCACAGCGAACAGCATAAGGATTCACATCAACCGCAACAACCTTCGCCGCTTTTTTCGCTGCGACTACGCCTAATATGCCACATCCAGTTCCCATGTCAAGGACAACATCGCCGTCTCTAACCACTAGATTCTCAGCAAAAAGAAACGAGTCTTCAGCGGGCTCGTAAACGTTTTCCGAAACGAAGAAGACGTAATCTTCAAAAAACACCTTTTTAATCGGAGAGGGCATTTGCTAACGCTCCAAAGTCTTCGGGGGCTAATTCTCTCACCCTTTTATCACCAAATGGAAAAGCCTCAGTCAACTTAACAGTCTTTTCTGTTGCGATTGCAGGTATACCTTTCATGAAAGGCAATATGGCGTTTCTAACTTTCCTGTTGCGTTGCGTGAAAAGTGATTGAACCAATTGCCTAAATAGCACTTCATTCTTCAATTTGAAAGGCGGCATCTTCCGCTGTTTTAAACGTATAATAATCGAATCCACTTCTGGCTGCGGATAAAACATCCACTTGGGAACATTGTCTAAAAGTTCAACTTCTACATGGTAATAGGTAAAAACTGTCAACCATCCATAGTCTTCACTTCCAATAGAAACTACAAGTCTGTTTGCGAATTCCTTTTGAAAAATTAAAACTGCACAATCAAAATTTTTGCTAAAAAGCCACAAAAGTAAACGCGAAGAAATATGATATGGAGGAATTGAAACCACTTTATTAAATTGTGGAATACGTGCTTTGAGCACATCACTCTCGATTATTTTGACATTGGGCAAATTCTTTAGCTGCTCACGCAAAATTTTCACAAGCTGCGCATCAGATTCGACAGCCAAAACGCTTTTACATTTATTCGACAGAAAACGCGTTAAAAAACCTAAACCGGCACCAATATCCAAAATTACGTCGTTCTGATTTAGTGAAGCATAATTTACCATACTCTGCAAAATTGAAGATTCAACCATGAAGTTTTGCCCTAAAAGTTTATTCGGAAAAATTCGATAGTTTCGAAGAAGAAACTTCGTTCTCTCTAAAAGATTCATATTACCCCGCTAACCAACTAAAATATGCTAGTAAGCCCTCGTAAACAACCGATACTTGCTATCGCCAGCCAACTCCTCTAAAACCCTCTTAGTAATCAGCTTGACTGGATTGGGCAACTCTGTGCGCTTCTGTAAATCATCAAAACTTTCGAATGGTTTTTTCTCACGCTCATTTACAACTTGCCACATGTACTTTTTTCCTATTCCGGGAAGCAGTTCTAGCGCATGCATCCTTGGCGTTATAGCCCTTGCAGTATTGAAAAAGTCGGCGAACCATTTTTCACGGTTCAATACGATTCTACTGATAACCGTTGGAAGTTCCATCTTCGCAGCGGCAGTTAACTCCTCATAGCCTATCCGCCCAATTATATACGTGATTTCCTCACGGTTCTCCCTGCCAACATAAACGCGGTCGTAGGGCTTAAGAATAACACCTTCTTTAACCAATGCTTCTAAAAGTGTGAAGAACTCTTCGCCTATCAACTGAACTAGGGCTCCTGCTCGATAACCAGCCCTCCCAGAAGGGCGCACCCCTGGGCGACCATGCTGCAAGAAGTCTAGAACGTAACCGTACTCTTCGTATCGCTTTTCCATCACATCCGCCTTTATTCTACCCTTTTTGTTGCTTAAAAATAGTAGTAGACTTGCCTATTTCAGTTTTCGATGCTCATTTAAAAGGGTAACTATGGCTTCCAATTTTGATGTTTCAATAATTTTACGGCCGCCAGCTAGAAAAACCCTTAACTCTTCAACGGTTTTTGGCATACAATTAATAATTTGAACCGCCTCATCTTTTTCCAAACCAAATTCTGTCACAAGCTTTTCTACGAGCTTTTCAGCTGTCTCGGCATCCACTTTAGAAAACTTGGAAAGATAATCAAGCGTGCGGCGTTGGAACTGATCAAGATTCTCTTCGCCCATTGATTCTAACAACTTTTTAACTTGTGGAAGAGTAAGTTTTTTTTCTCCTACATCTTTTTCAGACATTTATGATGGCACCTTATAGGGTTCTAAATGTTCTGGTCTAACAATTATTTCTTTGGTAGCCTCTCCTTGGGTGACACTTACGATAAAACTTCGGCCGCGTTTATCAATGATTGTTCCGACCTTACCATGATAACGTTTGTGGGGCATTCCTTTTTGGATGCTTGAATCTATCATGATGACCACGCGACTTCCAGGCTGGTATTCGTATAGTAGTTTGCTTATTCTTATCTTGCCTCGCTCTCTAGGTTCCTTTTTTAGAAGGCGACGTGTTCCGGCGCGGTACCCTCGAGATTTCCTCATTTTTTCTACCCCTTTAACCTTCCATAATCACGTTTAAAACATCAAGTTTTATAGGCTTCGCTCTGTTTTTGAGAATTTCTGAGACGCTCGGTGTTGTTCTACCTTCATCTCCAGTCACCAATTCTTTAACGTAAAGTCCTCCTTGACATCGTACCTTCATTTCAGCCTTTTTAGGCGACAATTTCTTTACTTTCACCTCGTATATGTACTTTTCCCGCG
>CAZNJT010000030.1:0-16243 GCA_964573475.1 uncultured Candidatus Bathyarchaeia archaeon | reverse complement strand
GGGCTGGTAGTCTAGCTCGGTTAGGACATCCGCTTGACGTGCGGAAGGTCACCGGTTCAAATCCGGTCCGGCCCACCAAAACAAATAAAAACGTGGGCATGAACGAAGAAAGCACCAAATGTGGGTGAAAAGTATGCCATCGGAAATCTTTGATTCGGAGAAATTTGTTGAAATAAGCGGGCGTGCTGAATATTGTGCAGTAAAAAGGTTAAAAGACGTTGTGAAGTTGAAGCTTCGCACGCCAAAAAGGCTTTACACTTTAAAAGTTGAGCCGGCAAAGGCTGAAGAAATCATAAAAAAGCTTCAGTGCGAAATCCGCGAAATATAACTGCGACTATTTAACTTTGCTCATCTCATGTTATTTTATGCTCTTTGTAATTTTCTGTGCAATCTCCTGCGCTTTTATTGCATCTTCTACGCTTACTTGAGGTTGCTTCTTGTGAAGGATACATTCTATGAAATGCTCATCTGCTTGGCGGTGACCCCAGACTCTCGTCCCTTTTACATCTAGGTTCCATTCTTGCGGTTTTTTATCAGGTCCATAAAGGATTATCTTATCGTTCCAGACGGCATGAAGAACATTTGTATTGTCTCCATAAACCTCCAATCTACTAGTACTTGCTGACGGGTTTACGGAGGCGCTGTAATGCAGTGAACCTACGATACCGTTTGAGAGTTTTATTAAACCCATCGTATTATAGCCTAGTATTCCACCGTATTTCTCAAACTTGGGATAATTACTCATCCATTCGACGTTTTCTATTTCGCTTTCAAACATCCATCTGATCATGTCGATGGACCAAACGGAAAGAGTAAAATCTGGATAGCCTCCGCTTATTTCGATGTTCCACGCCCAAGATCCTGCTGGCCATTGATCAGCAATGCTCATTGCAGGTATGAATTCGCGGAAGTGAATGGCTATTGGCTTGCCAATTGCTCCCGACACTATCATTTCCTTTGTTTTATCGTATATTGGTGCAAATCGGAAGTTTAGAACTGGCATCAGAATTACTCCCGCTTCCTCCGCGGCCTTCTGGAGCTCTTTCACCTGATCTATGGTCGGGGCCATGGGCATTTCACATAGAACGTGTTTGCCCTTTTTGATGGCTTTCATAGCAGCATTGAAGTGTAAGGGTGTAGGGACCGCTAGGACTACTGCATGCACTTTTGGGTCTTCTAAGAGCTTATCGTAATCCAGATAGTATTTTACATCGTACTTCTCCGCGAGGGGTTTTACTCGTTTCTCCGTCCTAGCGCATAAAGCCACCAGTTCAGAGCCTTCGATTTTCTTGAAACTGGGCGTATGTGCTTGCCCGCCTACGAATCCTACCCCTACTACGGCGACTCCAACTTTATCAGACATAGTGTTTCACCTATTCTACTTCGCTCAAGTATGTAAACATCATATAAAATATTTGGTCTCCGGTTTTTCCGTAACAGCTTTACTGTTAATAAGATTGCGCAAAAATTAAACAGTTTAGAAAACGTAAATAAGTCTACTAGAGTTAGACAAAACGGGGAAAATCAAGTGAAGATTAAACCTACAAAGATTTTTGAAGAAGAGTTCATTCCGCCTGTTGAAACTTACCCTGGTAAGGTTGTTGAGGTGAAGCTGGGATCTACAAAAAGCGAAGGTGGAAGTCGTGGAAGGTCTGTAATAATTGGGGGCGAAACTGCCCCTGCGTTTTACTCTTTTGAAAAACGTATGCCCCATTCTCCCATTGTAGCTGTGGATGTTTTTGATATGAAGATCTCTTTGCCTAGGGCTGTAAAGATGCATGTGAAGGATGTTTTGGAAGATCCGGCTGCTTGGGCTAGGCTTGCGGTTGAAAAATTTGAAGCTGACCTTGTCACGGTGCACTTGATAAGCATAGATCCGCTTATCAAAGATGCTTCGCCAAAGGAAGCCGTGAAAACTGTAGAGGAAGTTGCTCAGGCTGTTGATGTGCCCCTCATTATTGGAGGTTGCGGAGACCCCGTTAAGGATGCAAATGTCTTTGAGGCTGTCGCTGAAACCTTTGCTGGGGAAAGATTCCTTTTTAGCTCCATAACAAGGGACATGGACATTGAGCGATGTGCAAGGTTCATTAAGAAGTATGGGCATGTTGCGTTAGCCTTCACTCCGATGGATTTAAACCTTGCAAGAGAGCTTAACCGTATTCTCTATGATTTTCTGCCGAAAGAGGACATAGTCATTGATTTAACGACAGCAGCATTAGGCTATGGGCTTGAGTATGCGTTCACAAATATGGAAAGGGCTAGACTTGAAGCGTTAATGGGTGACCCTGAATTGGCGCATCCCATGTCTTCTGGAACTACTAACGCTTGGGCAGCCAGAGAGGCATGGATGGAATTGAGCCCGGAATGGGAACCTCGCGAATTGAGGGGACCTTTGTGGGAGTTGACTACCGCTTTGCCGCTTCTGCTTGCCGGTGTAGACTTGTTTATGATGATGCATCCAGCCGCCATGAAAACCCTCAAGAGCATCATTAACCAACTGTTGCGTGGGGGCTCACTTAAAGCTCCTGAGCTTATTGAATGGGTTTCTACTAAGATTTAGTCTTTGGAGTGTTGTGGGTATGACTGAAAGAGAAGTTGAAGGAAGGGCTGGCATAAAAGAACTAAGCCCAATCGATGTTTACAAGCTTCTTCCCAAAACAAACTGCAAAGAATGCGGCGAGAAAAACTGCATGGCATTCGCAACAAAACTTGTGAGTCGTGAAACGTCTCTTGAGAATTGTCCTCCGCTCCTAACTAAAGAGCATAAGAAAGCCTACAAACAATTGATGGAATTGCTTAAGCCGGCCATAAAAGAGGTTGTCATTGGCGTTGGAGAACGGGCTGTGAAAATCGGCGGAAAGCTCGTTATGTATCGTCATGAACTGACTTATTTCAATCCAACGGCATTTGCTGTCGACGTAACTGATGAAATGTCTGAAGAAGAAATATTGGATAAAACAAAGAGGGTGGAGCAGTTCAAATTCGGTTACATTGGGCAAACATTAAAACTTGATATGATAGCTGTTCGCTCCACATCAAACGACCCAGACAAATTTAAGGCGACAGTTAGAAAGGTGGCTGAAAACACAAATCTACCCTTAATTTTGTGCTCGCTAAACTCAAATGTCTTAGAAGCGGGATTGAAGGTTGTTTCAAAGTGCCGACCGCTTCTATATGCGGCGACAAAGCAAAATTGGAAGGAGATGGCTGAACTCGCGCTGATATATAACTGTCCCCTAACGGTTTTCGCGCCAAACAATTTGAAACTGCTCAAGTCTTTGACAAAGACGCTGCTCGAATATGGCGTTGAAGACCTGGTGTTGGATCCGGGTACTTTCCCAAGCGATGGTTTGGCTAACACGCTTAACAACTTTACAATGATTCGCAGGGCTGCTTGCAAGAGAGGGGATGAACTTTTAGGTTTTCCGTTGATTGGTGTGCCGATGGTTGCTTGGATGGAGAGAGGTAAAGCTCCAGAGGAGATTGCGAAGTGGAGAGAAGCCTATTTAGCAGCTATGTTGATTGTTCGCTTCGCAGACATTATAATAATGCATAATGTAGACGGCTGGTCGCTTCTTCCAACAGTCATATTGCGGCAGAACATTTACACAGACCCGCGAAAACCAGTGGCAGTTGAGCCGGGCTTAAAGGTGTTTGGTGCGCCGGACGAAAACTCGCCTGTAATGTTCACAACAAACTTTGCGCTTACTTATTACACAGTTGCTTCAGACATAGAATCTGCAAAAGTAAAAGCCTATCTTTTGGTTGTGGATACAGAGGGAATAGCTGTAGACAGCGCCGTTGCCGGAAGAAAACTGACAGCAGAAAAAGTTGCCACCGCCATAAGGGCTTCTGGAATTGAAAACAAGGTTATGCATAGGAAACTTATAATTCCGGGGAAAGCAGCGCGGCTAAGGGGAGAAATTGAAGAGCTAAGTGGCTGGCAAGTTCTTGTTGGACCAAAAGATTCATCGGATATTCCAAAGTTCATACAAGAAAAATGGCAAAACCAGACATAATCTTTAGTCCAACTCCTCTCATAAAAGGCAACATCGATTATCAACTAAAGCTTGCACATTCGCAAAAGCTTTTTATCATTAAGTTTAAACAATAAGATGTGAGTAACTGCACTACGCAGATAGGTTTTCTATGTTTTCTTCTTATTATACCGTTTAAGGTAATCTTCAACTTTTGGAAAAACTTCTTGAATTTTTCCGCGTCGCTTCTTAACATTAATGCCGTGTTGAAGTGCCGTGAAATCTCTGGGCTTGCTGAATTTTTCCACTTCGCCAGTTACTCTTTTTCTCTCAATTTTTATACAGTCATTCACAATACAGCTTAAGACGCATGCCCCACAGTAAATGCAAAGCTCTTTTACTATCCCAACCTCTCCAACCTTCCAAAACAAAGCATAAGTTGGACACGCCTCTATGCAAAGCTTACACTCAACACCCTTACACGTTCTCTTATTAATGGTTATACTTCCGTCAACAAAAAACTCTTCTACGCCTAGCGCAGCCAAAAACTCCTCTCTTCGCTTATTCTTCGCTTCTTCCGTCGTTTTTGTTAATAGCTGAAACGTATTAAGGTTTGAAGACTTACTAGGCTTATGCTTCCTAGGCATCTATCTCATCTTTCAACCAATTACACAATTATAAAACGTATAATGCTAGTGAACTATAATAATGAAACGAGAAGACTTGCCGTTAAACCAAAAAGAATTGGAAAAGGCAATCCAGGAAACATCCCCTTCTTCTCCAGCATTTTAAAAGTTAATAGACATCCAAACAAAATACCAATCATAGAGGCTAAACATGGAACTAAGCCGAAATAAAGAAGCATATGTCCCGAAAGCATAGAATAAAACGTCAAATCGCCTAAACCCATTTGGATGTCCTTAAAAGAGAAGCTTAAACCTCGAAGCTGGTCAAGCCCACTGCGGGCTATTTTTCCAACAGGTCCGTGATAAACAGCGAATACATCATAAATTGCCAAAAAACCTAAGATCAAAATTGCGCTCAAAGTGGGGATTGAAACTCCTAAAAATGTTCCTAAAGCTCCTCCTAAACAGAGAACAACTAGGTTACAAGCTCTGCTGCGAGTTCGAAAAACTGTAAAGCTAGCCAGTGCTGTTATGAACAAGGACAAAATCAAAATTAAAGCTTCCAAGCTGGGAATAGCAAACCTTGAAAATGCTGCGAACATATAAATCATGGAAAGCATAAAAACCGCGATTGTCAAAACAAAACCAGTAATCAAAGTAATCAATTTACGACTTTTCCGTTTCAAAAGCAAGTATATTAATGTCGCGCCAACTCCCACGAGAATAACAAAATAGAATGCGTTGCCAAAGGCTCCTGCAACACCTTCAGGGAAAGGAGTAATTCCGTAAATTTCCACTGGAGACGTTAAAAGTAGGAAGGCACAAAACATCCCAAACAGTAGGCTTACTAGAATGGGTGTCAAATTTATTAGCGTCGCCTCAAACTTGTTACCCAAGGCTCTTACCCTAGTTGATTCACAGTTGTTTCAACTTTTAAGTCGCATTTATTACAGAATAAGCTTTGCTTTCTGTCGGTTTCGAAAATGGAATTGGAGAAATACATAACACAAAACGGGTTAGAACAATGTCTTAAACCCAAAGAATGTCCAAGCTCATGCACAGCCTCTTTCGTGATTCTCTCCAGAAAAAGCTCCATGTTTGGAGCCTTACCGTAAAATTCTGGTCTAAGCCTCCATAACGAGATTAAGGTTGCTTTTCCTGGACATTCTGCTTCTCCGAATACAAAATTCAACTCTGGAACAAAAATGTCGACATTTACGGTTCCCAAAACACGGTCTAACGCTTTATCTTTCTCAGCATAACTGTGAACTCTGCTCAGAATTATATCTGAACGGTATTGCTTTCTCGCATTGTTGAAGGCTTCGCTTGGAATTGGCATTGTCTCACTAATCAGTGCGCATGTTGTTTTTGGGAAAATCATGTTCAAGTTTTCTTGAATTCTGTCTATCACATGGGAGTCTACTTGTCCGACGCGTAAGATTCCAATCTTCATAATTCCACTCTAAACCTTAACTATGTCCCCGGCCTTTGGAGCGATGGCTTCTAAACCTAACTCGTTCTTTATCCACTTCGCGAAAAGTTCACAGTTTCCTTCCGCGCCGTGAACCACGTAGATTTTCGGTTTTCCACCAAGTTTTTTCACGGCTTCTTTAAGCTGGCTTGCTCCACAATGTGATGAAAAATCGAAATGCTCAACGCGAGCCTTAACCTTCCTCATTTTTCCATCAATGAGGCATACTCCCTTCTCCATCAGTTCTTTTCCAGGCGTGCCAGGAATCTGATAGCTGACTAAAAATATGGCGTTGTTTGCCTTTTTTCCAATTTTTGACGTGTAAAATACCGCTGGACCGCCTTTAAGCATGCCTGCAGGAGAAATTATTACTCCTAGTGTTTTTGTAGCCTTCCTGCGGTCTCTCCAGCCTTCAACCCAATCAGCAGAATGCATGGTATCCATAAACAGTTTAGGGTCTTTGAGAAACTCCTTGTAATTCATCATTATTCTGCTTGCTTCGCGTGCCATTCCGTCCATGGTGACGGGATATTCAAAGTGATGTGCAGTTAAAACGCATGCGATTTCTTGGGATCTACCCACTCCGAAGGCTGGAACTAAAACTGTGCCTCCTTTTTCGACAACATCGGTTACTTCATCCACAAAGCGTTTTTCCAGTTCTAAACGTTCTGTGTGGTCTTCGTCTGCGTATGTGCTTTCAATTATGACTGCGTCCAAGTCGCCGTATTCCATCTTTGCGCCTTCCAAAAGTCTTGTGTCAACCGTGTTGAAATCGCCTGTGTAAAGTACTCTCTTTCCCTCAGCTTCAATTAGTATTTGTGCGCCTCCGGGGATATGCCCAGCGTTTAAAAGCTGAAATTTGATGTCTCCAATTTCTTCTTCGGCGCCGAAATCCACGTGCTTGTTGCTCCTCATCATGGACTTTAGCTCAAGGTATTCATACGGTAAATAGTAGCTGGAGAGGTGAATGAAATCGGAAATCAGTATTTGGGCTAATTCCAAAGTTAATTTGTTTGTGTATAGCGGCTTCTTCCCATGAATGTAAAAAATGGGGACTGCCCCTGAATGGTCGAGGTGGCTGTGGGTTAGAATGATTGCGTCAACATCTTTGGGGGGTATGTGCATTGGAAATCCTGGTTCATGATTTAACATGACTCCACAATCTAGCAAAACCTGTGTTTTTTCAGTCTTTACCGCTATGGCTATTCTGCCAACTTCATGGGTTCCGCCTAGAAACCCGATTTGTAATGGACTCATTTCTTTTCATCCGCTAATGCAGTATTCATGCATATCGCTGTTTTAAAAATGTATTGACTTTTCTGTTGAGGCAACTCTGACCAGCCCCTTTTTGATGGCTTTTAAAATTTCATCGATGTCTGAGGAAGCTTGGACCTCTGTGTAAGCAGTCCATAATTCATTAACTTGATGTGCGTCGCTTCCGGCAACACCGGGCAAACCCATCTCTTTAGCTAAATTTTCAGCCAGTTTATTGACGTGAGGTTGTGAAGCACCGTTTAAGACTTCTATGGCGTCAACATCGTAATTTTTTGTTAAGTCGCCCAGACCATACTCTCTATAGGGATGGGCGGCAATGGTTAATGCTTGTCTTTCCCTTGCAAAATCAATCACGTTTTCAACAGTCCATGGTCTAGGAGGTAGTTCTGCAACGCCCAAAACTATTAAGTCACCCTCAATAGTGCTTACCTCAACTCCTGGAATTATCAGAATATCTTGGTATGCAGAAGCTAATTCCCGCACTTTATAATAGCCTTCAACTGTGTTGTGGTCTGTTATGGCAACGGCTTTTATGAAGGGATGTGCATAGAGCTGGTCCACTATGATTTTTGGTGGGATTGATGCGTCTGATGAGTATGTTGTATGGATGTGTAAATCAGCTCGAATCATGTGTATTCGCTCATGTTTAGTGCAAAATGTTACGTGAAGTGGCTATAAGTGGCTTGCTTTTCTCTGGCTCTGTGAGAAGAACCTACCCCTCCCTTATATAACAAGCAGCTTGAGCGTTGTAGGTTTGTCGCGACGAGGCAGAAAGCTTTTGTCGAGACAATTGAGCCGTCTGAAGATAGGTTGAATTTCAAGTTTTTAGTGCAAGTCGTAGATTCCTTGTGGAGCGTGCTTTTTTGGTGTTGAAACTCTTGAATTTGATGTTTTTTTGTCGGCATGTTTTTTTGCATGTTTTTAAGATGTTTTTGTTCCAGTTTTCTGGGTCGTTTAGGAGTATGATTGTTTTGTAGTTTGTTCGGTTAATGTAGTCTCCTATTTGATTGGCAACGTATGTTATTGTTTCTTTGTCTAGTGGTTGGACGGTTTCATGTTGGGATAGTGGATAGGTTTCGTCGAGTTCGATTGGGACTACTCCGAACGGTGCCGCATAGAAGCACACGTGAACTTTGCTAAGATTCTCTCTCGGTTCGTTGTTTAGCAGTTTTGCAATTTGCTTGTATTCGCGTGATTTGTGGAAGGGTTTTGTTTGGGATTGCGGTATGAGGAGAAGGATTTCGGCTTGTTTGGGTTTAGTGTATCTTGCCTTTAGGTTTTTTCGGTAGTGGACGACTTCGGGTCGCATGAGCCCGGTGGAGTTGAAGAAAAATAAGCCGCTTTCTTTCACGGTTGGGGCGTGTTTTTCTATGAATTCCTCATATTTGCTTAGTTTTTTTAGGGCTCGGAGTAGGGCGGGGTGTGCGTGTGCTCGCATTTCTAAGTGTTCCCAGAGTCTGCCATCTTTTATGGCCTGTTTTATGCGTTTCAGTTCGGCGTTGCAGACGTAGAGGTTGTGTTCAGCGAGGAAGACCTCTCTTTCTTTTTGTGATAGTTCTAATGCTTGTTTTGGGGTTGTTCGTGCGCATTTAGGGCATGTGCATGGGAAGTAGTTCAGTTCATTAAGCCTATACGTTCCGTTTTCGGTCATGTAGCGGTTTTGTCGGGCGTATATTGCGTAGGCTGCAGAATCGAAAAGGTCGCATCCAAGGGCTATTGCCAAAGCGAACATGAAGGGATGTCCAGCGCCGAAAAGGTGAAGAGGTCTGTCTGTGGGGAGGTTCATCTTTGCGGTCATAATCATATCAACTAGCACATCGAAGCGGTAGCGTTCCATGACTTCTGTCGGGCTTCCTAATGCGTATATTTCGAATGGTAGTCTTCCCATCTCTTTTGCAGATTTGGCTACCAAGTTTAGGTATCTGCCTCCTTGAACTGGGCCTACCCAGAGGATGTCATCGCGAGTTTTCAAGGTGAAAAATTCTTTTGCTCTCTTCAGTGTTTCTTTGACGGTTTGTTCTGCAAGGGTCTCCGAAACTTTCCAGCCTGTCGGTATGTCTAGGATGGTGGCTATGTCCGTGTCTATGCGCTCTTGATATTCCACTATTTCTTTTGAGGTTACTTCTATGTCGCCGTAGACGAGGATTTGATAGGCGCCAGAATCAGTCATTATTGTGTCGTTGAAGTCTAGGAATTTGTGTAAGCCAGTTTCTATGGGCTGGTTCTGGAAGCGCTTTTTGAGGATGTACGCGTTGGTTATTAGGGCTTGGAAACCGAACTCGGTCTCTATCTTTTTTGGAGGAATAGGCTGAATGTTAGGATTAATAACAGGAAAAAGCAAAGGAGTCTCAACAACACCACTCTTAGTTTTTAACTTTCCAATTCTCGCAAGCAAATCCTTTTCTCTAACCTCAAAACTCATCCTCAAACCTAAACAGAATTAGACAAACACGCTTATAAAAATGTGAATAAGTATAATTAGCTTAAACTGTGTGGTCTTAAGATGAGTTTGAATAGGCTTGTTAGGGATGAGTTGTCTGGTGTTGTTGCTAAGTCTTTTGTTGAACAAATCGCACGGTTCCATAGGATTCAAGCCTCTACGATGTTCCATGAAGCCGCAGAATATGTCAAAAACGAACTCGTAAAAATAGGATTAAAAGACGCGACAATCGAACAGGTTCCAGCAGATGGCAAAACCAAATACTGGACCTACACCAGCCCAATCGGCTGGGCAGTCAAAAGCGCCGAACTCTACCTAGTAGAACCAGAAGAAAAGCTCATTGTACGATACAAAGATGTGCCCACCTGCTTGCACACTTACAGCAAAGCCACCCCACTCGAAGGCGTAACTGCCGAACTCATAGACGTCGGCAAGGGAACAAAACCCAAAGACTACGAAGGAAAAGACGTCAAAGGTAAATTCGTCCTAGCCACAGGCAGAGCCAACCCCGTACATGAACAAGCCGTCTACAAACGCGGAGCAGCAGGCGTAATCACAGACACAATCACCTACGAAATGCCCGGCGTCCGCGAAAGTCTAGACATACCCGACGCACACGCATACCAAGGAATTTGGCCAACAGCCGAAGAACTCGGCAAAGTAACATTCGGCTTCTCACTAAGCAAACGCCAAGGCAACCAACTACGAGCTTTATTGAAGAACGGCAAAACTGTAAAACTCAAAGCCAAAGTAGACGCTCAACTATTCCCTGGAAACGAAGAAGTCATAACCGCCACAATACAAGGCAAACAGAAACCAAATGAAGAAATCTTCTTGATCGCACACCTGTGTCACCCGAAACCAAGCGCTAATGACAACGCCTCAGGAAGCGGCTTACTCCTAGAAATCGCAAGAACCATCATGGCACTGATAAATTCTGGAAAAATTGAACCTCCAGCAAGAACCATACGATTCTTCTGGGTACCCGAAACCTTAGGCACAGTAGCCTACCTATCCCACCACGAAGACACGTTTAGCCGATTTGTGGCAGGCATAAACCTAGACATGGTAGGCCAAAACCAAGAGCTCTGTAAATCCACGCTGAACTTAGACCGCACACCAGACTCCTGCCCGTCATACCTGAACGACTACGTCTACAGTCTCGTAGAACAGTCAGTCAAAGAATTCGACACGGTAACGGGCTTCGGCTCCTCGTCAACATTCCGCTACAACACCACTACCTTCAGCGGCGGAAGCGACCACGCCGAATTCACCAACTCCACCATAGGCGTCCCTTGCATCATGCTCCTCCAATGGCCAGACCTATACTACCACACAAGCATGGACACCATCGACAAAGTCAGCGAAGATTCCCTAAAACGAGTCGGATGGATAACCACAATGGCCGCCCTAACACTCGCCAACGCCACAGCCGAAACCGCATTCCAACTAGCAAACCAGACTGCTTCAAAAGGCATCATCAGAATCGAAGAAGCTGCCCAAAAAGGCGTTGAAGAACTGTTCAAGAAAAAAGAAGACCCAAAACTAAAAGACAAACTCGCTGAACTGGTCAAAGAACTAGCAAAAACCGCTTTCCATTACAAGAACAAAATGGAACGCGTCATGTGGCGTGAACAGCAAGCGATAAAATCAGTAGAAAGACTCGGAGAAAACCAGGAACTTAACACTCTAATAGACAAGCTGTGTGAAGAAATAGCAAACCGAGCTCAACAGAAAACTGTAAGACTCGAAGAAGCCCTAAGTTTCATCGCAAAAACATTAGCCATAACCATCCCAGCCAAGCTTGAAGAAACAGAAGCCGACGCAGAACTGAAAAGGTTAATTCCCAAACGCCTGTTCAAGGGCACGCTAAACTTTGACTTGCTGAAGAAGGTTTTGGGCGAAAAAGAGTATGAGTGGTATCAGGAAATTGATGAAAAAGACCGCAGTTTCCACAATAAAGTGGCTGAGTTTGTGAATTTTATGGATGGAAAACGAAATGCCTACGACATTCTTAAGGCTGTTTCAGCAGAATACAGCGAAACGAATCCAGAGTATGCGTTAAAGTTTCTGCGAGATCTAGAAAAAGCAAACCTAATCACATTTCAATAACACCGCGCCATTTTCACATACAGAAAGTGATTATAATGAAGTGTAGACCCTTCGGAAAACTAAACTGGAAAGTATCCGCGCTCGGCTTTGGCGCCATGAGGCTTCCCACAATTGACGGAGACGCTGCAAAAATCAACGAACCATTGGCAACAAGGATGCTAAGATATGCAATCGATCACGGCGTTAACTATTTGGACACCGCTTACTCTTACCACGGAGGAAACAGCGAACCCTTCGTAAGAAAAGTCTTGCAAGAAGGATACCGCGAAAAAGTGGAACTGGCAACCAAAATGCCCACATGGCTTGTCAACTCCCAACAAGACATGGACAAATACCTAGACGAACAGCTAGTTAGACTAAAAACTAGCATCGACTTCTATTTATTGCATGGTCTAAACAAGGAACGGTGGCAAAAACTCAAAGAATTGAACGTAATTGCATGGGCAGAAAAGAAGATAGATGAAGGAAAATTCAGCCATTTTGGCTTCAGCTTTCACGACACGTACGATGTTTTCAGAGGCATCATAGATAGTTACGATGGATGGACGCTCTGCCAAATCCAATACAACTATGTGGACGCTGACCACCAAGCAGGAACAGAGGGACTAAAGTACGCAGTCTCAAAAGGACTGGCAGTCGTCATAATGGAACCCGTCGCTGGCGGAAGACTAGCAATCACGCCTCCTAAACAAGTCCAATCCCTGTGGAAAAGGACAAAAATCAAGAGAACACCGGCGGAATTGGCTCTACTTTGGGTTTGGAACCATCCCGAAGTGTCAGTAGCCCTCAGTGGCATGAGCACCATGCAACAGGTAATAGAAAACGTGAAAACTGCGAACTGCTCCGTGCCACCCACCCTCAGCCAAGAAGAACTTCGATTTGTCGATCAATTAGTACGAAAATATAAGAAGCTAGGCTTCATCGGATGCACAAGCTGCAAATACTGTATGCCATGTAATGAAGGCGTAAGTATACCAGAAATTATAGCTTTCATGAACGAGTTCTTCATCAAACAGGCGAGCGAAGAAGTCAAAACAAAGTACCACAAACACATCAGACCAGAAAATCAAGCCAAAAGATGCGTCCGATGTGGAAAATGCGAGCAAAATTGTCCCCAACAGTTGCCAATTAGAGACATTCTCGGCCGTGCTGTCTGGATTTTCGAGCATACCGGTCAATGATAAAATATAACTTGTTGCCTTCGAGTGAAATAGCGCGCAAGGTCTTAAACGAATTGTGAAAGTGACGTTATGAAGGCTTTTTCTTTTTAACTCTGGTCTCTTTTAGCAGCAGTGGTATTATGGCTGATGCTCCTATAGCGAATGCGGAAGCGTAAAATGGCGCATACGTGCCCCAACCGTCCCAAAGGATACCGCTGAGAGCGTTTCCCATCATTAATCCTATCCAGAAAGTCATCGCAGAAACCCCGTTTACGAGACCCCACTTCGCAGATGGTGTAGCTTCCATCATAAGTGTCTGAAATGCAGGCCATGAAAAATTCAATAAGGCATTTGATAGAAACATAAAGATAATCAATTCTAATATGTTTCGAGAGTAAGCAAACAGCAAGAAAAACGGAGCTGACACCAAGAAAGTTGCAAACATAACCTTCCTTCTGTCAAATAAATCGCTGCACTTGCTCCCTGGAATCTGCACAACTATGGAGGCAACTCCGAAACCGATGGCGTATAGCATGCCTATAAACGTGTAGTCAACAGAAAAGTTCGATAGCACGAAGACTGAAATAACCGGTCCAGTCACACCTATACCTATGCCCTGAATTATGTTAATCAATGAGAACAGAATAACCGCAATCAGATATCCATCAACCATATCGACCTCCTTATTCTTGTCGTTCACAACCTTTGATTGCGGCTTCTTCCTAGTCTCTTGCATAAGAAGTGTAAGAGGGAAAACAGCGAAAATCAGTATGGAACAGGCAAAGAAGGGAAAGCGTATGCCGAATGAATCCGCGACAATTCCGCCTAGAAACGGGGCAACAGTGGAGCCTACCAACCAAGAAATGTTTGTCCAACTGTAGGCCTTAGCCATAGTTTCAGTTGAAGAAGCGTCAGCTACTATTGCCCATCGGATAGGTATGTATAAGCCTGTTGCGAAGCCAGACAGCATAACCCAAGGCACTAAATCCATCCAATTGTTAGCTAGAGCGTACATTAGTGGCGGAAAAGCAGCCAACAATGTGCCCAACGCGTGCAGTCGTTTTCTGCCATATTTATCAGATAGAAATCCACTGGGAATTTGTATGGCTGCAGCAACAGCGTTCGATAAAGAGAATACAAACCCAAGTTCTGTCATTGATGCGTTAAGAGATTTTTTTATGTAAATTGGCCATACTGGACCGAACAGATTAATGGCTAAGGAGCCCACTAGGAAGACGATGGAAAGGATTAGTATGTTTCTTCCGTAGGCCATAAACCGATTCAATTTCATTGCCCCTTGCCAAACTGATCAACCATCCCTCGAACATGGCATGGGTCTATTTAAGAATTATGGACAGAGCACGAGTTCATTTCGGCTAAACACACTTATATTATAATTTTCTCTACATAAGTGTCTGTTACAAAGGAAGCTAAAACATGGTTTGCACAATTGAGATTTACGAAAAGCCGAAACTGAACAATCCTGTTTTAATTGAGGGCTTGCCAGGAATAGGATTCGTAGCTAACATTGCAGCTTTGCATTTAATCCGTGAATTAAAAGCTAAGCTTTTCGGCGAAATTTTGTCTGCTTCCTTCCAAGATTTAGCGGTTACCACTAAAACAGGTGGCACCAGTTCTCCGATAAATGAACTATATTATTACAAAAGAAGTGATGGCGGTCGTGACTTAATTATTTGGTATGGCAATACACAGGCTTTAACAACTTTTGGGCAGTATGAGCTTTGTGGACGTGTTTTGGACATCGCCGAAGAGTTAGGTTGCCGTTACGTGATAACCCTAGGCGGATTTAAAATAGAAGAAGTAAAAACAACCCCGCAAATCTACTGTGCAGCCACGGACCCTGAAACATTAAACGAAGCTCTAAACCTTGGAGCAAAGGTAATGGTTGGGCATATATTTGGTGTCGCAGGGCTTCTAATAGGTTTGGGCAAAATTAGAGGGTTTAGGGGCTATTCACTCCTAGTGGAGACTCTGGGCGCACATCCAGATTCAAATGCTGCGCACCATACGTTGTCAGCTTTATGCAAATATTTGAACTTGACCGTTGATTTGTCAAGGTTGGATGCGGCTGCTGAAACAACTCAAAAAGTTTTGGAATCCTTTGGTTTGGTTAGAAGTGTTGGAGAAGAAAAGAAGAAAGAGGAACAACAGTTCCGCTGGTTTATCTAACCCTTCATTTTCGTTGATGAAATGTTCGCAGTCCGTGTAGGGCGGGCGAACTGCAGTTTTGTTCAGTATTGGGTTTCAGTATGGAAAGGTTTTTATGCGTTTGCAACTGTTAACAATTGTAAACAGATGGTGTTCAAAATGCAGAAAACCGTCGCAACCCGCATCTCCAGCGAATTGGAAGAGGAAATTATCAGTTTTATGAGAGAAGAGGGTTTAGACAAGTCCACTGCAATACGGCGCATATTAGAGATAGGAGTGAACGAGTGGAAGAAAAGGCGTGCAATCGAGCTCTACAGAACGGAGAAGATAACGCTTTGGAAAGCCTCTCAAATTGCTGGATTATCGATCAGAGAAATGCTTGAGGAGCTGAACAGGTTGAGAATAGTGACACATGTAACTGCGAGGGACTTGGAAGAGGACGTCGAAGCTGCCAAAAAGGCTGAAGCATAAGGTGAAACTTCTGAAACCGCTTGTATTCAATGCTACACCGCTCATTTACTTGTGTAAAATAGGTCTTTCGAACGTCTTAGTCCAGTTTTCGGAAGAAAAATACACGACCCCAGAGGTTGTTAAAGAGGTTGTAGATAAAGGGAAGAGTTTAGGCGCACCAGACGCGTTTGTAGTTGAGCAGCTAGTTCAGCAATCAGTTTTAAAGGTGAAAACACCTAGCAATGTGGCTTTCATCGAGCAACTTGTTAAAATTCCTGATTTACACCAAGCTGAAATTCAGGTGCTTGCTTTAGCAAAGGAAATTAATGGAATAGCCATACTGGATGAAAGCATTGCTAGGCAAGTTGCGCGTATCTATAACATTGAAGCTCACGGAACAGTTTATCTTCTGTTGAGGCTACTTTTTAAGGGAAATTTTTCAAAGGAGCAGGTTAGGGAAGCCATAGACAAAATGATTACCACAGGGTGGCGTCTTACAGCAGAAGAGTACCGAACACTACTCAAAGAGTTGGAATAGCGAACGTGAAATTGGTGCCTACAAC
>CAZNJT010000029.1:0-16706 GCA_964573475.1 uncultured Candidatus Bathyarchaeia archaeon | reverse complement strand
TCGTCTGACAAAACTGGGATGTCATGCTCGCCTGCTAAGTCTAATATTTGCTTCAAAACCTTCTCCTCGTAAAGTGCACCGCAAGGATTGTTGGGATTGATAATTGCGATTCCACGAGTTTTCTCCGAGATTTTGCTTCTCAAATCATCAACGTTCGGTTGCCAGCCTTCTTCCTCAACAGTTTCATATGTGACTGGGTTTCCGCCGAAAAATTTTGCATAGGAAATGTAGGGCGGATAAGTTGGTCCTGGGAGAAGAATTTCGTCTCCAACGTCAATAAGCGCAGCCATAACCATTTGAATACCTTCGGAAATTCCTTGAGTAACAATAACATCGTCGGGGGAGATATCTATGCCATTAACTCTCTTTTCCTTCTGAGTTATGGCTTCTCTTAGTTCTGGCAAGCCTTCAGAAGGCGAATAAGCATTCGCTCCTTCTTCAACAGCCTTCATTAAAGCTTCTTTGATGTGCTGCGGCGTGTCAAAATCAAACGCAACTGGATCTCCAATGTTTAAATAGTAGATTTTTTTGCCAGTTTTTGCAACGTTTCTTGCGTGGACGATAACGTCGCGTATAGCATATTCTATGGTGCGTACTCTTTTTGTGACCTTTACATTAACCAAAGCTCCCACTTTTCCAGAAGCAACGCTTTTTGTCTTTGTAAACTTAAAGCTTATGGGGCAGGAATTTGGAAGGTTTGTGAAATGCTGAATCCTTCTTTTGTTTGTACAGTAATTGTCAGAGTTTGGTTGGCATAAAGAGTCCAATTCCATGGACAGCATATTGTGACATTTGCGCCTATGTTTAGGATATACCCATTGGGACTCAACATTGGATTAGTCAATGTTCCATCAATAGTGTCTGTCATGTTTCCTGTCTTGAAAATGACCTGTGTAATATTTACTGTTCGATTCGAAAACAGCGTGTTCTCTATTGTAAAATTGACATACGCGATTCCTTCAGCTGATGCGGCGAAGTCATGTTCATTTATCACGATTTTCAAATCAACCGATGGTAAAGTGATGATTTTCAAAAGTGTTTGACCGTCTAAACGGTAAGCAGTAATATTAGCATCTTTTCCTCTAAAGCTTCTCCAATCGAACGTGCAGTTGAAGGTTTTTTCTTCGCCGATGTGTATTATCTGATATTCAAAAGCAGCTTCAGTCCCATTAACCGTTATCTTTTCGATGCTGGTATTTTCGAGTGAGCAGGGCATGCTCGCAACTTTCATCAAGAAATGATTTGTGTCATTTAGGTTAAAGTTTAGTTCTGTTATCTTGAAGATGACTGGGTCAGGCGTCTTAACCGTTTCTGATGCTGGTGTAAAGCCTTGTTTTACGTTCACAGTTAGTGTGACATTTTGGTCGCGGAAGTTGGTCCAGTTCCACGCGCAATGATCGAATGTTACGTTTTTGCCTGTGCGGAGGTGGTAATATGGGGCGAAGAGGGGATTTGTCTTGCTTCCATTTATGTGGTACTCTTGATTTGCTGTTCCGTTACGATAAGTTAGAACAATATCTGTTATGTCAACTGCGGTGCGTGAAACGGCTGAGTTATCAACTGTTATACTCATGTCATTCGGGTTCGTTTCATTAAACGCCACATTAGTTATTAACAGGAGTACGGTTGCGGTTGCATTTGGTGTGGTTTCGGCATAGTAGCCTTCAGACGTTTCTACTCGAACTTTCGGGTTACTAAGTGTCTCCCAATCGTATAAGCATTCAAGGGAGAGCGGTTCCCCTGTTCTAGTCAAATTAGTTCCGTATACTGTAATATTCTGACCGTCTGCCAGTCGTTTGGCGGTTTCGATGGGCACCAAATTGACTAACAATTTTGTTAATGTGAGGTTTATTGCTGATTGTGGATTGTTTGTAATGGTGACGTTAAATTGTTTGCAACTTACTGTGGCATTAAATCTGGTGTTCAGCTCTAATTCAACAAATTTAGTCTCAGCGGATGCTTCTGCTCCTGAAGCATTCGTTGCAGACACGTGCACAGCAATTGTTTTTCCGGCGAATTGTCCCCAATTCTCATTGCATCTAATTGTCTTGGATGTTCCTTTTTCAAGATGTATAGGAAGCTCTTCTGGATAAGTGTTATTTACTTGATATAACTTGTTGTCTCCTTCACCTGTAAAGTAGATTTCCGTTATGCTTGTTCCAGATGGCGAATGTGATGGATTTACAACTGTTACATTGAAATAGTCTGCGTGGCCAACTGGAAAATCAACATTCGTAATAACCAAACCTACGGTTTCAGGTTCTAGATAAAAATTTGCCATAACCCACATATATGATAGAAAGGCTCCAAAAACAGCGGAGCACAAAATTAATATTACTAATATAATGGTTGAAACAGCTTTTCTGTTTGCTAGCATATATTTTCCTCCACTGCTGTGAGATGTTTGCTCTATTTCATATTTCGCGGGAATAAATAAGTGTTCTCATATTACGTTTTAGCTTTGACTGAACGTTAGGCTTAAATCTGTTTTTGGTGACTACTCTATCCGAAACCTTGGGGGAATGATTTGGTAGAATATGATGTGCTTATAGTAGGTGCAGGGATTTTGGGTTTGTCAACAGCGTATCATATAAAAAATACGAATCCAGAATTGAACGTTTTAATTGTTGACAAGTTAGGTGCTGCTGGACAAGGCAGTACCGCCAAGAGCGCAGCAGCTTTTCGCTGTCTATTTTATTCTCACACAAATTTTGATTTGGCTGATTCCTCTGCCGAATTTTACAAACACGTACAAAACGATTTGGGTATCGACTTGAAACTGAGATGGGCTGGTTACTTATGGCTATTTGACGAAGACGGATACCGCAAAATGCTTCCCGTTCTAAAGGATTTGGCTAGTAAAGGTTTTCAATATGTGGAGTACAATGAAAGTGAATTAGCCAAAAAACTTGAAATGCGGACGAACTTTGCTGAAGATGAAGAAGCACAGTTGATGGGTCTGGGAAATGTTCATAAGGGAATATTAATTCCAAAGGCTGGTTTCATTGATGTTGATTTTCTTGTAAAGTTTTATGAATCGGAATTTTTGAGAATGGGCGGAAAAGTCCAGTATAACACTGAAGTGAAAGAAATTGTTGTCGAACCACGTCAACCGTTAGGTATGCCTGGCGAGCCATATTTCTGGCAGAATGCAATAGTTGTCGGGGTAAAAACTACAAAAGGTTTGATAAGGGCTAAAAAGACAATAATTGCGGCTGGAGCTTGGACTTCTCAACTTTTAGACCCTATTGGAATCGATTGCTTCATTAAGGCAAAGAAAAGGCAAATTTTCTCAGTTAAAGCAAGTACTGAAGCTCTCAAAAAACTGCTTTTCACAAAAGAATTCACAAATGCTGGATGCTTGCCATTCACAATTTTTCCGAAACCCTCTGCTTACATTCGACCAGCGCCTGAAGAAGATGCTTTTTGGTTGGCGTACGCTGACGAGTTTCCAAGAGCTTTTAAGATTGAAGACAATCCTGAACCTGAAGAGAACTTTTATAGTTATGGATTATACCAAGTTTTGGTCAAATATTTCCCGCAGTTTACAGGTTGTCAACCGTTTTCGTCTTTTGCTGGTTTATATGAAATAAGCAGTATCGACGGACAGCCTTTGATTTTCGAAGAGAACGGTTTGATAGTTGTTGGCGGTGCAAGCGGAAGTGGAATATTGAAGGCTGATGCTATAGGTAGAATTGCAGAAGCACTTTACAGAGGTGAAGAGTACGCATTACTCTATGGAGATAGAAAGTTTAAGGTCAGCGATTTAGGCTTGAAAAAAAGAAATGTTGAACCTGAAAGGCTAGTAATTTAATTTGGCGTGGCTCATTAGATTTATTTACTTTCAAGTAATAATTATGCAATCATTCTTGGATGGTTAGGGTTTATGTTCGGTTGGAATGGCAAGTTCTTGCGGGTAAACCTGAGCAAAAATAAGGCGGTTGCTGAAGAGTATGAGGCAAATATTGCCAAGAATTTTCTGGGCGGTAGAGGTTTCGCAGCCAAAATTCTTTGGGATGAGCTTAAACCTGGAATTGATCCATTGTCCCCTGAAAATAGACTCGTTTTCGCTACCGGTCCATTGACAGGTTTTGCCCTGCCAAGTAGTGGCAAACTTGTCGTGGCAACAAAAAGCCCCTTAACAGGTGGTTATGGAGATGGAAACATTGGAACCCACGCCGCGGTTCAGATGCGTAAAGCTGGTTATGACGCCGTAATCGTCGAAGACAGAGCAAAAAAACCCATAGTTCTACTTATTCAGGACGAAAGTGGCGAGTTTCTTGACGCAAAAGATCTATGGGGTTTGGGCTCCTTTGAAACTGAAAAAAAACTAAGAAATATTTACGGACCCGCAGCTGGTATTTTGTGTATTGGCCCTGGTGGAGAAAACCTTGTGAAGTTTGCGAACATAGTTTCCCAAGAAGGGCGCGCTGGCGGCAGACCTGGAATTGGCGCAGTTATGGGTTCCAAGAATTTGAAGGCCGTCGTCTTTATTGGCTCTGGCGATTTGCAGGCGGCGTATCCTAAGGAAATCAAGGAGCTAGGCGCAGAAGCTTACAGAGAAGTTTTGACTAAGCCAAACTATGCCTTTTGGAAACGGCAAGGCACAATGAGTACTATTGAGTGGAGCCAAGAAAACAGTGTTCTTCCAACATACAATTATCGTGAGGGTGTTTTTGAAAAAGCAGAAGCCATAGGGGGCTTCACCATGGAAAAACTAAAGGTTTCTAATCGTGGGTGTCCAGATTGTAACATGACTTGCGGCAATGTTATTAAAGATTCTAACCGCAATGAGTCGGAACTTGACTACGAGAATGTTGCAATGTTGGGTTCAAACATAGGATTAAGCAACTTAAAACAGGTTGCAGCTCTTAACAGGGTTGCTGACGAGTTTGGCTTAGACACAATTTCTTTGGGCAATGTTATTGGTTTTGCCATGGAGGCTTCTGAAAAAGGGTTGATTGAAGAAAAAGTTCACTGGGGTAAATTCAAAGAGTCCAAGGCTTTGATTGAAGACATAGCTTATAGACGTGGTTTAGGCAACATGTTGGCTGAAGGCGTTCGCTTTGCAGCTGAGAAAATCGGTGGAGACGCAAACCGGTGGGCTATGCATGTGAAAGGACTGGAGATTTCAGCTTATGACTGCCATTCTGCATCAGCTATGGCATTAGCCTTCGCAACAAGCTCCATCGGAGCCCATCACAAGGACGCTTGGGTAATTTCTTGGGAAGTCAAAGTTGGGCGTGAAAGCTATAGTGAAGCGAAAGTTGACAAGGTCATCGAATTTCAGCGTATTCGTGGGGGAGTTTTTGAGTCTCTAACTGTGTGTAGGCTTCCGTGGATTGAGTTAGGCTTCGAGCTTGAATGGTACACAAAATTTTTGCATGCGGCGACAGGCCTAGAAATGACATGGGAGAACTTGAACCTAATTGCTGATAGAACATTCAACTTGATTCGTGCTTTCTGGATTCGCGAGTATGGCAAAAACTGGAGCAAAGAGATGGATGTTCCACCAGCAAGATGGTTTGAAGACCCATTAACCAAAGGTCCATTGAAAGGTGCGAAACTTGACAGAACAAAATATGATGTTATGTTGCAGAGGTATTATCGGAAAAGAGGCTGGGACGAGCGGGGAATACCAACAAAAACAACGCTGAACAATTTAGGATTAGCAGATGTCGCTAAACAACTTAAAAAACGCGTGAAGTTATTCGAGTGAAAATGAAGTTTCTGCCTAACTATAACTAAAGATAGAGTGTGAGGTAGTTTATTGGTCTAGTATGCCCTGCCGAAGTAAACCACTTCCTTCGCTTCTTTTTGGCAATAGACGCAATTTGAAAACGGCTCTTCTTTTTCAAACGGTATCAGTCTAATTGCTGCTCCAGTTTCCTCTTTTATCTTTTCCTCACATGTTGGGTTGGAACACCAGCAGGCTCTGATGAATCCTTTCTTCAAGGCTTTTTTAAACTCGGTGTAGTTTTTCACGGATGTAATATGGTCTTCTAAGAACTTTTTAGCTCGATTGAAAAGGTTGTTCTGGATTTCTTCCAGCAGTTCTGCCACAGCATTAACTGTTTTCTCTTCTTTGATAGCGATTTTCTCGAAAGTATCTCTTCTGACTAATGTTACTTGTTCTTGTCTTATGTCTCTGGGGCCGATCTCGATCCTTATCGGCACGCCTTTTAGTTCCCACTCGTTAAATTTCCATCCTGGAGTGTACTCTGTTCTGTCGTCAAAAACAACCGATATGCCGCGCTTCTGCAACTTCTCATAGACATCCTTAGCTTTTGCTAGAACTAAATCCTCGTCAACGTCCTTGTAAGGGATAGGAATTATCACAGCTTGTATCGGCGTAACTTTCGGAGGCAAGACTAATCCCTTGTCGTCGCCGTGTACCATCACCAGAGCGCCTATCATTCGTGTTGAAAAACCCCATGACGTTTGCCAAACGAATCGTTCCTTTTCATTCTGGTCGAGGAATTTTATGCCGAAGACCTTTGAGAAATTTTGACCTAACTGATGCGATGTTCCCATCTGTAATGCCTTTCCATCCGGCATTAATGCCTCTAATGTTGTTGTGTAGAGGGCGCCGGCGAATTTTTCGTTCTCGGTTTTCATTCCCGTAAGCACTGGAATAGCCAAGTAACTCTCAATCACATCCTTGTATGCGTTTAGAATTTCCATTACTTCTTGGTCTGCTTCTTCCTTTGTTGCGTGGGCTGTGTGTCCTTCTTGCCAGAGGAATTCTCTTGTTCGTAGGAAGAGTTTGGTTGCTTCTGTTTCCCATCTTACGACACTGTTCCATTGGTTTAGTTTTATTGGGAGATCTCTCCAGCTTCTTATCCACTTTGCATACGTTGCATACATGATTGTCTCAGATGTAGGTCTTATGGCAAGTTTTTCGTCTAGTGGTCTGTCTCCTCCAATTGTTACCCAAGCGACTTCTGGAACAAAGCCTTGGAAGTGTTCCGCCTCTTTTTTCAAGAAACTTTCGGGTATAAACATCGGGAAGTACACGTTTCTGTGTCCTGTCGCCTTTATTTTTTCGTTGAAGACTTCTTGGATTTTCTCCCATATGGCGTAGGAATGTTCTCTAAAGATCATGCAGCCTTTGACTGGGGCATAGTCAGCTAGTTCTGATTTTAGAACGACTTGAGTGTACCATTCTGAGAAGTCTTCGGTTTTTTTAACAGTGATTCCCATGTCTGACATTTTCATCTCTCCATTTGTTTTTGATTGCTGGAATATAATTCTAGTGTAAAATTAATCCTAACGTCAAATAAGTTCAGCAAAAATTTAACAATGTGGAACGCAATCGCCCATAGCAACCACTTGCCATAACATTGCAAAAAGTAATTATTAAACGTTTTCTCCGCCATGTTTTCGCCAAGTTCGAACAGGTGAGATACGCAAATATTTTAACCGTATAGAATCTAACTTGAGTATGCCCTCTCGATGGGATGTGTGAATTGATTTGAAGGCAATCCTAGTTATCTGCGATGGAATGGCTGACAGACCAATAAAAGAACTAAACTGGAAAACGCCATTGGAAGCCGCCCGCAAACCATCGCTGAACCAGATAGCGAAAATGGGCATTTGCGGCATAATGGACCCAATAGCACCTGGGATTCCTCCAGGAAGCGACACCGCCACACTTGCGTTGCTTGGCTACGATGTCTTAAAAGTTTATTCTGGAAGGGGAGCCTTAGAAGCTATAGGCTCAGGCATAAATGTTTTACCAAGCGACATTGCCTTCAGATGTAACTTCGCAACAGTTAACGAAGATCTTGTTGTTTTAGATAGACGTGCTGGCAGAATTGCAAACGATGATGCAGCTAAATTGGCTGAAAGCCTCCAGAAAATCAGGCTGGACAAGCCTTCGGTTGAATTCCTCTTCAAGAATACAATTCAGCATCGAGCAACCCTTGTTATTCGTGGGCGACTAAAGCTTTCGACAGCTGTCAGCGACTCAGATCCTGAAAAAGTTGGGGAGAAGGTTTCGGAGATAAAACCTTTAGATGAGAGCTCAGAGGCAAGGCGCACAGCTAAAATCCTTAATGAACTTATGCATAAATTCTACAAAGTCTTGAAGGGTCATCCGCTTAACAAAAAAAGAGCTAGACAGGGATTGCCGCAGGCAAACGTCATTTTATGTAGAGGTGCAGGAACAATTCCAAACATCAAAACTCTTCCAGAATTATATGGTATAAATGCAGTGTGCATAGCTGCTACATCGTTGATCAGAGGCGTATGCAAGGTTGCCGGGATGAAGTTGATTGATGTTAAGGGCGCCACGGGTACTCCTCAAACAAATTTTGTTGCGAAAGCCAAATCAACGGTTCAAACATTAAAAACATGTGATTTTGTGCTTTTGCATGTGAAGGCAACGGATGTCGCCAGCCACGATGGAAACATTAAACAGAAAGTTGAGCTTATTGAAAAAATCGATCACATGATTGGTTATGTGCTTGACAACATCGACCCAGACTCGACTTATTTGGCAGTGACTGCTGACCACACAACATCTCTAATGACTGGAAAACATGAAGGCGACCCTGTTCCCATAGCAATAGCCGGTCCCTATGTTTGTCGTGATGATGTTGAAGAGTTTAACGAAAGGTCTTGTGCTAAAGGCGGACTTAACAGGATAAAGGGTATGGATTTGATGCCTATTTTGATGAGTTTACTTAGTAAAACTAAGAAGTTTGGAGCTTAGGGTCAAGGTTATCCTACCCCCCTCTTATAAATAGGTTGAACTGAATTCTAGTATGAACTTGGGCGGTGTCGTAGAGCATGGATGATAATTTAGGTCATGCTAAAGAAATAAGTTCTCGTGGAAGGTTGTTTCTCCCCTCGCTAGCCTTCTCTTACTTTGCTACAGGTCCACTGGGAGTTTTGATATCACTCCTTCTAATTGATATAGGAGAAACATTTGGTGTTTCTGAGGGTGTCATGGGACAGATTAACACTCTTTATTCTATTGTGGCAGTAGTTATCGCTTTGTTAATGGGTATTTTGAGCCTTAGGTTCAAACACAAGTCATTACTTCTTATGGGTCTACTGTTCATTGGCATTTCGGCTTTGGGTTGTTTGGTGGCTCCAGATTTCAACTGGATGCTTGTGTCTTATTCTCTAAGTGGGCTAGGAGGGGCTATGGTTTCGCCAATGTGTGTTACAATGATTGGAGAGCATTTTCCTTTAGAGAAGAGAGCAAGTGCAGTTGGATGGATTATTGCTGGTGGAGCCTTGTCATTCGTCTTAGGGGCTCCCCTAATCGCTTCAATCGCAGGTCTTGGAGGGTGGCGCCTTGCTATCATCGGATTCGTAATACCTATTCTACTTACAAGTCTTTTGTTAGCTTTTATCAGTTTGCCGTCTATTTCACATAGCCACCGACCCGCAGTAAACGGAAAGACTTATCTGAAAAGTTTCAAGGGTGTCTTGTCTGGCAGATCTCCCATTGCTTGCTTAATTGGTGATGCTCTTCGCCAAGCCTCATTTATCGCTATCCTAATCTACGGAGCATCGTTTTTCATGCGGCGGTTCTTGGTATCAATAGATTTTGCATCTATTTGGATCCTAGGGGCAGCCTCATGCTATACTCTTGGTAGTTTGGTTAGTGGTCCAATTGTAAACCGGTTCGGAAGAAAAACTTCAACAGTCTTAACTGCCTTTTTAGCCGGCATTTTTACAATCACTTATGCTTGTGTGTTCAATCTGTGGCTTTCTCTAACATTAGGTTTCATAGATAGTTGGTTTTTTGGCATGGTGACTTCTGCAGCCAATAGCTTAACTCTTGAACAAGTTCCTGAATTTCGTGGCACAATGATGTCTATAGATACAGCAGCTATAAATCTGGGTTCTGCCTTTGGCACTGCATTGGGCGGATTAGCGCTTCTCTCTTTTGGTTATGAGGGATTAGGAATTGCCCTTGGGGTTATGGGTGTCGCTGCGGCTGTAGTCTTCCACTTTTTAACGACTGATCCCACACGCAAGAGGAATTAGCTATTTTGACGAGGATATGCGTAATTATTACAAATCAGATGACTTCTTCTAAATACAAGAAAAGAGAACAAAAGCAAGATTGTGGAGAGATCTTCGCCAAGTGGATGCTCTACTGAACCTGCATCAGCCGCCATTCTCTATAATCCGTAACAACTTTAATGTATCCTCTAAGCATCTTGTCAACTTCAGCATCGCCTGTGTCAACCCTTAACACGTTTCCTTCAATACTTTGAAGCTTGTTTTTAGTCGCTGCAACAATTATCCTCTGCTTTCCAACGCGTTTAATGATTTCAGGGCTTATCTGCTGGTTTCCCCTTCCCAGAAGGATTCCCTGATGCCCAATTGGCGAGAGAATGATCCAAGTGTTTTGCCAATTTTCCACTTCTTCAAAAATTCTTCTTTCGTCTACATCAAGTATGACCTTGCCTTTTTTGTAGATGTCCACGCCCAACACGGTTTTTTCGACGCCTAACAGTTCTGCGATGTGTTTGACGGTTGTTCCTGGGCCAAGTATGTATGTTGCTTCTGGCCGCATTTCTTCTATTATGTATCTTGCTATTGCTGTTTGATTTTCTTTCTCATCAACTGTTTCCGGACTTGTTTGTTTGCTCCCCTGAATTCTCATCGGAACAAACGGGCCTTTAAGAAAACCGTGGAGCTTCACAGCGAAAGTGTCGCTTCGAATAACCTTTTCATCAGCATCCATGATTTCAAACTCCGCTATTTCCGCTTGGTTTCCGGCGAAGGTCAAAACAACATTCACAGCATCTGAAGGGTTTACTGCAAAAATACCGCTATACATCTTCACTCCTGAAGGAACACCTAAAACAGGTACTTCACCATAGTCTTGCGTGGCATCAAAAATATCTTTGGCCGTGCCATCTCCACCGACAAAAACTATCAAATTCACCTTTGCCGTAATCAAAAGTTTAACCGCGGTTTTTGTATCTTCAGCACTGGTTTCTTTCCCAATTTTCATGGGTAAAACATGAACTGGAAAACTTGCGGCCTTCGCTTCCTTTTCGCCCATAATGCTAGGGCAGGTCAAAAGTTCAATTGTTATTTCCATCATGTTTTCTTTTAATTTTTGCAGGAATTCTACTGCTCTTTTAGGCGCTATTGGCTTTGCCCCTTTGGCAATTGCCTCTTTTAATACGCCGTCTGTTCCTTTAAGACCCACCCTGCCCCCCATGCCTGCTATTGGATTAACGATAAAACCCATCTTCACAATCTTCATCGGTGACAAGATTTATTGCGTAAGCTATAAACTATTTTGATAGAATGAGGGGGGTTATCAGCTTAATGGAAAGGCGAAAAACCGGAACATTTTCCATTTTAGCCATTTCACCCGACTCTAAACTGATGGGTGTCGCCGTCGCTTCAGGCTCTACATCAGTAGGAGACAGAGTCTCGCATGCAAAGCCTGGGGTCGGCGTGATAGCTACTCAAGCATACACGAATGTTGCTTACGGAATGAACGGATTGGAATTATTGACGAAGGGGCTGACTCCGGAGGAGGCTTTGGATAGGCTTTTGATGGAAGACCTGGAAAGGGAGCTAAGGCAGGTTGCAATTATGGATTTCAAGAAGAGGAAGGTTGTTTTCACGGGTGCCAAAACTCCGGGGTTTCATGGAGAGCTTGTAGGTGAAAACTACATTGTGATTGGAAATTTGCTTACTGGAAAAGAAGTGGTAAACAGCATGGCAAAGGAATTTGAGAATTCCAGCGGAGACTTAGCCCAAAGATTGGCGATGGCATTAAAGGCGGGAAACGAAAGCGGTGGAGACAAACGGGGCGAAAAATCTGCGGCATTAATTGTAGTCGGTACTGAAAAAGTAAAAGCGGAAATAAAAATTGATGTGCATGAGAAACCCATTGAGGAACTGTGTCGCAAGCTCAGAATTCTATAGGAAAAAATGATGTGAAAACGCTTTTTGTCTGAAAATTCTTATATCTCGCAGATTCTAACATTCTTTTCTCTCGCAATAACAGAGGTCTTGTTGAATGCCAAAAAAAGACATGAAAAGGATTCTTGTGACTGGCGCCACAGGGCAAATCGGGTCGGAATTGACAATAGAGCTACGAAAGAAATATGGTGGTGACAATGTCATTGCGGCAGGGCATACAAGGACGCCCAGCGAGAAACTTTTCCAGTCTGGGCCCTTCGAGTACGTTGATGTCACGGACAAAGATAACATTGAGAAAGTTGTAAGAAAATATCATGTTGATACAGTCTATCATCTAGCCGCTGTTCTCTCGGCTACGGGTGAACAAAACCCGCAGCTTGCTTGGAATGTCAACATGAACAGCCTCTACAACATACTTGAGGTTGCAAGAGAACACGAAATGGTCAAAGTTTTTTGGCCCAGCTCTATTGCTGTTTTTGGCCCTTCAACACCTCGTGTTAACACGCCTCAGGAAACAGTCCTAATCCCAGGAACCATGTATGGCATCACAAAGGTTGCAGGAGAATTGCTGTGCAACTATTATTTCCTTCGATTCGGCTTAGATGTGCGAAGTGTTCGCTATCCCGGCATAATAAGCAGCGAGACGCCTCCAAGCGGAGGTACAACAGACTACGCTGTAGAGATATTTTATGAAGCGATTAAAAAGAAGCGTTACATGTGCTTTGTGAGGGAGGACACGGTGCTGCCCATGATGTATATGCCGGATTGCATCAATGCAGCCATAAACCTAATGGAAGTTGATGCCTCAAAAGTCAAACATCGTACTAGTTACAACGTGACAGCGATTAGCTTCTCTGCCGGAGAGTTAGCTGCTGAAATCAAGAAGCATATTCCAGAATTCAAATGTGAATACAAGCCTGATTTTAGGCAGAAGATTGCTGATTCTTGGCCCATGTCAATAGATGATAGCGTAGCCCGTCGAGAGTGGAGTTGGAAGCCCATGTATGATTTGGCTACTATGACAAAGGACATGATAGGAAAGCTGACGAAGAAATTTGCAACCGAAATTTAGGCGAGAAAGAGTTAAGAGAATGAGTGAGAAATTAGGGAAAAGAGGTATGGTAAAATGCGAAATCCAACAGCCTTCTTGCGAGAAGAATATGAAGACTTAGTAAAAGATGAGCTTGACTGGAAGATTCGGGTTCTGCAAGGTCCAAGCACTCCGTGGTGCATTGTTGATGGGAAAAAGGTTCTAATGTTTTGTTCTAACAACTATTTGGGCCTTAGCAATCATCCGCGACTGAAAGAGGCAGCAATAAAAGCAGTGCAAACTTACGGTGCTGGTTCCGGTTCTGTTCGTCCCATTGCTGGGACTATGGATTTGCATGTTGAACTTGAGAGACGACTTGCAAGGTTTAAGCATGCAGAAGCTTCACTTGTTTATCAGACAGGCGTAGCGGCTAATTCTGGTTTGATTCCTCAGTTAGCTGGCAAAGGCGACTTAATAATAAGTGATGAACTTAACCACGGTAGCATAATTGACGGCGTTAGACTATCACACGCTGAGAGGGCAATTTACAAACACGCAGACACGCAAGACTTATCACGCGTTTTGGATGAAGCCGAAAAGCACTCTCCACCATATAGGCGAATATTGATAATCACAGACGGCGTCTTCTCCATGGACGGCGACATAGCCCCCCTCGATGGAATAGCCAAACTGGGCGCAGAACACGGCGCCATGGTCTATGTGGATGACGCTCATGGCGAGGGCGTTTTGGGCGAAGGGGGAAGAGGTATAGTTTCACACTTTAAGCTTGACCGCGACAAGGTGCACGTGGAAATGGGCACTTTTTCTAAAGCTTTCGGTGTTGTAGGTGGGCATGTTTCTGGTTCCAGAGATTTGATCAACTTTGCCTTCAATCGGTCACGAACTTGGCTTCTAAGCGGGTCGCACCCACCTGCTGTTGCGGCTGCTTGTATAGCTGCAATTGACGTTTTGGAAAGCGAACCTCAGCACATACAAACGCTGTGGGAATACACTAGATATTTCAAGAAAGCTATGAAGGATTTGGGCTTTGATATAGGCAACAGCCAAACGCCAATAACGCCAGTCATAGTTGGCGAAAGTGGAGTCGCGAAAAAACTGAGTGCACGGCTCTTTGAGGAAGGAGTTTTTGCTTTGCCAATTGTGTATCCGATGGTTGCGCGGGATAAAGCCCGTATAAGAACCATTATGAATGCTGCCTTAACACGAGAAGACTTAGACTTCGCCATAAACGCCTTCGAGAAAATCGGAAAAGAACTACACATAATTTAGCTATTTCATCCCTCATTTATTGCACTCTTGCTTTAATTCTATTAATAGTTGAGTGAAAACAATGGATGTTAAAACTGTTAAGAAACTTCTTCGTGAAGAGATTTGGAATAAACTTGAAACAAGTAGTGTTGCGAGGTTTCCGCTACCATGTTATGGGCGTATTCCAAATTTTGCGGGTTCTGAAAAGGCTGCAGATAAGGTTAGGCTTCTAAACGAATGGAAAGAGGCTAGGGTAGTATTTGCCAATCCAGATTATGCACAGCAAAAAGTTAGAGAATTTGCACTATTAGATGGGAAAGTCCTTGTTATGGCGTCACCAAAGCTGAAACATGGTTATGTTTTTGTTGACCCAAAAGACGTTAAAGGTATGGAAAACTTCGCCTCAACTATAAGAGGCGCCTTCAAATATGGAAAAACAGTCAACGCTCAAGAAATTCCAAAACTAGGCTTGATCGTTGAGGGTTCTGTCGCTGTTGACAGGAGAGGATATAGGCTTGGAAAGGGACATGGTTATGGTGATGTGGAAATAAAAATTTTGAAAAACATGTTTGGATTCATTCCCGTTGTTACAACAATTCATGATATGCAAGTTGTCGAAGCTGTTCCCATCGAAAAAAAGGATGAGAAAATCTCCATAATTGTCACGCCTACAAGAGTTATTCGTGTTACAAGCGTTCCCAAAATGATGTATTAGATTTTAATAAAACCCAAACCCAAAACTTTACCCCGCACAGGTGAGAATTGTTAACAATCACAATAACTGTTAAGTAGCCAACTGTCAGAAACTAGTATCTGTATGAACTTTGATGCAATTCTATTGGCTATTGTTACATGCTTCTCGACATTGCTAGGCGGAACCTTTGCAGCAAGGCGTAGGAAAAACATTGGAGTTCTCGGAGCCTTTGCAGCTGGTGTGCTGATAACTACTTCCTTGCTTGATTTGCTGCCACAGACTTTCAGACTTGCCACGTCCGTCAACGTGCTTCTTGAAGATGTAATGGCTCTGACAGTGGTAGGATTCCTTTTTCTCTACGTCATTTCCAGAGTGATTAGCCATCATGTTTTCAGCAACGAGGGCGAGTATGTTGAAGTCAAGCATCCTTTTGGTGGGCTTTTTGCAACTTCAGAACTTTCAGTGCACAGTTTCATCGATGGCTTGGCAATCGGGTTTGGTTTTCAAGCCGACATCCACGTGGGAATCATTATAGCGATTGCCGTCATATGTCACGACTTCACTGACGGACTTAGTGCAGTCACTGTAATGTTAAATTCTGGCAATCCACTGAAGAATTCTCTGAGAATGCTTTTCTTGGATGCTATTGCTCCAGTTCTTGGAGCGGTCGTCGCACTTTTCATTGAGGTGCAGCAATACTACATAGTCCTTCTTCTACCCTTCTTTGCAGGTGGTTTTCTGTATCTGGGAGCAAGTGACCTCCTGCCAGAAGCACATGAAAAGAATCCTCAAATGCTCACCATAATCTCATGCATCAGCGGATTCGTATTAATATTTATATTAACCTACGTACTATCTAACTTGTTGAACATCTAACTCTCGATAGCGAAAGACTACACAGAAGTCTTGACTTTGAAGTTGGATACACCCTTTGCTGCTAGGAACTTCATCTATAGAAACAATAATTGTTGGTTGGGGGTAAGGTTTTATGTTTGGGTTTTCTTAAATTAGATTTAATACAACCCTTATATGGCTAGAAAAGTCATAACCTAATGTTCAATCTATATATAAGGGAGGGGCTAGAGTAACCTAGACAGACAGCTCAACGTAGTTTTTCCAGAGCCTTGTCAACATCTTGCAGTCCAAGTTTTCTAAGAATTTCTGATCGCGGTATGCCGTTCTCATCCCAGCCAACAGCCTCATAATACCTTCTTTTTTCCTCTTCAACCTTAGCCATATCAGCAGTTTTTCCCTTGTATGGTCCAGAAGGTAATGGTTCGTAAAATCTCGGAGGGTTGGCATCGTGGATTTCAGGTTTCCATTTTAGGTCCGGTCCGCCCAAGAGCAACATTGCCCTCTGCAGTTGCAATATTCTCATAGCTTTGGTTTTGAACCAATCGTCTCGCGTCAATTCTATGCCTGTAACTGCCTTGTAAAAGTCGAATTTGACTTTTCGTGGCACTCCGAAACTGTTAAAGTTGCAGTAGACGCCTGAATCGTTAAAAATCTCCCCTAACTCGCTTCCAGATCCATCCAGTGGCAAACCAGTCGTAGATGTGTGGTCTCCGCCTTGAACTGAGCACACGTAAGAAATTGCTTCTGGATAGTCTTTTCCGCTGCGGATTCCGTGGGCGCCGATGCTTATGCCTTTAGACTGAACAGCATATTTTAGAACATCCATTTTCTTCATTTTTCCAATATTCAATGCTGCACGATAGGTTCCTTCAGCCAATAAGTCGCCTACACCTTCTCTAAGAGCGATTTTTTTAGCCAAAGCGGCAAAGGCTTCGGCGTCACCCC
>CAZNJT010000028.1:7211-17602 GCA_964573475.1 uncultured Candidatus Bathyarchaeia archaeon | reverse complement strand
CTTTGGCAAGCTTCGCCGCTGTCGAAAATACTTTTGCCGGAACCGCAAAAATCTCAGAGGACGGCTCAACACTGATAGATGTTGGCAACGGCATCCAGATAGTTGCAGCCACCAAGAGCGCGGGTGAAGTTTCAGTCTTTGTCAGTCCAGAAGACATAATCCTGTCTAGAAATCGCTTTGAATCCAGCGCAAGAAACGTTTTGCAGGGCAGAATTGTTGATATTCAAGATTCGGGCTCTGTTGTTAGACTTAAAGTTGATGTTGGAAAACCTTTTACGGTTCAGATAACTAAGCGTTCCTTCAACGAAATGAAACTTAACCTAGACGCAGAAGTTTTCTTAGCTTTTAAGGCTTCGAGCGTCCAAATAATTTAAAACTTTGAATTAGAAAGGAAAATTTGAAAGGATAAACCTAAAAATTTTGGCAAGTTCTCTGAATAGTTACTAAAAGCTCGTTCGCGTTGTCGCGTATTTTATATCGAATTGACAGCTGACCACCTTTAGTCAAAGATGGAACTTTCTCAACAATGTTTGCCGCTAAAAGCACTCGTAAGTGTTTTTCAATAGTTGACCTGTGTCGCTTCAACCTCTTGGCTATTTCGCCTGGATTTGAAACCCCTTTTCGTATACATTCCAAGATTTGAAGCCGCGATTTGTCAGCCAATGCCTTCAAAAGCTTTTCTGTTTTATCGCAATCATTCATCTTTGGCACCTTACCCATTTGCTTATTGTATTGCCATTAAGCAAATAAATTTGCCCCTCGGCACAAAAAATTGCCATAAGCTTTGGAAACAATTATTTTCACCGAGGATATTAAAAGAGGAGAAAGTGGTGTCCCATGTTTCATCCGAGAGTTAATGGCACATATTATGAAATGGGTTATCGATACGCAACCATACTATACGAACATGGCTTCAGAGTTTCAGAACAATCAGCTGAAAAACTCGATTTTGGAAAGAAAAGTGAAAAGGAAGTGAAACGAGTCTTTCCAGAAATATTGGAGGAAATTCAAGGATTCGCAGATGCTTGTCATGCCTCATACGAGCAGGTGGCAGCATTCATCCTGAGCATCGGCGCCTTCAAAGCCGAGCCCATGTGCAGTGCTTTCGCAACATTCAATGGTTCTGACACCGTGTTCGGGCGCAACTATGACTTTTTCTACAGCTTTAAGAAATATACTGAGAGCTACTTGACTTGCCCTAAAGAGGGCTACTTCAGCCTAGGACATTCGGACGTTTTCATCGGAAGAGAAGACGGAGTAAACGAGAAGGGTCTAGCCATAGGAATGACAGGTTTAGATTCGGAAGGAAACAAGCCTGGCATTTCTTTCATCCTTGCTTTGAGATGTGTTCTTGACAAATGTGCTAATGTGGAAGAAGCTGTCAAACTTCTCTCAAACGCCCATTTAACTTCGACATACAATTTTCTGGTCGCTGACAAAGAGGCTAATATGGCGGTGGTTGAAGCTGCGCCAGATAAGGTGAGAGTCCGCAGACCAGAAGAGGGTGAAGACTTCGTAATCTGCACAAACCATTTCGTACATCCCGAAATGCAAGACATGGAGAACCAAAGAGCAAGGTATGAATCGAACTGGGACACATTGCCCAGGTACACGACAATCTACAACGCAATTAAACAACATAATGCAAAAATAGACGTAGAAAATGCACGAGAAATCTTGTCAAACCATAGTGGATACGTATGCTCTCATCAAGAAAAGATTAAACTTGGCACACTCTGGTCGATTATTGCTACACTAAGGCAGCCTCAAGTGTTCAGGGCAGAAGGACATCCATGCAGAACAAAGTACAGGCAAGACTTGAGGCTAAACAAGGCAATTCAAAGGCGCCGGAGACAAACTTGAGCCTCTGCCTAAGATTTCAAATGTCTTTCTTCAGCTAACTCGTAGAGAATTACCAAAGCTTCACCCAAAGGCATATTTAACCTTGCAGCTAATTCTGCGGGTGTTATTTCGGGTTTTTCGTTCAGAATAGTTTCTCTCGTGTAAGACTTGTGGTTTAGATACATGACTAGAGCGTGAACTGTTTCAGTGAGTATGGGCCAGAGCTTTTCTTTTGTGTATTCTTCAAAGTTCATAATGCATCAAACATAGTATTATGTTTAAGGTTGAATATTCAATTTACCCTTGCAAAATTCTACGCAAAACATTGTGGGGCGCAGATTTGCGCTATTTTATGTTAGTAGAAGCCAATTGTTTCCATTCGTAGTCGAGAACGGCGTATAACAAAGAGTCACGCCATTTTCCCTTTGCCCATCTGTGTTCTCGAAAGTGGCCTTCACGTTGCATGCCAGTTTTTTCTAAGACACATGCGGACGCAATGCTCGCTGGGTCGCATGTGGCAAATATGCGATGCAGATTTAGCTGGTCAAAGCCAAACTTGAGGAGTACTTTTGCTGTTTCAGTTGCATAGCCTTGTCCCCAGAAATTGCGATTTAAGCAGTAGCCAATCCATCCCTCTCGATTATCTGGGTTTGAAACATAAATTCCACAACCTCCAATGAGCTTATTTTCTGGCTTGAGGACTATTGCAAGCGTGTAGATTCTACGAGGTTGCTCCTTTTGATGGGCGATTGCTCGTTGAATGAACTTTTTAGTTTCTTCCTCAGTGTCGGGTCCCCAGTCCATGTAGCGAACAACCTCAAGGTCAGAGCCATAGCTATGTACCGCTTCCCAGTCCGCCTCCTCGAAGTCTCGTAGTACAAGTCGCTCCGTTCGAATAATTTCCATAATTCCATTTACTTTCATTGAGGCTCTAAAGCTTATCGCCGCTGCCTCTTCTTTTGAATTACTTCATTTGGCTGACAAAATCAACAAAAGCTTTTACCACAAGGTATATCTCTTTCAGAAAGTGATTAAAGGCTTCAAATTGAATGAGCAAAAGTGAAAGATGCAATGACGATTAAAGCCGTAATCTTCGACTTGGACGGGACTATTGCGAGCTTCAACATAGATTATAGGGCTGTTAGGGCTGATGTTAGAAGCTTTCTTATAAAAAGGGGGTTGCCAGCCTCAGTCCTATCCATAAACGAAAGCATATTCGAAATGTTGAAGAAAACTGAAATTTTCATGAAAAACAACGGCAAATCGGAGAAGACGATGATGGAAACTCGCGATAAAGCTTTGGCGATAGCTGAGAAATACGAGTTGGAAGCCGCGAAAACCACTAGTTTGCTTCCAGGGGTTTTGGAAACATTGAAGACTTTGAAGAAAATGGATTTGAAAATAGGCTTGTGCACAATTAACAGTGAAAAATCAACAAACTACATTTTAAAGCGGTTTGGGATAACAGAATTTTTTGATGCTGTAACACCCAGAAACAGTGTGAAATACATTAAGCCTAACACTGAACACCTTGAAGCCGCACTAAAGGCTTTAGGGGTTAATCCAGAAGAAGCCATAGTTATTGGAGACGGTGCCATCGACATGAGGTGCGCCAAGGAGCTAAAGGCTATTGCTGTGGGCTTGCCGACTGGAGTTTCTTCTCCAAAAGAACTAATCAGTTCTGGAGCAAACTACTTTATAACATCAATAACAGACCTGCCAACACTAATAGAATACATCAACAAAACACCAGAAGAATAAAAGAAAACTTGGAAAATAGCTTTGATTTCTTTTTAGGCTGGTTTGAAATAATATCTTGGCCATTGGGGCCATGGCTGAGTCGCCACACAGGTTCCAAAGTCTATTGTTAACGGCATTCCTATCTTTATTTGTTCTGGGGCTACGCCTCTAATCATGCCTGGGATTTTTAAGCCGTTTTCAAGTTGTACTATGCCTACGGCGTATGGCGCCATTCCCTGGAATTGTGTTGGTGCCACATGAATAACCGTGTACGTTAACAGTTTTCCTTTTTGCGGAAGCTCAACCCACTCGAACTCTTTCGAAAAGCAATTATCACACAACGGTCTCGGTGGAAGGTGAACTTTTCCGCATTTCTTGCATTTTCCACCCATGAGTTTTCCTTGAAGTATTTGCTTGTAGAACTGTTCTATGGTGAAGGGTGCTTGCTCGCTCATGGCTTTAATCCCTCCTATAAATATGAACTGCGGCTGTCGCGCCTGAACCGCCAACATTATGTGTTAAGCCTACTTCCGCATCTTTCACTTGTCTTTTATCACCTTGTCCGGTTAGCTGCAGATATATCTCGTAGGCTTGCGCTATTCCTGTTGCGCCTACTGGATGACCTTTAGCTTTTAATCCGCCGCTCGTGTTCACGGGGATTCTTCCTCCCAGCTTTGTGTCTCCACTTTCGACTAAGCGTCCGCCTTCGCCCGGCTTACAGAAGCCCAAATCCTCGTAAGCTATTATTTCGGCTATTGTGAAGCAGTCGTGGACTTCTGCAACATCTATTTCTTCTGGCTTTACATCAGCCATTTCATAGGCTTTTTTAGCGGCTAGTTTGGCGGCTGTAAGCGACGTGAAGCCTTCCCTTTCATACATGCCTATAGTGTCGCTTGCTTGTCCACTCCCGACTATGTGGACTGGCGTGTCCGTGAACTTTTTGGCTAGTTCTGGCTTTGTCAAAATTATGCAACTTCCGCCATCTGTGATTAATGAACAATCATACAACTTAAGAGGCCATGCAATAACCCGCGAAGACAAAGCAGCTTCAAGCGTTATTTCCTTCTGCATCTGAGCCTTAGGATTTAGGCTTCCATGATAATGGTTTTTCACTGCAACCATGGCGAGGTGCTGTTCCGTCGTTCCATATTTATGCATGTGCGCAGTTGCCATCAAAGCAAACAATCCTGGAAAAGTTATGCCATGCCACTGCTCAAAAGGATAATCCGAAGCCATAGCAAGGTATTCGGTCACTTCGGGCGTTGTTCTATGGGTCATTTTCTCAACTCCTCCAACCATAACAACATCGCATAAGCCAGAAAGCACCGCATAAATTCCAGCCCTTAAGGCAGCTCCTGAAGAAGCGCAGGCGGCTTCCGTTCTTGTGGCGGGTATATGCAACAAACCAGCCCAGTCAGCCATCGTTGCACCTGTATGTCCTTGATGCTCGTAGGATTCTCCCATTTGCCCAACAAACAAGGCTTTAATGTCCTTTTTAGGGTCTAGGTTTGGACAGCGGTCAAAGGCTTCTTTGGCTGCTTCTGCAAAAATTTCTCTAGTGTAAAAGCCTTCCAGTTTTCCAAATTTTGACAAACCAGCAGAAACTATTGAAACTAGGGGTTTACCCTTCAAATTAGATTTCTCCTTTGCGACCACGATTAATGTGGAAAATGGAATAGTGATTGAACAAGTATTTAAATTTCTTTAACTATTGTGAAGTTTTTCACGAAAGAATTTCGTAATGAGAAGTTTTAAAAAAGTGGGGTGTGGCTTAAGACAAAGCCTTCTGAAACTATTTTGGGCCGAATGTTTTTTTAACCCAAGCTCTCGTTTTTTCCATGTCTTCCCTGAAGCGTTTCAACTCTTCTGGCGTTCGTTTCGGCGGTTTAGGTTCTTCTGCGGGAGTTGCATAAACGTCCAAGAGGTCGCCTTTGGGCTGTTTCTCAACGTGTATGTTTACTCTTAAACCAATGTTTACTTTCTCAGGGTCAATGTCTCTCATCGTCATGGGCAAGCAAGTGTTTGTTCCATCTATCCTAACCATTGCACCGACTAATGGCTGCAGATGCGCCATCGAAGGCCATGCAATAACCATAATCGTATATGAGTGGACTTCTCCTTTCTTAGGAAGCTCAATCCACTTTGTTTCTGCAAGCTTACACTTGGGATTAAAGCAATGTGCACGTGGCGGACAATAGACCAATCCGCACTTTGGACATTTCGTTCCGTGCAATTTTCCTTCTAAGAGTCCTATGAAGAATTTAGAGACTTTGCCGTAGCTGTGATGGAACATGCTACCGTGAGGTCTGTGCACAACCATGAATTTCTCAGGCTTCAAATCATTTAAGGTTGGCCCATCGTTCATTTCGATTATTTTCCATCCTTCAGGTCTCCAGCCGCCCTTACGTTCCCAGTCTTTCCACCATTCCTCGTCAATCTTCTGTTCTTTCAGAACCTTTTCTGATCCTGGTTGCTTCATTTTTTACACCTCCAAAACTACGGCACCTGCTTGGCATCCTGTTCCGCCGTGTCCGTGTATGAAGCCTTTTTTCGCGTTGCTTAATTGTCTGCTGGGTGCGCCCCATTTTTTGCCGATTTGGTTGCTGAGTTGCCAGTAGACGTCGACTACTTGAGCGATTGATGTGGAGCCAACTGCGTGTCCCTGAGCGGTCAACGCACCGCTGAGTTGGCATGGAAGTTCTCCATGAGGCGCGATTACGCCTTCTCGAAGTAGTTTCTTTCCTTCGCCTCTCTTGCAGAAATCAAAGTCTTCAAGCCCTGCCAAAACAACGCCTGCATATGGGTCGAAAATTTCGACAAGGCTAATTTCTTTTCGCGGGTTCTTCACTCCAGCGTCTTTGTAAGCCATCCTCGCGGCTACTCTTAGTGAGCCAAAGTTGACTAGGTCAGGGTAAGGTGACATTGGCTTTGGAATGTTTTTAGGCCAGATTTTTTCGTCTTCTGGGTACAAGCCTTTCCATGCTGGGTTATCTGGGCGGTCTCCAGGTCTCATTGTATCTGTGCCGAAACCCACTCCGCTTATCCAAACTGGGTTGTCAGCGAGTTTCTTGGTGATTTCTTCATTTGCCAAGAGCAAAGCCGATGCGCCTTCGCTTGTCATTGCACATTCATAAAGCCTATACGGCCACGAGATTAAACGGGATTTGTAGACGTCTTCTATCGTTATTTTGCTGAAGCCATGCTGGGCCGGCCACTGTGCGTAGGGATTTTCAAGTGAGTTGTTGTGGCATAGAACTGCAACCTCAGCCAAGTCTTCTTCAGTCTCGCCGTAAACGTGCATTCGACGAGCTTCAAGTGTTGCATAGAAGGCGTTGTAGGTAAAACCTGAAACGAAGTCCCAGTCTGTGTCGCCGGCGATGGCTATGGCTTCGTTAACCTTCTGAATGGGTAGCTCGTTCATTTTTTCCCATCCAACAACGAGAACTACTGGGAACATGCCTGAGCGTATCCATAAGGCTGCGTTTATTACTGCGTCGATTGGAGTTGCGCCGCCTGATTCAACTCTATATGCTGGTACGCCGCTTAAGCCTAGATAGTCGTGAATTATCCAGTGCATACACTGTTGCTGTTCCAGTATGTCGCTGAAGTATGAGTAGCAACATGCATAGCCTTTCTTTATGAAATCTCCAAGTTCTAGGTCTGGAACATCGTCCAATATCATTTTGACTGTTTCTGCACACATCTCTTCTTGCAACGTGTGTCTTGGGTTGTCGAACCTTGAAATGCTACCAGCGACTACTCCGACTTTTTTCAACTTTCCACCTCATATTAAACGAAGATGTAGTTAGTGGATTCCAACAACTAATAAGATTTTTGCGGCAATTAGCCCTAAATTAAGAATAGAAATACAAATTTTGAGAGGATGACTAGAAAAATCTGGGAATCTTTTTATAATGTCGCTTATCATTTTATTTGTATGCAGATACTACAGTTATCAACTTCTCTCCCTAGAAATGAGTATTCAACCGAAGAGCTTATGGAGGTTTTTCCATGCAAACTTCCCGAAGGCGTTAAACAGAATATACTCAACTTGGGAGTTTCAAAACGATACCTCATTAACAATGTAGCTTCATCTTCAAAATCGGAAACCATTTTAAGCGAGGCTGGCCTTGTTGAACTTTGCGTAGAGGCATGTAAAAAAGCCATTGAAAAGGCGGGCCTATCCGTTAGGGATATAGGTTATCTTGTTGCTGCTTATGATGTGAACCCGTTTTTGTGTCCTGGCCTCAGCCAACTTCTAGTCCGAAGAATCGGTTTTAACCCTTATATAAGGCATGTTAACGCTCAAGGAATAGCCAGCACCGCCTTTCCTAAAGCCCTAGAACTTGCAGAAAATTACCTTGCGGCGCATCCGGAAGATTATGTTTTGCTTTGCATTTCAGGAGTAAGCTCATACTGGTTCCAAAATCAAGTGCAGGGAATAAAGGATTTTATGGAAATCAGTCAAATTAACCAGATAAAAGAAGAAGCCAAAAGACAAATAGAATTAAGAAAATGGATTGCGACTATGGAGTTTTTCCTTTTTGGAGACGGAGTAGCCGCTGCCATAGTAGCAAAAGAGGGGGAAGGCTTATCAGTTGAGAGGATTGTGGAAGTTACAAACCTTGGAAAGAAAGATTTTTTGGCTGGTTATGCTAGGCTCTCAGCCTTAAACGAACCTTTCAAATTTGGCTTTTATTCGCATCTTGGCAGAGAAATTCCAGAACTGGGAACAAAATATACGGCTTTAGCTCTCGAAAGACTGCTTGGGAAAAACGCTGAAAACACTATAAAAGTGACGAAGAAGTGGGCGGTTCACACGGGTAGCAAAAAAATACTAAACATTATAGCTGAACGCCACAGAATTCCATATAAAAAAATTAGGGAATCGCATGAAGTGCTTAGGGAATATGGCAACTTAGCCGGAGCAAGTTTACCATTTATCCTTGAAAAAATAGTCTCAGGCGGCGAACTCTCAAGAGGCGACATTGTTTTGATGGTTGGTTATGGATGGGGATTTTCAGCCTCCGCCGCCTTGCTAGAGTTCAAGAGATAGCATGACCAAAAGTCTTCTACTTCGTAGAAAGTTTAGTATCAAGAACCACATTCATTAATTTGACACATTGACTTTCCTTTTCACAAGCTCGACATAGTACGGCTTCTCGGATTATAATTGGCACATGCTTGGGCAAGCGCTTAGCGCCATTTGATGCTAATATTTACGTTTGACATGGCTCTTCTTGATTTGTTTTCTCTTGCGTTTGCCCATTTCATTCAGCCTTTTCATCCATGTACCTCTGACATACAAGGCACCAACGCCTGGCTCAACGACTGCTTCTATTCCAACGGTCTTATGCTTTCTTTTCTTCTGTGACTTTTTACGAGACATATTGTTTCATTTGTTAGAATTCCAATATAAAAACCCCTTCATAATACGTACTATGGTCTTAGCTTTAACATTAATTTTTATGGTTTTGAACCGATAAGAAAATATCTTTTTAGGTTTGATACCGATATGTTAGTTTGAACACTAAACAGTTCAATAATGGAGGCAAAACAAGACAATGTTTGATGAAGAGAAGATTAACGAAATAAAGCGAGAGAGGGAACGCTGGGAAAAGACAACACTTCCAAAATGGATAAGGCAATGCCCAGAATGTAAAAGCGAATTTCGGAATCATTCAGGCATGCTGATAAAACGTGTTTACACTCCAGAAGACATTAAGGCGTTGGATTACCTACGAGATTTGGGCTTTCCGGGCGAGTATCCCTTCCTCCGCGGCGTACATGCAACCATGTACCGTGGCCGCTTATGGACGATGCGAATGTTTGCAGGATATGGCACGGCAGAGCAAACAAACAAACGCTTCAAATACCTGCTGAAGGAAGGCGAAACAGGCCTAAGCACAGCCTTCGATTACCCAACAATAATGGGTTACGATTCAGACCACCCCATGGCAAAGGGGGAAGTGGGCATATGCGGAGTAGCCATCTCGTCATTGAAGGACATGGAAATCCTATTTGACGGGATACCGCTAGACCAAGTTACAACTTCTATGACCATAAATGGTCCAGCACCCATGCTGCTTGCCATGTACGTAGCCGTAGGAGACAGGCAAGGTGTGCCGAGAGAAAAGATTGGAGGAACAACACAAAACGACAATCTGAAGGAGTTTTTCGCCCAGAAGTTATGCATATTTCCGCCAAAGTCCTCAGTAAAACTCACAACAGACATAATTGAATATTGTGCTAGGCATTTGCCCAGGTGGAACCCCGTAAGCATAAGTGGATACCACATCCGCGAGGCTGGCGCAACTGCCCTTCAAGAATTAGCCTTCACTATTTATGACGGAATAGCCTATGTTGAATCCACCATAGAAAGAGGATTAAAAGTGGACGATTTCGCCCATCGCTTGTCATTCTTCTTCGCATCCCACAACGATTTCTTCGAAGAAATAGCCAAATTCAGAGCAGCCCGCAGACTATGGGCAAAAATAATGAAGGAACGCTTCCACGCCAAAAATCCAAGGTCTATGTGGATGCGCATGCACATCCAAACTTCAGGATGCACCCTCACAGCACCGCAGCCACTAAACAACATCATACGTACCACTATACAGGCGCTAGCAGCAGTTTTAGGCGGAACGCAATCGCTACACACGAACTCCTTCGACGAGGCTCTATGCTTGCCAACTGAAGAAGCCGTTAGAGTAGCATTGAGAACGCAACAGGTAATAGCCCACGAAAGTGGAGTAACAAACACCGTAGACCCATTGGCAGGCTCCTATTACGTAGAAGCCTTAACAAAT
>CAZNJT010000028.1:0-7111 GCA_964573475.1 uncultured Candidatus Bathyarchaeia archaeon | reverse complement strand
AACAAACACCGTAGACCCATTGGCAGGCTCCTATTACGTAGAAGCCTTAACAAATGAGATGGAACAAAAAGCAATGGAGTACATCCAAAAAATCGACGACATGGGCGGAGCCATAGCCGCCATAGAAAAAGGATTCTTCCAGAAAGAAATCGCCGACAGCGCCTACCGATACCAGATGGAAATAGACGAGAAAAAACGCATAATTGTTGGTTTGAATGAATACACCATCGAAGAGGAAGAATGCCCAATAAAGCTTTTAAGGATAGACTCAAAAGCCGAAAAAGAACAGGTTATCCGACTGCAAAAGGTAAAAAGGGAACGCGACAACAGAAAGGTGAAGGAAGTCCTCGAAAAACTTCATTACACAGCAGAAAAGGATGAAAATCTCATGCCAACAGTAATTGAAGCGGTGAAAGTCTACGTAACCTTAGGCGAAATAACCGAAGTGCTACGGGAAGTTTACGGAGAGTATAAAGAACTAATCGTTATCTAAAAGGAGGGAACAAAATGCAAAGCACAAGAAAAATAAGAGTTTTAATCGCCAAACCAGGCCTCGACAGCCACGACAGAGGAGCCAAAGTTGTAGCCAGAGCCTTGAGAGACGCAGGAATGGAAGTAATCTACACGGGTTTGAGACAGACGCCTGAACAAATAGTTGAAACAGCCCTTCAAGAAGACGTGGACGTAATAGGCTTAAGCATCCTTTCAGGCGCCCACAAGGCTCTTTTCCCAAGAATAATGGAGCTTCTAAAGCAAAAAGGCTTAACAGACGTTATGGTTTTCGCAGGAGGAATAATTCCAGAAGAAGACATACCGGAAATGAAGAAGTTGGGTATAAAGGGAATATTTGGGCCTGGAACACCCACGGAAACAATAATACAATTCACGTTGGAAAACGTTCCTAAAAGAACCTAAACCTTAAGATGTGCAGAAAAGTTGGCGAAAACTGAAGAACTAGTTCAAGGGGTTTTAGCTGGAGACCGCAGAAGCATAGCAAGGGCAATAACAATAATCGAAAACAACACAGCAGAAGCCCCAAAACTAATTGCCCAGATTTATCCCCATACAGGAAAAGCTCACATAATAGGATTGACGGGACCAGGCGGTTCTGGAAAAAGCACTCTCATCGAAAAAATTGTGCGTAAATATAGGCAGCGAGGCAAAACTGTAGGCGTCGTAGCCGTAGATCCCACAAGCCCCTTCACTGGCGGAGCATTCTTAGGCGACAGAATCCGAATGCAAGAGTTGAGCACGGATGAAGGCGTTTTTATAAGGAGCATGGCAACTCGAAATTATCTGGGAGGAATTGCCAAGGCAACGAAAGACGCTGTCAAAATATTGGATGCTGCAGGCAAAGACATAGTAATCGTGGAAACTGTTGGCGCTGGACAATCCGAAGTGGAAATAATCAAAGTGGCACAAACAATAGTTGTTATTCACGCACCTGGGTTAGGAGACGAAATACAAGCAATAAAAGCCGGGTTAATGGAGATAGCCGACATCTTTGTCATAAACAAGGCTGACCGCGAAAACGCAGACAAAGCTGTAATGGACATCCAATCAATACTGCAACTAAACAACAAAGAAAAAACATGGAAAACACCCATTCTAAAAACAATAGCCCTCACAGGAGAAGGCGTCCCCCAACTCATTGAAAAACTGGAAGAGCATAGACAATTTCTGAAAAAGGAAATAGAGCACAAAAAAAGCCTATTGAGAGCCGAAGCCGAACTCATCGAAGCCATAAAAGAAAAAGCGGCAACCTTGATAATAGAAGAATTAAGAAAGGAAGGAAAGTTCGAAGAATTTTTGCACCAGATTCTGGAAAAGGAAATAGATCCAGCCTCTGCAGCTGAGAAGCTATTACGTGGAAAATTTAAGAAGGCAGTGAGTAATGCCTAAACTTGAAAAAGGATTTGTACAGGTTTACACTGGAAACGGGAAAGGAAAGAGCTCGGCGGCTTTTGGACTCGCACTTAGGGCGATAGGGAGAGGATTAAAAGTTTACATAATCCAGTTCATTAAGGGCGGATTCGACTACGGCGAACTATACATTGTAGACAAGCTTCCAAACCTTACATTGAAAGCCTTCGGCAGAGGCAAATTCGTAACAGAAAAGCCTCCTGGAAAAGCGGATGTTGAACTTGCAGAAGAAGCCTTCGCTTTGGCTGAAGAAGTTGTCAAAAGCGGCGAATACGACATAGTCATCCTAGACGAGATTAACGTGGCTTTAAACCTAAAGCTGATAAAAATTGAAAAAGTTCTGGAACTGATAAAGAATAAGCCAAAGCACGTTGAACTTATACTAACTGGACGATATGCACCCAACGAAATCATTGAAGCTGCTGACCTGGTTACAGAGATGAAAGAGGTGAAACACCCCTTCAACAAGGGCTATCAAGCCAGAAAAGGAATCGAATACTAGTTATTTTTGAAGAAAAACTTTCATTAACTAAAATGATGTCAGTATTGAGTTTTTTACTACGAGTTTTTCTTCAAGAAGCTCTTGAGGGCTTTTCTAATTTCTTTTAAATGGATTACTGGGTGAAATTCGGGTTTGAAGGGGTGTATTTCGCTTTCTAAAAGCTCTATTAGTCGAGCATAATAAGCTTCAAACTCTTTCATATCGTTCCTTTTAAACTTAAAAATTGGAATGCTACCTCTTGGTTCTTCCCAACGCTTGTCCCATGCGAAAATTGAACTTGCATCACCAGACTTTTCAATATTCCTTTTAATTAGAACCTCTCTGTCAATGTTTAACACAACAAGCAAGCGGTTAACATGTCTAACCTTTGTTACTGTTAAAAACTCGCGGGTAACATTGTCTGGTGCCGTTGAATCTACTACAACGCTGTAGCCTTTTTCTAGTAAACTATCCCGCATCTCGGCAATCATAGAATATATCAAGAACTCGTCGCGGCATGGAGGAAACTCGTTAAAAATCATCTGCCTCAACTCATCTACGCCTATTCTTGCAAAATATTGGTTTTCAGCAATCAACCTGTTGGCAAGCATGGTTTTACCAGACTTTGGGTAACCACTCAAAACGATGTTCCACAGTCCTTTGACAGCAACACTCATTCTCAATCAACCTGCATGAACCAGATTTGACATTGCACCATTTTAAGAATAAGTGTTAGTACAACAAATTAGTGGATATATTTTTTGTTTGCCTATTCTGCATTTTTTCCTCTCCTGTTTGAAATTTTCAGCAAAGTTTTTCTTATGCTAAATTCAATATCTTCATGATAATGAACATGAGTAAGTACAGTGTTGGCAACGCTTTCTCGGCAGGGATAGGTTTAGCCATGGGGCTCACAATGGCACAGTACATGTTCCAAACTATGAAACCGCCAGAGAAAATGATTAAACAAGTTATTATTTGTCTAAGATGCGGCAGCAAAAATCCTGGTGAAAATAAGTTTTGTGGACAATGCGGTCAAGCCCTGTATCCTCCACCGCCGATCCAATGTCACAAATGTAGCGCCATAATGCCTTCAAATATGAAGTTTTGTGGAAGATGCGGCTCACTACTAAGAAAAACAGATAGAACTAGAAAAAAGAGAAGCTAAAAGGCTTAGCCTAGTTTTTCTCCGCAGTTACCGCAGAACTTTGTTCCCGCAGGGTTCTTTGTGTTGCATTTTGGACAGGTAATTTCTGCCCCGGTTGCTTCAGCTTGTTGAGCAAGTGGAGCACCGCAACTTCCGCAGAATTTCATGCCAGCGGGATTCTCAGCCTTACATTTGGGACAGACAACTTTTGCCGGCGGCGCCAAACCTGCGCCACAGTTTCCACAGAATTTCGTTCCAACAGGATTTTTAGCGCCACAGCTTTGACATATTATCAATTGTTGAGCTTGACCGGCTTGAGCTTGCTGCATTTGCTGCGCCATCATGTATGGCATCGTTAAACCCATTCCAGCTCCTAAGCCTGCAGCGGCTGCTCCACCACCTTCAGATCCCTTAAGTTCAGTTGCCGTTTCCTTCATGTACTGCATCACCATAGCTTGAGCGCCCATTCCAGAAGCAAACCTTCTCGCTTCTTCAGGAATCTTGACACCTTCGAAGACACAGTCTATAACTTTTAAGCCCACCCGTGCAGCCTCGTCACCTATCTTTAATGTCACCTTGTCTGTGGTGGCGTCTACGTTTTTTACAACCGTGAAGATGTCATGGTTGCCAAATTCGTTTATGATGCGTTCGTTTATGAATCCTCTGATGTAGTTTTCAACGTCTCTTGAAGTGCTAGCGTCACGATTTCCGAAGAATTCGACAACAAAAAGCTTAGGATCTTCAACCTTGTACAACATATAACCAAAAAATCCTAGCTCAGCTTGATATTTTATGTCGCCGCTTGGGGCTGAGTATGCTGTGCCTCCGAAGTTTGCTCTAAACTGGCTGTTGCTAACGAAAACAACTTCACACTCAAAAATGTCACCTATTATGCGTAATGCTTTTAAAGCGCCAGTTAAAAGTGGAATGTTATTACTTGTTATTGTGTGTCTTCCAGGACCGAAAACGTCATATGCTTTGCCGTCTCGGAAGAAGACCCCCCATTGGTTTTCTTTAACTATTACTTGGCTTCCATATTTAAGCGAAAGTTTTGGAAATCTGTAAGCTATATCTTCTGCTCCAGCATAATCCCATGCAACTTTTTCAATAACAGGCATCTAATTTACACCTCCAAAGGTCTGAATTGTTTTTCTCTTTCATCCCATTTAGACTCAAAACCCAGTATTAAGGATTTAATGTTCCTAGCTTTGACGGGTGCATCTGCCCACTTTTCAGCTTGGCTGTCATTGTAAAGCTCGTCAATTGCCCTAATTATGGCTTGAACGTCTTCGTTCAGACCCTTGTCATAATCAAATACCCGTCCTAGCTCGCTTTCTCTTATTTGACCTTTTCGATCCATTAATCCAGCATAACCATAATCAGCGCGGTTGACTTTTTCGCCAACTCGGTCCATGATCTGTATGACCTTTTTAAAGTCGTCTGTTGCAGTTCCGGCATTTAATGCTGCTAGATAGAGTTCTTCCCATTTGTGGCGTAGACTTTTGAAGTCAGCATAATAAAGGTCTCGAAGTTTCTTGTCTAACTCTCGCAAGTCTTCTTTGGTTGCGTATCCTAAGCCGAATACGTTCTGGATTTTGGCAAGTATTCCCTGCTTGTCTTTCACCTTTTCTATCGTTTCTTTCTCAGACATTTTTCAGCTTCCTATTTGATTTTAAATAGTGGTCTTCCTCCGCCTAAAACTTTGCCCTCGCAACCGTCTACGGCAATCACGTAGTTTTCTCCTTTCAATGCGTAATGGACAAACCAGACTGGCGCATGCACAAGCTCAGCCTCTCCAAGAACCACATTTACATTGCAAGTTTCAAGAGTGTCCACTTTGCCACTTGCAATCAGCCTTTCTTTGGCTTCAACCTCTGACTTGACTTTCGTTTTAGCCTCTTCTTCGTTTAATTCTATGTTGAGGAATTCTGCGTCTGGCGGTATTTTGCCTACGTCGAAGGGGATTTTCCTAGCTGCTGGCACATCGTAATAGTTTATTTCGCTTATCATCGTTTGTCGAGCTAATGCAGGCCAAACGTAATTGTTTGAGAACGAGTAGGAGACATTTTGGGGTCTCCTATCCTTTTGCTGCATCTCGGAATAAGCCTTGGCTCCCGCCAGAACTAGCTTCCCAAACTTTTTCAATCCGCCTGCTCTTTTATCAGTCACCGCCTCTTGTGCCTGATGGATCTCTCCCATAATTCCAGAACCTGTTGTGCCTCCGAAGAACGTGTTTGCATTAGCCGAGCAAACCCAGAAAGGAACATAACGCAGTTTCACGTTCGCAATTGAGGCATCTTTTGAAACACCCGCTCTGAAGATGCCTTTATCCATGTATTTTTGAGCTGCTTCAACTGCTTGCTGAGCAAAGAGACGATTCTCCAGCATGCTGTGTCTTTTTATTTCTTCCCTTGTGGCTAAAGTCATTGTGAAACCACAATATCTGCAGGTGCTTACTAGGTCTTCTTGTGTCACATTAAGTGGGGCGCCGCAGTTGGTGCAGTTTGTAGGCGGTGGTTGTAGGGGTTTTGGAGCAGGAGGGGGCTGTGGAGCTACTTGGGTAGGAACTGTTGGCGCTACGGGTGTTGCAGGTGTTATTGGTGCCATTGGAGTTGGTGGAGCAGTCACAGTTTCTGTATGACTTTTGAAAGCTTGAGGATTCCTAGCAGAGGCTAGAATGCTATCTTCAACAATAAACCATGCTTCTTGATTGTCTTCTCTAATTCCAGAAACTACAAAATCGTCTGAAACACCTTTCACGCTCAGAGTTTCTTTTGCTCCGAAGACTCCAGCTTTTTTATATTCTATTAGAAAGCTGGTTTCACCAGTTAATACACGCTCTATCTTGTAGCCTTGTTTTTCCATTGAAGATTTCAATTTTTCTAAGAGAGTTTTAATCTCGACCCCAAGTCCTTGGTAACGTGCCATATTTATCCGCCTCCTTTAGAAGTCTTGAGAACTGCCACGTTCCATAGCTCTGCTAAAACCTTTCGCTGTTTCATCCATGTACTTGCGGTTCCAAACTTCTTCCAAGTTTTTACCACAGCTAGAACACGCTTTAACAGGCTCGGACAACGGTTGTGACACAAAACCGCAACCGCCATACTGCATGAGACATTCAATTATGTAAGGAAAGTTAATGACAGGCTTTACTTCATGTGTTAAATCAGGTCTACCTTGAACTGTAGCGACTCCTTTCACCTTCACTTCAAGTTCCGTGAAAGGATCAGGTCTTGAATATACCGGGATGTCTATTTGAAAAGGCTGTTCATAATGTTGCCCCCTCTGCAGTTGAACAGGACCTCCAACTGGTATTTTATAGATTTGTTCAAGCGACCTGTTAGAGTTATAACTGTTTAAGCCCTTCCTCCATTTTATTTTTTTGTTGCCGCCGAATTCTATTCGAAACTCGTTTACTGCGATATCTTCTTGTGGGTCTAAGACTATTCGTCCGGTGAGCTTGTCTTTATAATCATATGCGACTTCGTCGAGTTTCAGCTCTATCTTCGCTTTTGGTGCCGAAAACTTCTTAAAAAATCCCATGCTTACAACTCCTTTAA
>CAZNJT010000027.1:16653-17711 GCA_964573475.1 uncultured Candidatus Bathyarchaeia archaeon | reverse complement strand
GACGTAATATCCAGAGCGGAACAAACTGAAATCTTAGAAGGAAGAGGATTAGAAGGACCATATGGTCCTTACATAGCCTTAGACCTAAGACATCTAGGCGAAGAGAAAATAAATGAAAGGTTACCCCTCATACGCGACGTTGCAATAAAACTTGGCGGAGTAGACCCCGTCAAAGAGCAGATACCAATCAGACCAGCAGCCCACTACTCAATGGGAGGAATCAAAGCCAACATAAAAACTGAAACACCAATCAACGGATTCTACGCTGCTGGCGAATGCTCATGTATCAGCGTTCACGGAGCAAACAGGCTTGGCACAAACTCGACAGCTGACTGTCTAGTTTTCGGAGCAGTCACCGGCGAAGAAGCCGCTAAAAAAGCCTTATCCGGCAGCTTTCGCGAAATTCCGCATGAAAAACTTTTGGCAGAGGAAAAAAGGGTCTTTGACGAAATTTTGGGCAGCGAAGGCGATGAAAGAGTGCCCCTCATTAGAGACGCAATGAGACGCATTATGAACACGAAAGTTTGGATATTCAGAAGAGGCGACCAACTCGAGAGCGCATTGAAAGAAATAAGAGAACTCAAACAAAGATTCAAAAACATAAGAGTTGAAGACAAAGGCAAACCATTCAATACTGGATTTACCTCCGCTCTACAGCTTGACTTTATGTTAGACCTTGCTGAAGTTACTATAGCCGGCGCACTTGCCAGAACAGAGTCAAGAGGCGCACATTCAAGGCGAGATTACCCGAAACGTGACGATGAAAACTGGTTAAAACACACTCTAGCATACTGCACAAAAGAAGGCCCACGGCTTGAGTATGCGCCGGTTACGATAACCAAGTGGCCGCCGGCTGCGCGAACTTATTAGGAGGTGAATTGCATGAGCACTAAAGTGGAGAAAATTGTTGAGTTTAAGATACACCGTTTTGACCCTCAAAATAAGAGGCATTATGTATCCACGTATAAGGCACCCGTCTACAAGGGAACAACTATCTTAGAAGTACTTCAATACATTAAGGATAATCTTGATGAGACGCTTACGTTTAGGCACTCATG
>CAZNJT010000027.1:0-16553 GCA_964573475.1 uncultured Candidatus Bathyarchaeia archaeon | reverse complement strand
TTGTTCTGTCCCAAACTTGTCAGCTGCGCAAACTCGATAGTTGATGACCACAGCCTGCTGGTAGAAGCTGGGAACATTCCAAGAACCGTTAAAGATGTGCTTGAAAGCGTCTACAAATACCACAACCCAATGTCAACGCATCAAAGCAAGAGAATGGAATGGGCTGAAGGCTTGAACGTTAAAACGTTTCCGAACGTTGCAAAGGCGGATGTTCTACTTTTCACGTGTTGCTCAAACACTTACGACTTGAGAAACCGAGAAATCGCCAGAACAATGGCTCAAATACTCAACAGTCTAGGCGTAAACTATGCGACGTTAGGCACTGAGGAATGGTGCTGTGGAGACCACATACTGAGAATGGGAGAGAAAGGACTTTTCGAGGAACTTGCTTTGCACAACATTGAGATGTTCAAGAAATTCAACGCAGAAAAAATCGTCACGCTATCACCTCATTGTTATAACACTTTTAAGAATGACAAGCCATACGCGGACGCAAAACTCAATGTTCAGCATTACACACAATTTCTGGCAGAAGCCATCCAGCAAGGCAAGATTAAACCCGCAAAAACCGTTAAGAGAATAGTTGCCTATCACGACCCATGCTTCCTAGGTAAACGCAACGAAATATATGATGCGCCAAGACAAGTCTTGCAGTCCATACGCGGTCTAGAACTCGTCGAGATGCGGAGAACAAGGCAAAGTAGCTTCTGCTGTGGTGGCGGAGCTGGAAGAGTTTGGACAGAAGAAGCAGAGCCTGAAAAAAGACCTTGTGTAGACCGAGTTAAAGAGGCATTGAACCTCGGTGTTGACACTATCGCTGTGGCTTGTCCGTTTTGCGTAACGACCTTAGAGGACGCTGTAAAAGTGTTGGACGTAGAAAACAAGATTGCTGTGAGAGATATTCTTGAACTCTTGAAAGAGGCAACTTAAAACTTTTCTTTCTCTTCTTTTTAATCATCGATAAGGTCTTCGTGTTATCTATAGTTTAGCTCCGTGTAAAATGCATGGTTCAGATAGATAAATTAATATCAAACACTAAAACCTTAGAATCACAAATACGGAGGAAAAACATCTTGTACGGTTATGCTGAACGCGTACTTCACGTAGATTTAACAACTGGAAAAACGCATGTTGAGCCTTTGAATGAAGATTACGCGAAAAAATACATTGGCGGAATAGGTTTAGGAATGCGATTATGGCTAGACCATTCCAAGCCGGAAGTAGACCCGTTCAGCCCAGAAAACCCATTAATTCTAACAACTGGTCCAATATCAGGCACGATTTGGCCAACAGGCGGGAATGGACATGCTTTCGTTGCAAAATCGCCACAAAGCTATGGGGTTGGTGAAGCCAAGTCCCATGGTTCTTTTGGCACGGAATTGAAGAGGGCTGGATATGATGCTGTAATTTTTAAGGGCAAAGCGGAAAAACCAGTTTACGTTTGGATTGACGATGATTCAGTCCAGTTATTGGACGCCTCACATTTAATGGGTAAATCACCAGCCGACACTGAAGATACGATAAGGGAAGAGTTAGGTGACTATTACATCCGCGTTGCAGCCATAGGCCCCTCTGGAGAAAAACTTGTTCGAATAGCATGCATCATCAACGACAAAACCAGAGCCGCTGGGAGAACGGGAATGGGCGCCGTCATGGGCTCAAAGAATCTCAAGGCAATTGCTGTGCGTGGAACACACGATGTTACAGTTGCAAAGCCAGAAGAATTCATGGAATATGTCAAGGAATTTCATGAAAGAATGAAAGGACCAGCCACACAGAAATACAGAACATTAGGCACTCCGGAAAACGTTCTAGTCCACAATTCGCTTTCGTGCATGCCCACAAGAAACTACAACAACTCACGCTTTGAAGGAGCAGAAAAAGTAAGCGGAGAAAACCTAAACGAAAGGTTCGTTGCCAAAATCATAGGATGCAGCTCTTGCGCAATGCGATGCGAACACATTTGCGTGGTTCCAGAAGGACCCTATAAAGGCACCATGACTCGGATGGAATACGAGCCGTTGTGGGCTATGGGACCATACTGCGGAGTAGACCGCCTCGACGCCATCATAAAGGGAATGGACCTGTGTAACTATTATGGAATAGACGCCATCAGCGCTGGTGTCATCGTTGGCTTTGCTATGGACTGCTATGAAAAAGGCATTCTAACAGAGAAGGATTTTGATGGAATAGACGCGCGGTTCGGCAATCATGAAGCTCTAGTCAAGATTATCGAGAAAATGGGCAAACGTGAAGGCATAGGCGACATACTAGCCGAAGGCGTGAAAACAGCTGGAGAGAAAATAGGCAGAGGAGCGGAAAAACTGGCACAGCACATCAAGGGAGTAGAGGTTACCGGCTATGACCTCAGATGCCTAAAAACAGCCGCGTTGGGTTTTGCTGTTTCCTTCCGTGGAGCAGACCACAACAGACATGGCGCTTACGCCTTTGACGTTAAAGGAAAAGTAAACCGCCTAGTCGCTGAAAAAGGAAGGGGCAAAATGGTTAAAGACATGGAAGACGTTTACACGCTCATCGACTCCTTTATTGTCTGCAAATTCTCAAGAGGCACATACTACAAAGAACTCGAAGACATGACTAAGCTATACATCCTAGTGACGGGGATTGAAATGACACCAGAAGAGATGAAGCGAAGTGGCGAGAGAATAAACAATGTAGCAAGACTATTCAACATTAGAGAAGGCTTAGGCAGAAAAGACGACACGTTACCCTACAAGGTTATGCATTTACCGATCCCAGATGAAGGCCCATCAAAAGGAGCTTATGTCACACAAGAAGAACTAGATTTGCTTCTAGACGATTATTATATGGCTCGCGGATGGACAAGGGAGGGTGTACCAACCGTGGAAAAGCTGAAGGAGTTAGGTATGGACGATCTGATTTACATAGTTGAGGGTAAAATTGGAAAAACCAAAAAGGCGGAGGAATAGCCAATGGTAAAGATTCATGAGAGAAAATTTGTTTCAGCAGACCCAGAAAAATGTGCAGGCTGTCAATGCTGCGAATACATTTGCTCGATGACAAAAGAAAAAAGTTTCAACCCTTTGAAATCCAGAATACGGGTTGTCAGGATAAACCAATTGATTAATCTGGCGGTTACGTGCAGGCTTTGCGAAGACCCACCATGTGTGGCTGCATGTCCAAGAGACGCTTTAACGCAGTCTGAGGAAACTGGGCTTATAGCTGTGGATGAGGATAAATGTAATGGCTGTGGATGGTGTATTGAGGCGTGTGATTATGGAGCGATAATGTTGCATCCGGAAAATAAAGTTGTGTTTGTGTGTGATTTATGCAAGGAGCAAGGCGAGCCTCAATGTGTTAAATGGTGCCCAGAAGAAGCATTAGACCTAGTAACAAGCGACGTGTTGGCACAGAAGGCGAGGATTACGGCAGTAAAGAAGCTTTTCCAAGAAGCAATAAAAGAAACATCAAAAAAGCCTTAACCTTCATTTTTGTTTGTCAAAAACTTGATTCTAGCGAGCTTACGCTAGTTAACGCCTTTTTTAGCACTGCAAAAATTAATTATGCTCATACGTTGTTTAATGACGAGTTAAGTTGGAAAAGGATGTTTGTATAGATGGAAAAGCCAATTAGAAGCCTAATAAAAGCAATTTCTTGGAGAATTGTAGCAACATTAACAACAATGCTTTTGGTGTTTGCATTCACTGGAAACTGGGTATTAAGTGGTGGTGTTGGTTTCGCGGAACTTTTACTGAAAATTGCTATTTATTACATACATGAGCGAATCTGGAACATGCTAAAATTTGGTAGAAAATGATGATAAAAAATTGGTGTTAAAGTGTTTTGGGAAGACAAGGGCTTCTTGCATTAGCTTTTTTTAAGCTTTCTAGATAATTCTTTTCACCAAGTTTATTCACAAGAAGTTGCTCTGCATTTACAAACTGCAATATATGATAAATTGTTTCTTCGCCCTTCAACAGTCCTTTAAAGTAGCATCCTTTCTTGACGCCGTTAGGCTTTAGGCTTCTTAAATAATCTAAAGCATATGTGCAATGCCCAACAATCTCGCATGAATTACATTTAGACCAATCTTCTGGGTACAAACACGGACCGCAAGTCAAGTGACAAGCTCTCTTTCCAGGATATATGTTGACTTTAACCTCGCTTCCGCATCTGCAACAGTCATTTTCCCATGTTGTAGACTCAACCATTTTTTTCGCCTTCAGAATGTATCTAATAATTATTAGGTGTGCACAAATTGTTATAAACATTTCTTTTATATTTTATAAACAAATGAGTAATTACTCTTATAGTCAATAACTTTTTTGCTTAACTTTTATATAGTTCACTTTGATAGGTTAATTAACAGATAGGTGAAAAACCTTGGCAAATCAGATAGACAACGTTGACAAAAAGATTTTGCAGGCATTATCTCTAAATCCAGAAATTTCTCAAGTTGACCTTGCAAAGCAGTTAAAAATTTCGCAGCCTGCAGTAAGCGCAAGGATACATAAACTTAAAGAAGCAGGAGTCTTGGCATATTTAACCGGAATCGAAGTCAAGAAGGCTCAATTGTTTCTTGCAAAAATCGATATAGTCACCAATAATACCGAGCACGTTTTAAGTTCTCTAGAAAAATGTCCTCTTTACGTAAACGGCTTTTTAACTTCAGGAAGGTACAATCTAACAGTTCTTTTGATAGGTGAAAATATGAGATCCATAGTGTCATGTGTTGATTCTCATCTGAGACATGATCCGATTATAAAAGACATGGATTTTGATCTTGTAGTAACTCCAGTTAGAGATTTCATTGTGCCTATAAAACCTATTCTGGATAAGAAGAAGATTACGCCATGCGAAAAAGATTGTAGCAGTTGCGCTTTTTACAAAGACAACAGATGCTTAGGCTGTCCAGCTTCGATCCACTATAAAGGCAATATACTTTAAATAAGCAACTTGATCAGAAAATTTGCAATCTCCTTTGCCACAGCCTCAACCTCAGATGTTAATCCTTCCCCAAAATCAGCTTTTTTAGGCTCAATTAATAGTAATACAATTTTTGCCTTTGTTGTTTTGTCAAGATATTCACAAAATATTCGCAGTGGGAGCATGTGTGTTGAGAACGCAGGGAAATCTGTTAATTGTTCGGGCTTAATCAGCCTTGATTCTCCAGGTTTCAAACCTAAAATTGCTGCATCTATCAAGAGAATGTGTGTTGGATTGAAATCTGCGATTTCTTGAATAAAGCTTTCAGGAACGGTTTCGCATTCAATCAAGTAGATCCTGTCAGAAGCTTTTCCGCGTAAATCTTGGACTATTTTTACTCCGATAAAGTCGTCCATGCGAATAGGATTTCCAATGCCAGCAATAACAGCCTTCTCTGCGCCTGAAAACCACTTCTTCAATTCCTTTTGGATATCATAATTTCTTTTAGTCACAGAAATCGCCAATAAAACACACAAAAAACAGGAGAAAAGGCTTATCGTTGCACAGTCTTAAGCAGCTTCTTTTCGTGGTTGTATATTTCTATGGTTAGTGGCATTTGTCCAACAGCATAATGCGTAGCACATCCGAAGCATGGATCATACGCTCTAAAAGCCATCTCCACCATGTTGAGAATGCCTTGGTCCACCTTGTCGTGGTGAATTAAGCCTTTTGCTGCGTTGCGAATTGACATGTTTATGGCTGGACAATTGTTTGTTGTAGCGACAATCAAGTTCACGTCTTTGATGAGCGCATCATTATCCAATATGTAGTGATGAATCAGCGTGCCTCTGGCGGCTTCAACTATACCGACGCCTTCACCTGGCTCGCCTGGCTTGTTGCGAACTTCCGTGCTTGTTATTTCTGAGTCTCTGCTCAGCTCTAAGGCTCGTTCAGCGGCGTGAAGCAACTCGATCAATCTTGCCCAGTGAAAAGCCAACGTCGAGTGAACTGGTTTTCCGCCTAAAGTCTTGTACATAACTTCATATTCTTCCTGTGCAAGCGGAGTTGCCATGCCATCTGACGCGTTAAGCCTTCCCAGAGGACCAACACGGTATATTCCGCTGTCAACTCCATCCACGAAGCCTTTCCATCCAACCGTCTTCAGGTACGGGAATTTTACGTACGTCCATTCTTCCACATGCTCTGCAAGATGGTTGAGGTAGTCTTTAGGTTCAAATTTTAGAAATTCGTTGCCGGATGGGTCGACAACTCTTACCTTGCCATCGTAAAAGTTAACCTTGTTATCTTCGTCAACTAAACCCATATAGTAAGTTTTCAACGTGTAGGCGTCACTCTTAATCAAGTCAACATACTTGCTGTTTCCCAAAACAATGTCGTGGAACAATTTCAAAGTGAACTTCGCAAACTCAACGGCTGAAGTAGCCATCTTCTCAATCTCCTGTCTATTTTCTTCGCTTAAAGGCTTAGAAATTCCACCCGGTAATCCGCAGACTGGATGAGTTGCCTTTCCACCAATGAACTCAGTAATTCTCTGTCCATAAGCCCTATGCTTTATGACTTCCTTGCCTATGTCCAATCCTGCCTTTTCAATGACGCCTATAATGTTTCTTTTCTCCGGCGGAGCATCTGGACCAACTATGAAGTCTGGTCCGCCAAGATAATAAAAGTGCAATGTATGGTCATAGATGTAGTAGCCGCAATACATGAGTTCTCTGAGTTTTTTGGCTGCTGACGGCGGTTCGACGTTGAATGCGGCGTCTAAGGCTTTTGTTCCAGCCATGTGATGGGCAACTGGACAGACTCCGCAGATTCTGCTCGTCAAAAGTGGCATGTCTTCAGCTTTTCTTCCAATACAGAACCTTTCGAAACCTCTAAGTTCAGGAACCTGCAGATAAGCGTTTTCCACATCGCCCGCATCGTTTAGGAATATCGAGATTTTTCCATGCCCCTCAAGTCTTGTTATAGGGTCAATAACTACTTTCTTCATTCTCTGATAACCCTCCTTCTGAGAATTGACGCTGGCAAAGCGTACATATAAAAGGTTCCAAGCGGATCTTTTATTTGGCTGATTAACTTTTCAACCTCTTCTTCTGTGTACTTCTCCTTCTCCTCTTCTAACCCCAGTATAGAAGCTAATGCGCTTATCATGGCTGCGCCTTGTTCAGGCGAGTTAGGGCAAGGTCCACCACATCCAGTGCATGGCATATCAGCATTTAAGCATCTGGCGCTGCATCCACCTCGGGTGGCTGGGCCCATGCAGAGGATTCCCTGCTCAAGCAAACACCTTTCAGGTTCAGGAACCTTCTCGTAAACACGATATATTTTGGAGATTTTCTTGTTCTCTTTTTTTCTTGGACATTCGTCGCATACAGATTTTAATGGTGCAAGCACTGCGCCTTTAGGTGGTAGTTCACCTTTCGCTATTGCGTCTATCGCGAATAATGTGCGTTCAACAGCAGGAGGACAACCTGGAACATAGTAGTCAACATCCACGGTCTGATCTAAAGTTTTAACAGTATCATAGAATTCAGGAATGTCTACTTCTCCTTCCTTAACTTTCACTGTAGTCTTAGGCATTATCTTGTCTGGATTTGCAGTTGAGAACGTGTCATTGTACACTTTTTCAAAAACTTCTTTTCTGTTAGTTATGTTTGCCAGCCCAGGAACCCCGCCAAGGTGTGCGCATGCTCCATAGGCGATCAGTATTTTCGATTTCTGTCTCAAAAGTTTAGCCAAGTGTTCTTGCTCTGAGTTTCGTATTCCACCGTTAAAGAAGCAGACATCTATATAATTGTCCGGCATGTTTTCAACATCTTTGTATTTGACATCCATGGCTACGGGCCAGAAGACGATGTCTGCTATTTGCAGCACTTCCAGTATCTTTTCGTTTATGTCTAAAACTGCGATTTCGCATCCGCCACAGCTTGCAGCCCAATAAAAAGCTATTTTCAATTTATTTTTACCCATTTATTTTTCGCCTTCGGCAACTTGCTTCAAAATTTTTGAAACGTCAACTCTGAGCTCGTTAAAGGCAAGTTCTTCAGGCGGTATCCCCATTGCTAAACCGAGCAATTGTGAATAATGCAGCACTGGAATCCCATACGTCTCATTGAACATTTTCTCTATGCGAAGTTCGTTCGTGTCGTACATTATGTGGCAAAATGGACAGATTGTTATCATAGCCTGTGCGTCAACCATTTTGATGTGGTTCAGCTTGTCTCTCGCAAGCTGTAATGCAATCTTGTCGTTTACACCCACGCTTGGCGCACCGCAACATTCAGTTTCGTCCATATAATCTAAACATGTTGCACCTGTCGCCTCAATCAGAGTTTTAAGAGTTTTAGGGTCTTCCGGGTCATCAAATCCGATGAACTGTTTAGGTCTTAAAATGTGGCAACCATTATGTTCAGCCACTTTGAGCATTGTAAGCGGTTTAACAACAGCATTTTTTACCTTCTCCAAGCCGATGTCCTCGATTAACACTTGCATCAAATGCTTTGCGTCTATCGTTCCCTTAAACTCTAATCCTGCATTTTTCAAGTGACCATTGATTTCTTCACGCAAAGCCTTGTCTTCTTTCAGCATTTTATTGACCTTTTTCAACGTGCCTGCGCAACCCGGACAGAGAGCGATAATGTTTAGACCCTTTTGCTCTGCCAAAGCTAGGTTTCGTGCCGCAAGTACAAGCATCATCTCGTGGCTAACCGGATCTAGTGGAAGACCACAACAGTTGAACTCAGGCATTTCAACAAGTTCCACGCCTAGTTTTTGAAGAATTTTCCGTGCTGAGATTTCATAGGCTGAAACCCTATAGGGAATTGCGCACCCGAGAAACATTAAATATTTATTCTCCGCCATTCTCATTCACCCTTCTTTTCAATAAACTTGATGAAACCTACCTCGCGAAGTGTTTTTCTTATACTTTCAGGGTTGCCTCTCGGTAATGGCGGTAATCCTAAGGATTCTCTCTTCTTTATTCTCAGTTCTGGAATTTTGTAGGCGTAGCCTGTTTCAAGTATGCTCGAGCCTTGCTCCTTAAAAACTTGCGGAATATAGCCTTTCTCCGCTGCCAAGTTTCTCAGTACGCGTATAACGCTGGCAACTTCCACATCTTGTGGGCAACGGTCAGTGCAGGTGAAACATGCTGCACACAACCATAGTGTGTCACTGCTTAACACTCTTTCCTTAAGTCCAAGCTGTGCCATACGAATTATCTGTCTTGGCCTATAGGTTTCGCTGAATCTTGCAATTGGACAATCTGACGTGCATGTTCCGCACTGAAAGCATCGCATCAGTTTTTCTCCACCATGCATCTTTGCGATTTCATACTTGAATTTCGGGTCCATTTCCGAGGCTTTTATTCGCTTTTGTTCTGTTTCAGACATTAAACTTTAACCTCCATATTTTTTAACGGATTTGGCCCGAGTTTTTTTATTTCTTCCACCATGTCCCGTACGACAGCTGCAAATTTGTCTCCTTCGCTGGCTGAAATCCACTCCAGCCGTACGCGCTTGGGTTCAATTCCGAAATCTTGCAGAACTTTCTTTAAGAGAATTATCCTTCTTAAAGCTTTGAAGTTTCCGCTAATGTAATGGCAGTCTGATGGCAAGTGGCATCCAGCCACAAGCACTCCGTCTGCACCATCTTTTAAAGCTTCAAGGATAAAAGTCGGATCAATTCTGCCGCTACACATGACACGTATGATTCTGATGTTTGGTGGATATTGTATTCTGCTTACGCCTGCCAGATCTGCACCCGCGTAGCTGCACCAGTTGCAGAGGAAACCAATTATTTTTGGCTCAAATTCTGTTTTTGCGTTCACGTTTTCACCTCTATTAACGCTGCTTTGACTTGGGCGAGTATCTCTTCGGTGGTGAAGTGGCCCATTACGATGGCTTTAGTTGGACACGCTGTACCGCAAACGCCGCAGCCCTTGCATAGGGCTTCAATTACGTGTGCGATGGGTTTCCCGTCTTTTTCCTTCATTTCAATCGCACTATATGGACATAGATATTCACAAATCCTACAACCGCTACATAAATCTTCGTTAACGTTTGCCACTATTCCTTCCATCTCAAGTGTGGGTTTTGAGAGTATGGTTGTTGCCCTTGCGGCAGCAGCGCAGGCTTGAGCAATACTTTCGTCTATGTATTTTGGCGAGTGGGCCATTCCGCAGAGGAACACGCCGTCTGTTGCAAAGTCTACGGGTCTAAGTTTCATGTGGGCTTCTAAGAAGAAGCCGTCCTTTGTTAACGGTACCTTAAGCATCTCTGCCACATGTTTGTTATCTGAGTTCGGAATTGTAGCGACACTCAAAACTACGAGGTCGGGCTCGATTTCGATTTCTTCCTTTATTACTGGTTCCCAGAAAGTCATTTTGAGTCTCCCATTGTTATTTGCAAGTTGTGGTTTTCTTTCATCTTCATAATTCACGAATATAACGCCTTGTGTTGCAGCTTCACGGTAATAGTCTTCCTTAAAACCGTACGCTCTCATGTCTTTGTACAAAATGTAGACTTCTGTTTCTGGACTTATTTCTTTAATTTTGAGCGCGTTTTTTATAGCTTGCCCGCAACATATTCTTGCGCAGTTTGGTCGCTCGTTCGTTCGTGCTCCTACACATTGAACCATAAGGACATTCTTAGCCTTGAAAGCCCCTTCTGCGAGTTGTTCCTCTAGATCATGCTGTGTCACAATCCTCGGGTCTTTACCGTAAAGATATTCTGTTGGCTTATATTCAACCGCGCCTGTCGCTACTATCACTATGCCATGTTCAATTTCCTTTTCTTTGCCATTCTGCTGCCTTATCTTCGATTTGAAGTTACCGACAAAGCCATAGACGTCAACGACTTCTGCTCCTAAGTATACGTGTATTTTATCGTTTTCTGTTACCGCCTTGATTAGAGCATTTAGCTTTTCCTTAGGATCATCGTCCTTTTCCAGCAAGTATCGAATTGTTCGCAGGTGCCCGCCTAACTCTTTCTCTTTTTCGACAAGGTGCACTTCAAACCCTTGCTTTGCAAGTTCTAGGGCTGCGGTCATGCCTGACACGCCGCCGCCAATAACCAAGCCGACTGGTGTAACGTTTATCATGGGTTTTTGTAAGGGTTTTAGAAGTTTAGCTTTTGCAACTATTGAGCGTACTAGGTCTTTGGCTTTCTCCGTTGCTTCCTTAGGCTCGTGCATGTGTACCCAGCTGCATTGGTCTCGAATGTTTGTCATTTCAAACAGGTAGGGGTTCAATCCAGCCTCCTGCACTGTTTCTTTGAATAGCGGTTCATGTGTACGCGGAGTGCAGGAAGCTACAATAACGCGGTTAAGTTTGTTTTGTTGGATTTTTTCTTTGATGAGTTTCTGCGTGTCCTGCGAGCACGTGTAAACGTTTGCTTCCGCATAAACCACATTAGGCAAGGTTTTAGCGTATTCTACTACTTCAGGAACATTCACAACTCCGCCTATGTTAATACCACAGTGACAAACGAAAACGCCAATCCGAGGCTCTTCTTGGCTAACGTCTCTTTCAGGCGGATACTCCTTTGCAGTCACCTGCGTCCCTCTTTCAGACGCGATTATGCTCATCGCTTTGGCAGCTGCACCGCTCGCTTGCGCAACACTTTCCGGAATATCCTTGGGAGCAGAGAATGCTCCACAAACAAAAATGCCAGGCTTTGATGTTTCCAGTGGTGAAAAAGTTGCGGTTTCACAGAACTTGTAGTTGTTAAGCTTTATCCCCAAGTTTTTAGCTAACGTTTCAACATTTTTCGGTGGTTGCATTCCAATCGACAGGACAACCATATCGAATTCTTCTGTTTTAGGGGTTTCATCCTCAACATAGTGAACAAAAAGATTGCCCGTTGTTGGGTCTTCAGTTACTCCAGCCACTCTTGACCTTACGAATCGTATGCCCCACTCTCCTTGGGCACGATTATAATAAGCGTCAAACTCTTTTCCATATGCACGCATATCCATATAAAAGATCGTACAATCGAGTTTTGAAGGCGTGTGTTCTTTGGCTATAACCGCTTCTTTCATGCCATACATACAGCACGCAGCAGAGCAATAGTTGTTTCCCAGCTGGAAATCCCTTGAACCGACGCATTGAATGAATGCTATTTTCTTTGGAATTTCACCGTCTGAAGCTCTTAAAATGATTCCTCCGTAGGGTCCAGATGCACTTAAGATGCGTTCAAATTCTATGCTTGTCACGATGTTTGGGAAACGCCCGTAACCGTACTCGCTTTTGAGTCTTGCGTCAAAAGATTCGAATCCGGGTGCAAGTACTATTGAACCTACTTTTAATGCGACTTCACTGTCTTTTTGGTCATATTCAATTGCGTTTGCCTTGCAGATTTCTTGGCACGTTCCGCATCCGATGCATTTTTCACGGTCGATCATGTATTTTAATGGGACTGCCTGCGGATATTTCACGTAGATTGCGCTTCTATTGCTTAAACCTTCATTGAATAGGTCGACAGCTTCGATTGGACATTTCTGTGCACAAATGCCGCAACCATTGCATTTTTCTTCGATTATGTAACGACTCTTCTTTCGAATTTTTACTCCGAAGTTTCCAGCTCTGCCCTTCAAACCTGTTATTTCTGCGTTCGTTAATATTGTGATGTTTGGGTGTCTTCCAGTTGCCACGAGCTTGGGTGAAAGAATGCACATTGAACAGTCGTTTGTTGGAAATGTCTTGTCAAGTTGAGCCATTACTCCACCTATGCTTGGTTCTCGGTCAGCCAAATATACTCTGAACCCAGAATCTGCTAGGTCTAGAGATGCTTGTATTCCTGCGACTCCTCCGCCTACAACGAGAACTGCCCCAACTTTTTTTTGCTTTGCTTTTGACATCCTATTAGACCTCCAACGCCTTGTAGAAGGGAGTCGTTCCTTCAATGTGGTCTAATGCTATCATGTTTCTCCTGCGCATGTCCACAATTTGCTTGAGCACGGCCGCCGGTTTCATCTCAACTGCTTCGGCTAAAACCTTGACCGGAAGCGGCTTAGTTCTCGTCAAGAGGTGAATCTTGTGTTGAATGAACTCGACCTCAACAATCTCATCCAGCATAGAATCAAATTCTTCTTGTGAGAGTTTTTCTTGGTAAACGTTATTTTTTTCGGTTAACTCCAATTCTCTTCCAACCAAGATTCTTAGCTTGAAGCCTGCGGCTGCATTTTTTGCTGCTTGAAGATTTTCAAAAATCTGCTGGTTCGGCTTTTCGCCTGACACTGGCGAAGGACCGAGCTTCCTTATTTGCTCTGTAAATTCAGTCACTACTTGGGCAAATCTCTGACCTTCTGCCGCGGAAACCCACTCTAATCTGAGACGACCCAATTCTAAACCAGTCAGCGCTATCAGTTTCTTCAGCATTTTGATTTTTCTTTCCTCGTACAAGTTTCCCGCAACGTAGTGACAGTCTCCCGGGTGGCAACCTGTTACTATGACTCCATCGGCGCCGCTTGCGAACATTTCCAGAACGATGACTGGGTCGACTCGACCGCTACACATGACTCTGATGATTCTAATGTTCGGCGGGTACTGGATTCTGCTCACACCCGCTAGATCTGCTCCCGCATAGCTGCACCAATTGCAGAGAAAACCAATTATCTTGGGTTCAAACTCAGCCACGAGTAGCCCTCCTTAGAACGGCCAGTCCCTGAACAATAAGTTGTTCGTCTGTAAACTGGTGCATCGTTATGGCTCTTTCAGGGCAGCTTGCTGCACAGGTGCCGCAGCCCTTGCACAGAACTTCATTTACCTTTGCTATTCCTTTTTCATCTTTTGATATGGCACTGTATGGGCAGATACTTATGCAGAGTCCACATCCGATGCAAAGGTTTTCATCAACATGCGACACAGTTCCTTCTGCGTCTAACGTTTTCTTGGATAGTATAGTGACGGCTCTGGCTGCGGCTGCACATGCTTGTGAGATGCTTTCATCTATGAATTTTGGCCAGTGCGCCATTCCGCAGAGGAAAATGCCGTCTGTTGCGAAGTCGACTGGACGGAGCTTCATGTGGGCTTCTAGGAAAAATCCGTCCTTTGTTAATGGCACTTTGAGCATTTCGGCTATCCGCTTGTTGTCAGGATTCGGAATTGTGGCTGCGCTCAAAACCACAAGGTCTGGATTAACTTCAATTTCATTTTTGACTACTGGCTCCCAGAAAGCCACCTTAAGCTGCCCATTATCATTTACGACCCGTGGCGCGTTTTCATCATCATAATTCACGAACATGACCCCTTTGGCCGCAGCCTCACGGTAATAGTCCTCTTTGAAGCCATACGTTCTGATATCCTTGTACAAAACGTAAACTTCTGTTTCTGGGCTTACCTCTTTAATCTTTAGAGCATTCTTCACTGCTTGCCCGCAACAGATTCTCGAGCAGTTTGGCTTTTGGTTCGTCCGTGCTCCAACACATTGGATCATAACGACGTTTTTTGCCTTGAAATCTCCTTTGGTAATTTCTTCTTCTAGCTCGTGTTGTGTCATAATTCTGGGGTCTTCGCCGTAGAGGTATTCTGTGGGTTCATATTCCACTGCGCCTGTGGCCACTATTACGACGCCATGCTCAATTTCTTTCTCTTTGCCATCATGTTGTTTAATCATCGTTTTGAAGTTTCCAACGAAACCATAGACATCAACGACTTCTGCACTCGTGTAAACGTGTATCTTGCTATTTTCCATAACTGCCTTTGTCATTTCTTCAAGTTTCTTCTGAGGATCATCGTCCTTTTCAAGTAAATAGTGAATCTTGCGTAAATGTCCACCTAGTTCGTTTTCCTTTTCGACAAGGTGAATCTCGAACCCTTGTTTAGCAAGTTCTAGGGCTGCGGTCATTCCTGCAACGCCGCCGCCTATGACTAGACCGACTGGTGTGACATTTATCGTCGGCTTTTTCAAAGGTTCTAGGAGTCGGGCTTTCGCGACCATTGATGCGACTAGGTCTTTGGCTTTTTCTGTTGCCTTTTTGTGTTCATGCATGTGTACCCAGCTACATTGGTCTCGGATGTTTGCCATTTCAAACAGGTAGGGACTGAGTCCAGCTTCTTGAACTGTCTCTCTGAATAGAGGCTCGTGTGTCCGCGGAGTGCATGAAGCTACGACGACACGATTGAGATTGTGTTGCTTGATTTTTTCTGCAATCAGTTTCTGTGCGTCTTGTGAACAAGTGTAAAGGTTGGCTTCCGCGTAGGCCACGTTGGGCAAGGTTTTTGCGTACTCCACTACTTCTGGAACGTTTACCACTGATCCGATGTTGACTCCGCAGTGGCAGACGAAAACTCCTATGCGCGGCTCTTCCTGACTCACATCCCTTTCAGGCGGAAATTCCTTCACTGTTACCAGTTTTCCTCTCTCGTCGGCGATTATATCCATTGCCTTTGATGCGGCACCGCTTGCCTGTGCAACACTTTCCGGAATATCCTTGGGAGCAGAGAATGCTCCACAAACAAAAATGCCAGGCTTTGATGTTTCCAGTGGTGAAAAAGTGTTCGTCTGACAGAATTTGTACTTGTTAAGCGTTATTCCCAAGTTTTCAGCCAGTTTTTCAACATTTTTTGGCGGTTGCATCCCGACAGATAGAACGACCATGTCGAATTGTTCGACTTTTGGCTCTTCGTTCTCGACATAGTGGAGAAAAATGTTGCCAGTCGATGGGTCTTCTGTGACGCTTGCCACCCTTGACCTGATGAATTGTATGCCCCATTCTCCCTGAGCACGTTCATAGTATGCGTCAAACTCTTTTCCGTAACAGCGCATATCAATATAAAAGATCGTACAACCAAGCGGACTAGAGCTGTGTTCTTTGGCTATGACCGCCTCTTTGATAGCATACATACAGCATGCGGCAGAACAATAGTTATTTCCGAGCTGGGCATCACGGGAGCCAACGCATTGAATAAATGCAACTTTCCGCGGTATCTTACCATCTGAGGGACGTATGATTTTTCCGCCGTAGGGTCCAGAAGCGTTCATCATGCGTTCGAACTCGATGCTTGAAACCACGTTTAGAAAACGTCTATAGCCGTATTCGCTCTTTAATCGAGGGTCAAATTCTTGGAACCCAGGAGACAATATTACTGACCCTACGTTGATCTTGATGGTTTCAGGCTGCTGATTGAAGTCTACAGCCTTGGCTGGGCACACTCTTTCACAGAGGTGGCACTTGATGCAATTATCTTGGTCAATTGCATATTTCAGCGGAACAGCTTGTGGAAAAGGAACGTAGATTGCCTTTCTTACGCCTGTATTAACGTCAAATTCGTTCGGCACCTCAATGGGGCAGTTTTGCGCGCAGATCCCGCAACCAGTGCACTTTTCCATGTTCACCAGACGTGGCCGTTTCAATATTGTCACTTCGAAGTTTCCAGCCCCGCCTTTGACTTCTTTCAATTCGGAATAAGTGATTAATTGGATGTTCGGATGTCTGCCGGCCGTAACGAGTTTAGGCGCCAAGATGCACATGGAACAATCATTTGTCGGGAATGTCTTGTCCAGCTGCGCCATAGTTCCTCCAAGGCTGGTGGATTCATCAAGAAGATAAACCTTGAAGCCGGAGTCCGCCAGATCCAATGATGCCTGTATGCCAGCAACTCCGCCTCCGACCACCAGAACAGCGCCGAC
>CAZNJT010000026.1:15360-18088 GCA_964573475.1 uncultured Candidatus Bathyarchaeia archaeon | reverse complement strand
ACAAATGTTAGAAATTGAAAAACGCTCAGATTGAAGAAAACATTCCTGAAAGATGCGTTGGCTTTTTTCATTAAAATAGCCACATTGTGGCTTATCTGTCGATTTCGAGTATTTTTAGTTTGAGTGTAATAGAATGATGAAAATTGTTAAATTTGTTATATTAAGAATTTGCCGTTTTTGCAAATGGCTTTTCTGTGAGGCTTCTTTTGAGTGGCAACGAGTTTTGTCTTATTTAAATCTTATTTCAAAACGAAACCTAAATATTGGCAAGATGTGAAAGCAATTCAGAAACGCATAGATGGGCCGGTAGTTCAGTTGGTATGAACGCCTGACTTGCACTCAGGAGGTCGGGGGTTCAAATCCCCCCCGGTCCACAGAATTTTATGTATGAGTGAACTCTATAATTACTCTTTGTCAACCGCTTCATTCGCTTTAACATTGCAAAGTTTTATAAATCTATAATCGAAACAAATGTTTCTGCCAAACTTTTTAAGCAATTGAAGGATGAATTATGCCAATAAAATACACTGAAGCAACTGATATTAAAAAGATAGTTGACGAAATCGCAGACTCCTTAGATTTTTTCCATGTAGTCCCCCAATTTGTCTATTGCGTTAGAAGTCATGGATCCAAATCTAGGCGCACAGTAGCCCGCATCCACGGCTTAGGTAAAATTTGGCAAGAAGTTCTTAATCTTTCCCCTTCCTATATAATTGAAGTCATTTCTGAAAGGTACGACAAATTACCCGAACCAGAGAAAGAGAAAACCCTGATCCATGAACTTTTGCACATTCCTAAAGGATTTTCAGGCGGCTTTCGCCCCCATAAAGGCTATGTTGACAAAAGAATCGTAGAACTTCTGCATAAAAAACTGCAAAAACAAAGAAGCACCAAAAGCGCAAGTTACATGTGATTTAAAAATTGTACATTCTAAATCCCTCCGCGTCAAACTTGATTGATAGACAGCGCCAGTGAAAGTTTTTAAGGAAGTAAATAAGTGAAAAATGAACACTTGAAAGTCATGTTTGACGGCACACTCGAAGATACTTTAGGTGATTGAAAGGTAGGTAAACGGTTCAGATGGTATGATGCGCTTTAGGTGGAATGGATGAAATATAAGTTGAAGGTTCTCAAACACAATGGGATCTACGTTCCCCCTTACGAATACAAAGAATTCTCAATAAAAATTCAGGGGCATCCAGTAAAACTAAGCCCTAAGACCGAACAAATGGCAATAGCATGGGTAAAGAAAGAGCAATCCACAACGGCTCCTCCAGACAGAGTTTTCTATAAGAATTTTATTCAAAATTTCTTAGAGCAGTTGAAAATAGAAAATCCTTCCTTATCCTTTTTGGAGCATTTTTACGCTGAATACATAAGGAGGATGGATAATGATGAGCCTGTTGAAGAATCAATAAATGAAAAACCTATGGGACGCATGGAAATTGATTTTTCTGAAATTTCTAAGTATTTGGAACAAGAAAAAATAAAGAAATTAAATATGACCAAACAGAAGAAGAAAAAACTTGCAGAAGAAAGAAAATCTAAGCGAGAAGTACTCAAGAAAAAGTTTGGTTACGCCATAGTTGATGGAAAAGAAATAGAGATAGCTAACTGGACAGCCGAGCCTTCATGTCTCTTTGCTGGAAGAGGAAAGCATCCCAAACGAGGAAAATGGAAAGAAGGACCTAAAGAAGAGGACATAATCCTGAATCTTTCCGCAGACAGCCCAAAACCGCCTGGTAACTGGAAGGATATTGTCTGGGAACCGGAAAAAATGTACATAGCTAAATGGCAGGACAAACTTTCTGGAAAAATCAAATATGTCTGGTTCTCGGATTCTGCTTTCCTTAAACAAAGGAAAGAGCGCGAGAAATTTAACAAGGCAGAGCAGTTAGGCAACGAAATTCCGGAAATCGAAGAACACATCGTGAAGAATTTAGACGCTGAAGATGATGAAAGAAGAAGAATAGCTACGGTGTGTTGGCTTATCTTTGCACTAAACCTAAGGGTAGGTGACGAAAAGGACCCTGGAGAAGCCGATACCGTTGGAGCCATAACTTTAAGACCAGAACATATCAAGATAGACGGCAATGTCTTGCATTTTGACTTTTTAGGAAAAGATTCAGTGAGATGGGTTAAAAGCATAAATGCGTCTCCAATTTTGATCAGCAACATTGAACACTATTCTAAAACATGCAGGGAATATCTCTTCGAAGGGTTAGATTCTAAGAAAGTTTCTAGGTTTCTTTCAGAACAAATGAACGGGTTAACGGCTAAAGTATTCCGAACGTGGAGAACCACGAAAGTTGTTAAAAAATACTTAGATAACTGTGGCGTCAAAAAGGAGGATGCTGACTACGTAAAGGTTTTTCAGGCTAAGATGGCTAATTTAGAAGGAGCTACGGTAGCTAATCATAAAAGAATGATTCCTGCGAATTTTAATGAAAGGTTGGCTAAGAAAGAGGCTAGGCTTAAAAAACTTGAGATTCAGTTAGAAGAGAAAAGGAAACAGGGAAAGAAAACAGATGCTTTTCTTAACAGAATTGATAAAACCAAACTTGATATAGAACTGGCAAATAAAACAAAAGAGTATAATTTAGGGACTTCTCTTAAGTCTTACATTGATCCAAGAGTATATGTAGAATGGGTTGCCAAGGTAGACTTTTCTTTAGAGAAGTTGTATCCTGAAACCTTGAGAAAGAAGTTCCGTTGGGCTTTAGGGAAA
>CAZNJT010000026.1:0-15260 GCA_964573475.1 uncultured Candidatus Bathyarchaeia archaeon | reverse complement strand
ATTTGTTAGGAAAATATTCAAACCCTTTTTCGTTCAACCACCCTTCTGTTTCTTTTTTGAGACTTGTCCATTTTTGCTTGTGTCTTTCAAGGTCTTCTCTGCCTTTTGTTAATAGTTCTACTGCGATAATTTGTACGATGTTTGGACTATTTCCGACCGTGTTCAACACGTCTGTGTATAGTTCGTTTACAATGTTTTCCTTAGCTATGGCTACACCGAGTCTTAATCCTCCAAGGCCGTAAGCCTTTGTGAAGCTTGTTGTGACTATGCCAAAATCTTTGTTAACAGAGAAAACAGTGTGTATAGCATTTCTATCAAATTCAGCGTAAACTTCGTCACATAAAACGTAAAAGCCGTTTTCAGAAGCAACGGTCATAATTTCTTTTAGCTCATTGCTGTTGGATATTGCTCCGCTTGGTGCGTGTGGGTTCGTTAACACAAGCAAGCCAGTTTTTTCTGAAACAATTTTTTGAAGAGCATCGACATCAAGTCCATAAGATTCGTTTTCGTTTCTTTCCAGCCTTTTTACATGTGGAAAATGCTCTTGCACCTGCCGTAATAGAGGCTCGTAGGTTGGATATTCCACAATTGCCTCATTTCGCCTTTTGCTTCTTTCCGCCAGACATCTAATCATCCGATTGTTTTGTCCTGAGGCGCCTTCACTGGAAATGAAAACATTTTCCGGTTGAACATTGTACCTTTGGGCTAGCTGTTTAGCAGCGTCAGGGTTTCCGTGTGCATAGTTAATGCTTAAGTCAACATAACCCAGCGCCAAATTATATTTAAAATAGCCTAGACCACTGGAACAAAAATCATATTTCACATTCGGCACGTGAATATACCAGTTTAAATACAATGATGTATTCTTCATCCTCGGCACCTAAACTCTTGTAAGAATGCCCTACTGCTTAGCTTTTTCCTCAGAAATTGTTTTGTTTGAATATGCTTTTATGTAATGATGCTAACATTTGCGTGAGCGCTCTATGAGAATCAATGAAGTTAAAGATGGCGTAATTTTAGATGTAAACGTGAAACCAAATTCTAAGGAATTCAAAATTGTAGTTGAAGGAGACGAAATTGTGGTTTTCTGTGTGGAAGAGCCTGTTAAGGGAAAAGTTAACAAAGAACTAGTAAAAGAGTTTTCAAGGCTTTTCCATAGTAAAGTGGAGCTTGTTTCTGGTTTTACTTCTAAACAGAAGAAGCTATTAATAAGAGGCTTTAGAAAAAGCGAGGCAGAACGTATTTTGTTGCGTAAGTGATGGTTTTTACTCTGTTTGAAGTTTGAACCGTAATATTGCTGCTATTCCGCCAAAAGAATTTTTTAGCATTTGCCCTTCTTCTGTTTCGCCAGAGATCATTTCTATATCGGTGTTTGTGTATTCTGCCAATTGGGCGAAATTCTCTATTAGTTCTTGTGTTTCAGCTATTCCTAATGCCGGAGCTTTGCATTTTGGGCACGATTTTCCGAAGAGGCTTTGTTCAAAACTTGTTAGCATTTGGCTTTTCATGGTTTGCTGTTCTTCGTATCCGCAGGCGTTGCATTTCACTTTGACTCGTATGACGTCTAATCCTTCAGAAAGCAGTAACGTTCTAACTGCGCCGGCTTCTAAAGCCCTTCGTACTTCTTCTTCGCCGTACGTCGTCATTCCAGTGTCATGTCCAACCTCGTAGAGAAACTGTTGCACTATCTGTTTTTCTTCTATGTAACGTATTTTCCGCATAATTTCTGGAGCTTTGTCAACAACTTCCTTTACACCTTGCTCTTCAACATAAGCCGTGTCGATTATATCTATGACTTTGTCTTTCAGCATATAATTTAAGTAGTCACCCTTCTCAAAGTCGTATTTCGTTGGTCCTGGACCCGCAATTATTAAGCCTTTCAGGTTTTCAATTGGCAAAAATGTCTCGTTGGCATGCTCACCCACTCGTCTGAAATATTCTTGAAGCCTCATCTCTCTGAATCTCTCGTATCGTCTGGCTGATTGTCCTCCAGCACGAGTTTTTCCGGGTACGCCAGACGTAAATTCTCTGACTATTTCGAGTCTTCTACCTTGAAGCGTTGCAAGTGTGGTTGCTGAAGCGTCTATGAGAAGTATGCCATAGGTTTCCTTTTCTCTCAGAAGCTCTTGCATATGTTCTGTGTGGAATCTTGCGTCGCATCTGTAAAGATATATGTGTATCGGCTCTGGCGGTAAAATCACATATGTTTCGATTCTCTCGCTTCCCGCTCCGTTCTGTGGAATTGCACCGCAAAATATTACAAGTCCGTTTTCTGGGGCTTCTTTGAAGAGTTTGAGCCGTTGTTGAACTTTCACGATGGCGTCTTGAACGTTTTTGCGAGTGGTTGTGGATTTTATGTTTGAAGCTGTGCCGTATTCGTCTCTAAGCATGTTCGTAACTTCGCTTATTTGTTTTCCAGGCGGGACATAAAGTGAAACAAGCTCTGTTCCACGTCCCTCTTTGCTGGCTAGCGTATTCAGTGTCTTTTTTAATCGGAATAGTTCCAACGAAGTTCTTTTTTTGCTGCTCAACTGTTTTCACTAAAGCATTTTAGCCTAAAGCTACATTGTAAGGCATCAAATAAAAGTTTGGGAAAATAAGGCTATATTATTTCTAGAACTTCTTTTAAAAACGCCTTATATTGACCTAATTTTCCGCCGTAGTTGCCCGCTGAAATTCTAACAACACCTGGGACGCTTGCAGCAGCCTTTACCCCTTCACTCATAGCCCTTTTAACCGCTTCAACACTTAAGCCATTGATAACAATTTCATAAACACAGTTCACGTTTTCCGTAAGCTGCGAATCTGTTATAAGCGTTTTTAATCCTGGACAGAAAGGATGATTGGTAGATGCTTTAAGTTTATACTTTAAGGAGCCAGCTTTCGAGCCGGAACGGCAAATTCCACCTGGAAACGGCAAAATAACGTCACTTGCCTTAGTTTTGATGGTTTTTGCTGCCTCTTCTGCTGCTTTAAGTCCGGAGGTCGTATCTTTGGCTAGGATGAGTAGGTTTCCGCCAGCTATTGCTTCTGCCGCGCCGAAAGTGTCTTCAACAATGAAGTTGCCTTCCATCACGGGGATTTTCCAGACCTTTCTGTTTCCAACCAAACCTTTTCTCTGAAATCCGTCACCAAAAAGTCGTATGCTTCTGCCAACCTTCAGTTTTCTTTTGGCGTTTGGCATTGCGTCAAAGGCTGAGGTTGTTGGGCAAGTCATTATGCACTGTCCTATGCGCAGTATCATCTGGTTTTTCAATTCAAACCTGTTGCGGTTGTATATTTGGATTAAAACGCCTACTCGATTGTCCGGAGTTTTGTCTGCTAGCACTATGCCTTCTATGCCAGCCTCAGCTGGCGACATAATAACGCTTGTTGCAAAGCCTGTTGCAACCTCAGCCGCTGTCAAAGCCCATTTTTCGCTATCCGCTGTAATCAATACTCTTCCAACCCACAGAGGAAACATTTCAGCAAAAGTATCCACAATCTCACAGACGTTTCCATTTTCTGCTCTATACGTAAATACTTCTTCGCTCATTTGGTTTCACTTCTTTACCTATTTCCCGTTAAGGAAGCCAGTGTTTCTCAGGCTCAACTTTAGGCATCTTTTTCTCTTCGAGTTTTTCGAGCACCGTCTTTTTAGCTATTTCATAAGCCATTCTATAGTCGAAAATTCCCCTTGGTTCTTCCGCGGCCCTCTTAATCAATTTAGCTTCAACTTTGTTTTTTAACTTCCCTATAGCCAATGCGCCTATTCCAAAAACATTCGGTAAGATTTCTTCACCATCAGCTTCTGATTTTAGCCCCTCAACTCCCAAGGGTGGAATAGCGTTAATATCAGCCATTATTCTACATTTTTTCCCATATTCTTTGAGTACGTCTAATGGAAGAAGCTGAGTTCCAGCAGCTCCAGTTGAAAGAATTATCTCCGCATTTTCTATGGCTTTACCAATTTCGTCAGAGGTTTGGGCTTCAACGCCTCGGACTCTTTCACCTTCAAACTCTTCATTAATCTTTGTTACTACAGATGAAGCTCTTTGAAGGTCGCGGGAAGTAACAATAACATTAGCTTTTTCCGATGCATAAAGCCTTGCAGCAGTTTGCCCAACGGGTCCTGTTCCAGCTAGGATCGTAACCGCTTTATTCCCTAAGCCTCCAAATCCATTTACCAGTGCAAGCTCTAGGGTTTTTGCAACCGCGGCTGTGGCTGTTGTGTAGGCTCCTCTTGGGTCAATTATTATGGCAAGTTCAAATGGTGGAAACATGCATTTTTTGGCTTTCTCTAAAATTTCATTTACTCGTTTAAACTCACGTCCATTAATGAAAATTTTTGTGTGTTTTGCTCCTTCCGGACCCCTTGGAAACATTGCATCATAAATGATTTTTTCAGCATCTTCAACTGTCACATCCTCATACTTCAATATTGTAGCGTCTGGGAAAATGTCTATGGTTGTTAGTATGTCGAAGGGGCTTGCGTGTTTATCGGTGTCTAAAAAAATGAATACTTTCCTAAATTTGTGTTCTGACAAGGTTACACCTTTTAAGTTGTTAATATTCCTTTAAACGTTTAAAAATTGCCATTACCTGCATGCTTATCGAATGCCTTCAATATTGATGGTTACCTATGCAACTGTAAACATATGTAAGAAGGTGAACATAATTTGACAGAGGTTGTTGAGAAAGGATTGAAAAAAATTGGAATAACAATCTCTAAACCTGTCCTAGCCATCTTATGCATAATTTTCGGCATAGTAGTCATAGTGAAGCCCGACCTTGTGGGAATAATTATTGGCATTTTCCTTATCATAGAAGGCATCCTGCTACTGACTGAGTACTTGGAGCTTCAAAAACAACAACCACCCCAGGCTTCACCAACCTGACTTCATCATTCTACAAAACTTTTCCTTTTTTAGTCATTTTTCTTCAAAAATGTTTTTGATACGCTTATTATCAAAGGGACACCGACAATAAATGAGACTGCAACGACAATCAAATCTTCAATGTAGGAATCAGCAGCAGCTCTAACAAACTCTCCAAAGAGTGCATCGAAGCTTCCGAAAAACAAACCATAAAAACCGCATGGAACAAGTAGGAAAACCCTTACAAGCGAATCTGTGGCTATGCAAACAAAAGAAATCAAAACTAACGCAATTGTCAACTGTTTAACATCTGCTTTAAACAAGTTCCCACCTAATTTTGCGGCTGGATAAATCAGGAGCAGAGCAAATAGGATGTCTAGGATTGTCCATAGGGGAAGGGCTCTTCCAAATGGGTGAATAAAATATGCTGATAGCATTATTGTATAGACCGCTAAAACCGGTTTCCATTTGGCTTTAGCTAACAATCCTGCCATCAAAACGCTGACAGGTTCAGCAATTACGCCAAACATCCAAAAAGCGTCTGGTTTAACCATTCTGGCAATTGAACTGCCAAGAAACGCAGCGAAAAATCCAATTTTTGGGCCTAAGCTTATTCCTTCAATAGATTCCAAGTAGATTCCCCAGTTTCGCCACAGCCCGAACGAAATAAAATACAGTACAGCATGCAACGCCGCAAATATAGCGGTTAAGCTTGCTTCCAAACTTTTCCGCATTAGATCACAATTCTCAGTGAGGAGAAGAGAATAAAAAATTTTGTTAAACTCTTCGCTATAAAGAGCGAATTGTTATAGACCATGATAAATTCAGGTTTTATTACCATAATTGTTTAATATGGATGTTTATGATTTAGATATCTCTTCAAGAGGAATACAATATGGTGCTTGCTGAAACGCTAGAAAAGCTCTCAAACGCTTGCGGTGTTGCAGGTAGAGAGGAAGAAGTCAGAAGTTTGATGAAGAATTTCTTAAAACCCTATGTGGACGAAGTCAAAGAAGATAAACTTGGAAATATCATTGGAATAAAAAAGGGAAAGAAAAACGCGCCTAAAGTGATGCTTGCTGCCCACATGGACGAAATAGGCTTGCTGGTGAAAATAATTTCGAAGAAAGGCTTCATACAGTTCGCAAAGATAGGCGGAATAGACGACCGCATTCTACTAGCCCAAAAAGTCATAGTCTACACAGAAAAAGGACCGTTGCACGGAATAATTGGTTCAAAGCCTCCCCACATACAAAAAGAAGAGGAACGCAAAAGAGTCCTCACATGTGACGAGCTCTTCATAGACATTGGAGCTGAAAACCAAGAACAAGCCAAGAAAATGGGAGTAAAAATCGGAGATCCTGTGGGTTTTGACATAAAGTTCGCGAAGGTTGGAAAGAATATCGTAATTGGCAGGGCTTTTGATGACCGTGTTGGATGTGCAGTTATGGTTGAAGTAATGAAGCGTTTGGAAAAAACAGAATGCACAGTATATGCCGTCGGAACGGTGCAGGAAGAAGTTGGCTTAAGAGGGGCAACAACAGCTGCCTTCGGGATATATCCGGATGTCGGCATCGCGCTTGACGTGACTATAGCTGGAGATGTGCCTGGAGTAAGGGAAGTTGAGGCGCCAATAAAGCTTGGGAAGGGGCCATCAATAGAAATTGCTGATATGGGATTGATTGCTCATCCAAAAGTTGTGAGGTTGTTAGTGGATGTAGCCGAAGAAAACAAGATTCCATACCAGCTTGAGACAGGCTTGCCGGGCTCAACCGACGCAGCACGCATATCCTTAACACGGGAAGGGGTGCCGAGCGGTGTCATATCCATACCAACTCGTTACATTCATAGTCCATCATCGCTATTGAGCCTAGAAGATGCGGAAAAAGCTGTAAAACTAACAGTTGCAGCTATACAGAAAATTCCCAAACACTTCTAACATTATTTTTTCCAAAATGAACCTTCTGTTGAAAAGTGATTAAGGGCATTAAATTTCCTTCACGAAGTATTTTACGAAGAGAAACATTGCTATTGCAGAAATTGCATAGGGCAGAAGCAACGTTAAAATTTGACTTGCAACTGGAATTGTTTGCAGAGCATTTAACGCTGCTTCATTTTCTATTATCCCTTCTATAAAGCTATTATAGAGTCCGTGAGCGAAAATTAGGGGAACTAAATTTTTGCTTTTACTGTAAAAATATCCAAAAAGCAAGCCTATTAGAAATGTGGTTGCTATATACTGAGCCATGCCTATTGGATCGAAGGGAGAAAGATTCCAGACAAAATGCCACATTCCAAAAAAAGTTGCTTGAATAAAAATAGTCATGCCTATAGTATAGAATTTTCTGAGATGCGTCTGCATATAGCCTCTAAAAAGTCCTTCTTCACTTATTCCCACACATAATGTCTGGAATGGCATTGCAAAAAAGAAAATTGCGATGCTATAGGATGCTATTGGCATCTGATTTGTGAATGCGAAAACTAGCAGACTAGAACTTATTATTAACACTCCTCCAAAAACAGTGAAAAATGCGAACCCGTATAAGAGCGATTTTTCGATATTTTCGGTTTTGAAGCCAAAGGCTGAGATGTTGGTTTTTTCGATGATGACTATTGTCAAAATTATGAGATAGATTAAGGCAGTTTTTTCATATGGCATACCAAATAGTAGCGCTGACGGCAAACGGATAGATAGAGCTAAAATAAAAAGCATGAAAACCCATAGAAGCATTTTCCTTTTGTCTCTTCCATTGACTTCTTTTGAGAGTTTTTCTTTCTCTGAATAACTTTTATGCCATATGTAAATTGGAATTAGTAGCAAAAGCGACATAAACATTGGAATAAATACCTGTGGCTGTGAAAAGTAGGCGCTAAAGAGTATTATTAAAGCCAAAGCGAAGTATGTTAAGATGATCTTCAGAATATGACTTCCGCTCAAAGCCTATCACAATCTTTCTGAGGCATAACCTAAATGTGAATTGTTGAAATTTAAACTTTCAAGTAGCTGATAAGGAACAAAATCGTTTTAAAATTAGAAAATTCATTAGTCTTATGGCTAAAGGTTATGAATGATAAAAAGAGATTTGAGTTTTTGGAGCATACGGCAGATGCCTACGTCGCCGCTTATGGAAAGGATCTAGCCGAAGCTTTCGAGAATGCTGCGCTTGCAATGTTTGATGTTATGACAGAAGTGGAAAAGATTAGTTCGGAAGTTGAGGATTATGTGAAAATTGTGGCGGAGGACGAATACGCTCTTCTTTACAGTTGGCTTGAGGCGTTGCTTATAAAATTCGACATTAAAGGGATGCTTTATTCTAAGTTCAAAGTTTTAGAGTTGAACAAAACCTCAAACGGTTTTAGGCTTAGGGCAAAGATTTGGGGAGAAAAGTTTAATCCGGAAAAACACACGCAAAAAGTTGGTGTGAAAGCTGTTACATATCATCGTATGGAAATCATCAAAGAACCAAACAAAGTTACGCTAAAATTTATTCTTGACATATAAACAATTTTTTCTTTTGCTTTAGATTCTTTCACTTACGAGATAAATCACTCACATGCGCACGCTAAGCTAACTTTAATTTTTTTAAGCCTTTTAGAATTTCTTCCACCGCCACTTCAGGCGTCGTTTCCAGTTTTTTGCATTTAAACTCTATGAATGGAACATCTTTTTCCTTATAATATTGCAGAAGCGGCCGAGTTTGCTGCTCATAAACTTCAATCCTTTTCTTTATGACTTCTGGAGTATCGTCTGGACGTTGGTATAAAGGTCCGCCGCATTTGTCGCATATCATGTCCCTCTTTGGCTTTAAGTAGCGTATGTTGTAGACTTCGCCGCAGTTCTTGCATATTCTTCGTGTTGATAAACGTTCGATGATTATCCAATCTGGCACTACAAGCTGAATTATGACGTCGATTTTTGCAATTGTTTCTAGGGCTTTTGCTTGTTCGATTGTGCGTGGGTATCCATCAAAAAGGAAGCCCTTCTTTTTCTTGATTTTTGCTATGTGCTGTTTCAAAACCTGTATTGTCAAACTGTCTGGGCCAAGTAATCCTTTTTCAACGTAGCCTCTTACTTCTCTTCCTAAATCAGTGTCTTCTTTCATGATTTCACGGAAAATGTCGCCCATCGCAATTACATCAACGTCGAGCTTGGATTGTAACCGTGAAGCATAAGTGCCCTTGCCAGAACCTGGAGCACCAAAAATGATGGCATTAACCATTTTATTCATCCTGAATATGGTATGTCATGTTTTCGTAAGAGAACAGCAAGTTGATAATTAAGTATTACTGTGCTAGGCTTATGAAACTGAGGTGATTACAATAGAATCTTCTAGTGTTTTAGCCTTTCCAATAAACCTAAGTGGCAATGTCTCCCGAAGTCCCCATTTTTTCTCGTTCCTAAACTGCACACTTTCGTCTGGCGTGAAACTTGATATGTTTGTTTCTTATCTTTTGGCGGAAATCGGAGTTCGAATCTTTCCCGGGCTACCATTACACTTTAGTAAATTTTCGTTTTTTATCTCCGAATTGCGTGCGAGAATTAAATTAGCGATTGCTTTTATGCAAGATTTTTATTCTGATCATTCGTAATCATTAAACCGATGGCAATCTGCAGGAGGTGTGCGAATGAGTGCTTACATTCACCGTTTGCCTGGTATGGTATTAATCGATCATGAATTTAACGTGCCACTAGATTACGCACGGCCTGATGGTGAGACAATTAGTGTCTTTGGTCGAGAAGTTGTTGCTACTGATAAAGAAAAACACGATCTGCCATGGCTCGTCTTCTTTCAAGGCGGTCCTGGCTTCGGCGCGCCACGCCCCGAAGGGAAGAGCGGTTGGTTGAAACTGGCGCTGCAAGAATATCGTGTGTTGCTACTTGATCAACGCGGCACAGGTCGTAGCACGCCGATCAACTACCAGACGTTGGCACGGTTTGCCACGCCAAGAGAGCAAGCCGACTACCTGAAAAACTTCCGCGCCGATTCGATCGTACATGATGCTGAAGTGATCCGCCGTGAATTGATCGGAGAGAAAAATCGCTGGAGCGTGTTGGGACAAAGCTACGGTGGCTTCTGCGTAACACACTATCTCTCCGCTGCACCAGATGGTTTGAAAGAAGCAATAATAACTGGTGGCTTACCGCCACTTAATCGCTCACCTGATGACGTGTACCACACTACTTATCGATGTGTGATCGACAAGAACAAGCTCTACTGCGATCGTTATCCTGATGACGTCAAGCACGCTCACGAGATCGCCGACTACTTAGCGTCTCATGAGGTAAATCTGCCCAACGGTGATCGAATATCACCACGCCGCTTTCAGCAACTCGGTGGAGCCTTAGGGATGAGCAATGGATTCGAGACAGTTCACTATTTGCTTGAAGACGCGTTTCTGCGCGGCGCAACCGATCAAGAGATCAGTTACACTTTTCTGCGCGGTTTTGAGAATGCCCTCTGGTTTGAAACCAACCCAATCTATGCGATATTGCATGAGTCGTGCTATTGCGAGGGGGTTGCCTCCAATTGGTCGGCGAAGCGTGTTCGATCGGAATATCCCGAATTCGAGATCACGCCCGATAAGCCTGTGCTCTTCACTGGCGAGATGGTGTACCCTTGGATGTTCGACGAGTACAAGTATCTGCGCCCATTGAAAAAAGCTGCGGAGATTTTGGCAACATATGACGGCTGGCCGCATCTGTATGACAAGTCAATCCTGCAATCAAACACTGTTCCGTGCGTAGCGGTCATTTACTATAACGACATGTATGTCGAGCGAACTCTTTCGGAAGAAACGGCGCAGAACATTCGCGGGATCAAGCTATGGGTCACCAACGAATACGAGCATGACGGCCTGCGCGCTGACGGTGAGAAGGTGCTGGGGCGTCTGCTGAGCGTGTTGCATGGAGAAATTTGATAATCAATACTGCTATCTATTAATGTTCATCTACTTAGGTTACGAAGGTTTCCAATTTTCTAGAGTTTCTAAAAAATAAACCAGTTTAGAATTAGAATTTAGATAACGGTCTAGCGCTGTTGCACGCACGTAAACACAAAATGGCCTCACCCTAATCTTCTATGGCTTCTAACGGATTAGAAATGTTATTTCTTTCACAAGAGTTTCTGGCACAATGGTTCTTCCCTTCCGCTTATTCAGCCTGACAAAGCCAAACTTGTTCAATGCTTGCAAGTCTTGATATACATTTTTTACATTTCGCCTTACTTTCTTGGCTAAATCATTTATTGACTCTACCCTTAAAGCGGCAAGTTTATACAACAATTCTATTCTCTTAGATGTCAATAAAGCGGCTTGTTCTGGTTTAAAGTCTTTGATTTCCTCAACAGTGTAGTCTAGTGTTCCCTCTTCAATGTAGCCTTTATAGCTGTCCACAAGTTCTGCCCATTCAAAATAGATTCTTGCAAGCTTGCCGTCCAGCCTTTGCTTAAGGAATTGTTCCTCAAATTTTTCAAATTTCATGCCGAACTCTTTCTCAAATTTTCTGATTTTTTCTTCTATTTCCTCAGACGTCAAATTTCGGATGATTCTGATAAGCATAAACGTTCACAATTAAAGGTAAGCCAACCAGCTTAAAATCTTCATGATGAAAACATTTAAAGCAGTTAATGACGACTTTTAAAATTCTATTTGAAAACTATGGTATGATGTAAAAATGCAAATAACAAAACTTGAGAACTACCTATATCAGATTGATGTTGAAACTGCTGGAATTAAGAATTTTATCGCCAGCTACATATTAAAGGGAAAGCAGGTGGCAATGGTTGAAACAGGTCCAACCTCATCGGTGCCCAATCTGCTTTTCTGCTTAAAGGAACTAAACGTAAAGCCTGAAGACGTAGTCTATGTTGCTGTTTCCCATATTCATCTAGACCATGGCGGGGGTGCTGGGAGATTGTTAAAATATTTGCCTAAAGCCAAAGTTATCGTTCATCCAAGAGGCGCGCCTCACCTCGCAAATCCAGAAAAACTGTGGCAACAGTCAAGGGAGGTTTTGGGAAACATAGCTGAAATGTATGGTAAACCAGAACCTGTTCCTGAAGAAAGAATTATTGCGGCAACGGATGGCATGACTTTTGATATTGGAAAAGACGTTACCCTAAAAGTTGTAGAGACCCTCGGACATGCTTCACACCACTTAAGCTATTATGAACCATTAAGCGAAGGAATTTTCCCCGGAGATGCTGCTGGCATTTATCTAAACGAAATTGATGTGATTGTGCCAACAACGCCATCGCTCTTCCGTCTGGATGTTGCATTAGCTTCTTTAGATAAGCTAATCAGCCTAAAACCTAAGGTTTTGTATTACAGCCACTTTGGTAAAGCCTACAACGCTGTGGAAAAGCTCCAAACCTATGCACAGCAGCTTAAGCTTTGGGCAAAAATCACAAGGCAAGGAATAGAAAATAAAGAAAGCTTGGAAGCAATAAGTAAGAGAATAATAGAAAGTGATGTGGCTGTCCAGAAGGCAAAAGAATACATTAAGGCGCATCCAGTTTTGAGCGAGACTGTACTTAATGAAAGTGTGCGGGGTTTTATTGATTTTGTTGAAAAATTCAAAGAAATTCCAACATAGTTTTATTTTGGTGTAAACGCCAAAATCATTTATATTCCGCTCTTTTCCTTTGTGTAATAGGTGAAAAAATGGAAGAGGGAGAAGGTCGTCCTTCTACAGAAAAAATTCCACTTGAAAAAATAGATGATTACACTTGGCGCATTCCAAAATATAAGCCGGGCATGCGGGTTCCAGGCGTAGTTTTTGCTAATAGAGACTTGTTAGAGAAAATGCAAACAGATAGAACATTGTGGCAGTGTGTAAATGTTTCCCATTTACCAGGCATTTACAAGCACTCCATAACATTGCCAGATGGACATGAAGGTTATGGTTTTCCTATAGGCGGTGTAGCCGCAATGGACTATGATGAAGGCGTAATTAGCCCGGGAGGGGTGGGCTACGACATAAACTGTGGAGTCCGTTTATTAACGACAAATCTTTCAGAGCAAGACATACGACCAAAGCTTGCAGAACTTGCGAGCGTGATTTTTGATAATGTTCCAAGCGGACTTGGAAGCCGTCGGAAGGACTTGAAAGTGACAGTCCACGACCTAGATAGGCTTGTCGTAGAGGGTGTTCAATGGGTTATCGATCAAGGACTAGGCTGGTCTGAAGATGCTGAACACTGCGAAGAACGTGGATGCATGAAAAACGCCGATCCAGACAAAGTTTCAACAACAGCGAAAAATAGAGGATTGACGCAAGTTGGCACATTGGGTTCAGGAAACCATTTCTTAGAAATCCAAAAAGTGGACAAAATTTGCGACGCTAAAACTGCTAAAATCTTTGGAATCGAACATGAAGGGCAAGTTACGGTTATGATTCATTGTGGTTCTCGAGGCTTTGGCCACCAAACATGCTCAGATTATTTGCGGGTTATGGAAAAAGCCGTGCACAAATATAAAATAACGTTGCCAGATCGAGAACTTGCATGTGCACCCGGAAACAGTAATGAAGCAGAAGACTATTATCAGGCAATGGCGTGCGCCGTTAATTATGCCTTTGCAAACCGTCAAGCGATAATGCACTGGATTAGACAGAGCTTTCAGCAAGTTTTTAAGGAAGACCCGGAGAGGTTTGGGCTAAAACTTGTTTATGATGTAGCCCATAACATCGCAAAAATAGAAAACCACAAAGTCAACGGGGAACAAAAGAAGGTCTGGGTTCACAGAAAAGGTGCAACACGCGCTTTTCCGCCTGGAAGTCCAGAAATACCAGCAGACTATAGTTCTGCAGGACAGCCAGTTCTTATACCAGGAAGCATGGGAACAAGCTCTTGGCTTCTGGTAGGCACAGAAAAAGCCATGCAATTAAGTTTCGGTTCTACGGCTCATGGCGCTGGTAGAATGTTAAGTAGGACTGCTGCCAAAAGAAGGTTTTGGGGTGGAGACGTGAAAAAGGCTTTGGAACAACGGGGAATCGTCGTTAGGTCTGCAAGCTCGACAGTTTTAGCTGAAGAGGCGGATCCCGCCTACAAAAATGTGGATATGGTTGTAGATGTAAGCGATAAGGTTGGAATAGCCACAAAAGTTGCAAGAGTTGTTCCCTTAGCCGTGGTAAAAGGCTAAATTTGTTCTTAAAGCGTGAATTTTCCTTCTTTTTTAACTATGTCAATCAAACTTTTTCTTTTCAGTTTTTAGTTTTTGCTCTTCTGTTGAATGCGCTTTTTGTATTTCCTTCATGTACCATCCTCTCTCCCTTGCATAATGGATGCTTAGGGCTAGTCCTAAACAAAGTAAAACGAGACCGATGGATGTTAAAGATAGGCCTAAAAGGCTGTATGGATGTGGCGTCAAATGATAGGGAATTATTAGAAACCATTCTGGATTTTCTACAGTTACTACGGTTTCGAGTAATCCTCCTACAAAGAATATTGATCCTATTACGGTTATTAAATATCCAACGGTCTCATTGTGTCTAGACTCTTCTGCTTTCTCGTGTAAGTATTCGCTGAAAAACATTGAACACATGATTTGAGCACAGAGATTGTTGTTTATAAGTTTTATTGTGAAATCCAAGTATTGGTTAAACGCTAGTGAAGTTTATATCGAAAGTTTGAGTTTACAATAATGTTAGCTGTTGGTTTGTAATTGCTAGTGGTTTAGATGCCGTTTAAAGATGAATGTGGAATTTGCGGTAGGGTTCTTTCATATAGTTATCTTAGACGTTGCCAAAGATGTGGGCGAATGTATTGCAGAGATTGCATGGTTCCAGACGTTGCGACAGGCGACCCTACTAGGTTGTTATGTCTTAACTGTGCAAGAAGGACGGTTTCGCCAAAATCTGTTTCTAAGTATGGTGGGCTTACTGGTTATCTGAAGTTCAGGTCTTCATTTACGAATGTTGTTAAGCTTAGTTTTGCAAGGATGGACGGTATTATAGGCGATAATTTGCCAATGAGTGCGTACAAGACTGAAAAATGGTGGAGTAACACGCCGACTAATGTGCATGCTAAGGCTTGGATGGATGCTGGATGGAATGTGCAGGAAGTGAATTTGAAGGAAGGCTACGTGGTTTTCAAAAAAGTGAAAGAAGTGCAAGCGAGAAGTTTTAAGAGAAAAACCGCCAAGAGCCAAATCAAGAAGCCTTTTACCCCAGTTCGCGTTCGCATTCCAAAGCCTAAAACGCCGTCGAAGACTAAGGTTTCAAAGCTTTATGCTCGGATTAAAAATTTGGAGCGACAGAGGGTTTCTATGCCAGTTTATCATGGCAGTTTTAAACCAAAACCTATGCATGAGAAGAAACTGTTTAAATCGGAAAAGAAACCGCAGTAGATGGCGGAAAAGAAATTTTATCTAGCTCACCTTAACTATTGTAGTGCTGAAAGCTGA
>CAZNJT010000025.1:4782-18649 GCA_964573475.1 uncultured Candidatus Bathyarchaeia archaeon | reverse complement strand
AGTGTCACAAGAGAAACACTTCTTAAAACGATACCAGAGGATTTAGGCATTCCAGCCGAGGTGAGGGATATTACTCGTGTTGAGCTTTATGCTTCTGATGAGGCTTTCTTGTGTGGAACTGGTTGGGAGATCACGCCAATAACCAGCATAGATGGCTTGCCTTTGGGCAAAGAGTATCCTGGAGTTGTAACGAAGCGTATAGCTGAACATTATGCAAACGCAGTAGCTGGAAAAGTAGAGAAACACAAAGAATGGTTGACATCGGTGTAAGCAATTCAACCTGATGTGTTGATTATCATACATTCAGAGATGGCGACATCCTGCAAGTCCCTTTCTTTTTTATGCTTCCTTCGTTCATGTTGCATTTGAAACAACTGTTTTCTGTTCAATCTTGTTTTCGCCTTGATTAAGGAGAAGTTTTAACTCAGCATATTGGAAAGCACCATACGCCAGGAGTAATTTGAACCAGAAAGTTATGAATCGTGTAAGCAGGGTTGCCCACAAGCTCACTGCCAATGGGATTCTCAAAATCGTGTAGAGAGTACTTATTATCACTTCTGCTTCCACTTCTTCCTTCGTCGCACCGGATATGTTTTTGTTGGTTTGTGTTGGATGGGGCTGGTGCTTGTGTTAGGCTTGTTGACTCTGGGCTTCGTGAGAGCGGCTGAAGCAGAGGGTAGATTGTGAAAGGGGTCTGGTTTGCCGTTCATGTCTCTGTTTTAATGTATCGGCTTTGCTTTCTGTCTGTAGTATAGTGCGCACTATTGCCGTTTGCTTAGTGGCGCAGAAATGTTAGACGGCACCGAAACAACATTCATCTCACCTAAGAGCGGTGTGATTGATGTATGTCTGATTTTTCACGGTTTTCGTTTTAATGATGTGCGTCTCTGGTATTGGAGTCCCCATTTTCACGTCTTGGGCGTTATCAAGGGTGGATATGGATGTCGGAATTGTAATCACGAGCGCGGAGATTGCCGTAGTTGTAGTGGTTTCAATGGTAGGGAAGTGAGAGGATTTGAGAAGGATGGGTATATTGTGAAGGTTATGGGTGAGCGTAAGACGATTTTTGGCACTGCTTGGTATCAGTTGAATCATTCGACTATTAGGACTAATGTTAAGCGTCCTCATGCGTGTACGTGGTTTGGTGTTTGTAGTTATCGCAGGTTGAAGGTTACGGTTGAGAAGCGTAAGCATATTTGTAAAATTTGTCAATATGAGTTAAAACCGCTTGATTATCATGGTAGTAAGAGTTTTGGTACGGATAGGAATTTGCCGTATTTTGAACGTGATTCTCTTGAGGATTTGATGGAGGATGGTGTGGTGGTTTGGGTTGCACGTGAACGTAGAGAGTATGTAAAAGCGGAGTATTATGGTAGCGGTAGCTATGGAGAATGATTTAATGGTGCGTATTAACCATGTTAGAGTTTGACGCTGTTATTAAGTGTAAAGACATTATTGAATTGAATCTTTTTATTGAGCGGTATCTCGCTGAAAGAAATATTGACATTCCTAGTGAAGAAGCAAGCCGGTATTATTGGGCTTTGTTTTATCGTTGGAAGTCATCTCTTAAAATGTTGGATGAGACGTGATTTTATTGGCTGATGTTAAGTTATGTCCTTTTGATGGTTTGCCGTGTGAGTTTGTTGATTCTTGTGATGACGTTTTGAGTTTGCTTTCTGGTTTGCGTGTTGTAGAGGGAAGTTCTTGTTCTCGAGCTGTTTTTAAGGTTCGTAAGAAGTAGATAGTGATTTTTGTGCGGTTTTGCGGTTCGGCTTTGTGCGGAACGTGGGCATGTTGTGAGGCGAAAGCCTCACGTTCCCGTTTGTTTGGGTTTTTCACTTTTGTTTTTTGCTGAGTGAGAGTTAGTTAGAGAGTAGGAGAGAGTGAAGTGGTGTGTGTTTGGGATAAAGCTTTACCCCAAACCTTAGCCTACAACGTCAATTTACCAGATGCGGTTGCCCTTCATGTCAATAGTAGTCTCAAAGCGTTGTATTTTTTGCTTCTTTTCAGCTTGAACTTGTAGGATTAGTGCTTTACCCAGATCATTTTTCAAGTAATGATATAAATGTCCAAATACGAAAATGAAATCAGGACTAAACCACGCAGGAGTAAACAGCGTTCCTGTTGGAATTGTCTCTGGTATAGGAAGATATTCAGATTCGTAAACACTACCAATAGTATATTCAGTGTGTAGAAAATCAGCCAGTTTTCTCAAAACCATTGAATATATTTCACAATTTGCTTAGCAAGCCAGTAAAGATTACGTAAAAGACTCCACAAAATTTAGCTGTTTCATGAATTCCAGAAACGCAGATATGCCAAGGCTTTTGATAGGCTTAGACTTAGATTTTTGTGCTTTCATACAATAACGAGTTGGAAACGCAAATATAAATGTTTCAAAGCTTGATTAAACGCACATTGGGTTTGGGTTGAGTCGAAGAATGAAGGTTTAGGGAAATTGTTTGCTATGCAGTGTATAAAGAAGTCTTCTACACTAAGAATGTCTAAAAAAAGCGGTAAACCATCCCAGGAATTATTTTCTGCTTTTGTCTACAAAACGACGACATTAAGACCTTTTTAGAATATCGCAAGTTTATCAAAAGATTTAACAAAACGGCTAACAAAAACGCAAGCTAATGGGAAAAATTGGAGAGTTTTGAAATTAAGTCATTTTTATAAGTCTGTTGTCAACATATTCCTAATGGGTTAAATTGAGCAAGACCTTAACTGTCTATTTGGAATACGACTTACTTGACAGCAATTTTGTAAGCGTAGTCACTAATTGCCTGCAATCATTGGGCTTGTTTAAAGTTATTCTTTCAGATTGTGGGAAAATAGAGGATTTTGATTCGACCAAGAAGGCTGATTTGGAGAAATGTGATGTTCTTGCATTATTGTTAGGAATCGTAAGCCCGAAAGTGTCCTTGATTAAGAAAGAAATAGAAATTGCGGAGCAAAAGAACATATTAATAGTTCCATTTTACATGGGTCAACTTCACAAAATTACACACTTGATTCCTTCGCTCTCAGACTATCTAGAGACTATTATTGGAAGAGACGAAAAAGGCATTGCCATCAGACTTTTGGAAGTTGTTCGCCTTATGGAAAATAAATTTCGCATTCCAGCCGAATTAGTCAGAAAAGCACTTAAGGATCTAGAAAAATACCAACCAATGAGAGAAAGGGGAAAAGATTCAGCCAATGGAAGAAATAAACTACGGATTGCCTTCACACGGGTCGTTTGCGAAATTTTTGAAAGGCTCGGTTACGAAGTCGACAGAAATCAGCCTGTTAAAACTGTTTTTGTGAACGAGTTCTTTGATGCGGAGGTCTCAAAGAGTGGAAAAGTGTTTTGGATAAAGTGTTTCTTAGGACTTCCAAGCAAAACGAATATCTTAAAAGCCATGTCGCTTCTTCCCGAAGGTAACATTTGTTGGATTGTCTATAATGGCCGTGGGGTGAGTGAACAGCTTTACTCGCTAGTTCAAGGTGGCAATGTAGTGTTCATGCGTGCTACGGCCCTTGCGAGACAAATTAGTAATAGTGTTGAAAAAGACTACTTTCTAAACAAAATAAATGCTCTATCCTACGGAGACCTAGAAAATGATTGGGAAGACCAACGCTTTCTCGAATTCATAAACTCTCCAAAACAAGTGGCGAGTCCGGCTATTTTGGAAGACCCAATATTGCAGTTGAAAAACTTGATAAAGAAACGAGAAACAACAGAATCGAGATATCAGGAGCTTATACTGAAAAATCCCTGGGTTCTTGGAGCTCAATTCGAATCTATTCTGGACCAAAGAAGATTTGACGATGAAAACATCCCTGATTTCATTGGTATTAGAGCTCGGGATGGATTGAGCGATGTAATTGAAATTAAGCAACCATTTCTTGAACTATTTCGTCAAGATGGAGAGTTCAACTCGATTTTCAATGACACGTGGAATCAAATTGAAAAGTATCTTAACTTCGCGAGAGAGGAAAAAGATTACTTGAGAAGAAAAGGGCTGAATTTCGATAACCCTAAATGTTTGCTCATAGCTGGTTATAATATAGAACCGAGTTGCCTCAAAAAAATTAGAACAAAAGAGCGGCTTAACCCATCAGTCGAAGTGATCACTTATGATCAGTTGTTATCGTATGCTGAAAAAACAGTGAAGTTCTTGAGAGAAATGGCGACGTCAAGTTAGCAAACCAACAAAGACTTTCAGCTAATATCAGCCGTTGACTTTTCAGACTTTTTGTTTTTGTGTGATATACACGCTACATGTGTTATACGAGTGGTGCAGTTGTGAAAGAGAGAGAAAGAAAGAGAAGAAAACAAAGTTGGAAAGTTTGGGTTTGAGATAAAACTTTATCCCCTCTCTCAACATCTTTTACCAGAATGGATTCGCGCGTGCTTGATTCGTCTTTTTTGGAGTGATAGGTCTAAGAAAGTGGTTTTTAATGGTTAAAGAAAAAAGAGGTTTATTTTCGTTTTCTGAATAGTTTTAGTCCGTCTATTTCTGTAATGTATTCGAATCCGTGTTCTATGGGTTGCGAGGCTTCGTTGAGGTCTTTGGCAGTTTTGCATACGTAAGCCTGTGCTACCATCATTTATTCTGACTAAAGTGAATTAGAAACGTTAGGTCATCTTTTTCTTTCTCAATTCTTGTTATTTGGTTTATTCTTATCAGTTCTCTCGAAATTTTGGTTTCAAGCCATCTTGCAAGAGAATAATCAACCATTTCATTTTCTTCATAGAGAATAGCGCCATTTTTCCATGGTATTCGTATTGGTTTCTGAAGTGAATTTGTTTTGTCATCTTGTTGTTCTTTTATGTTCAGGAGTTCAGTCATTCTCTTGGCTAAATTTCGGGTGTTTAGCTCAGATTTATCCTTTGTCTGCAGAAAAGTCCTCTTGTCAGTCTGCAGGATCTTTTTGATAGGGTCAAATTTTTCTATCCTATCTGATTTTTTGGGCTTTCTGTAGTCATTCCACTTGTCTTTTGTCAATATAGGTAAACGTTGATCTAGCATGTATAACCTATTCTCAATATTGATTCCTGTTGCTACGTGGTTTGGAGCCTTAGCAAAAAAGATCTCAGCATTTGGATAGATATTTAAGAGCAAACAAGCTGTCAGTTTCGCATAATCTCTGCATACGCCAAGCTTATTCTCTAGAAGGAAATCCATCGAAATACTTGGCCAGACTATGTTCTTCAGACCTCTTGGGATTTTCTTCCATGGAAATTTCCTATTGGAGTGAAGAATAAGTATCATTGTTGCAAGTATTGTTATGCTAATAATTGCTAATGTCGCAAATAACCACCATAGACTCTGAATAAACCATATCACTATCTGAATAAGCCACATAAGCAATATCGTCTGAATATTTAGCTCTACAAGAATGCCAATGATGATAAGAGGACCGACAAATGTTAATAATACAAATGCTAGCGATATTCTGCCGTAAATGAACTCCAAAAGAGTTAAGATGGGATGTCTTTCAGTCCAGAATTGTATGTTTCCTTCTTGCCATTCTAATATGTTTGTCAAGGTCTCTTTATATGAGCTTGCTTTGAGTCTACTTGCCAAACTCTTTATCTCGCTGTTTTCTATTTCATCTGAAGTTGGACAATGCCCTTGAAAGCAAGAAAAATGATAGTAAATTCTTGAGCTTATCCCTCTGAGAGCTGTCGCGATCGTAGTTAATTTCTGTTTTATGTTCATTTCATCATTACTTGATAGCATTCTAGAATTAACCCCTCCTTTATATATGCTTAGCATGCGCTAGCCTGTGTGTAGTGGTGAGGGTTGGGAGACTAGCGTGATGCAAGTGCGACATATATGGCTTGAAGTAATTGAGATTAAGAGTAAAAAAGAAAAATGAGGGTTATTTGCGTTGTCTGAACATCATTATGTTTTGTGGTGTCGTGAGGACATATTGCCATCCGTTGTCTATTAGTTCTCCTGCTTCTTTGTCGTCTTTGGCTACTGCGTGGTGGTAGTTTTGGCTTTCTTCGTCAAATTCTACGATATGGGTGTAAACCATCGTTGAGTTTATGTTTCTGTGTCCTAGTTTCTCTTTGACAAGTGGTATGCTCTTGGTTTCGTTGAATAGCTTTGTTGCGAAGTAGTGTCTGAATGTGTGAAAGTGTATTTGTTTAAGGCGTGGGTTCTGTAATTTCTTGGCTAGTGCTGTTTTTTGTCGGTCAAATCTCCATCGGTGGCTGTCTAAGCTTGTGTTGCCGAATATGTAGTCGTTGGTTTTCGGCAATGCTTGAAGCATATTCATTAATCTGTTTGAGATTCTGATTTCTCGTGGGTTGCCATGTTTTTCGGCTCGGCATTTAATGGTGCTTTTTTCTTCGTCTATGTCTGTCCATTTGCATTGCCATAGTTCACCTATTCTGAAACCTGTTTCTTTTAGTGCTAGGAGTGTTGTGGCTAGTTTCTTGCTTGTTCCAGAGACTAATACGTCTATTTCTTTTTCTGTTGGGACAAACGGTAGTGTTTGTTTGTTGTGGTAGAATGGTGGTGTCCATTGTATGTTTTGCATCTTTGCGTATTCGTCGTATGCGTAAACTGCGATTTGTCTGTGTCCGTTGCTCCATGATTGGCGTGTTGCGATGAATAGCTTTACTGCTTCGGGGTCTGATAGGTTTACGTTGCATTTGTTCATTACTTGCAGAATCTTGAATTTGGTTTTGGTGGTTGCGTCGCTGAATCCTGCTTTTTTGCAGTGCATCATAAAGCCTATTAGCGTTCCATTTTGTAGAGGGGGCGGGTTCAGTGAAAAGGCTGGCGTGTTGGTTGTAACCCGCCTTCTGTTCAAATGTGGCATTCGACTAATCGGGCTACCCGCGCCTTAGGTAGATTCTTCATCAGCGTCTGTTTGCCCTTTCCACTTGCAGGACGGCCGTTTCACCGTTTCGCATCCAGCATTCTCAACAACTTAGTATGCATCATAGGCACTTGCCGGATGGATGTTTCGTTTCTGCTCCGGAGCCAAGGCTCTCGCCTTACGCCCTTGCGGACGTTGCAATTCTACATGTGGGCGGAGTTTCCTCAAGCCTCTTTTGTGAGGCTCGAAAGCCACACACCAACTCGCCAGCCCAAAATTTAATGCGTAGAGGTGTGCAATAAGAATTTTGGTGCATGTTTACCTATGTATTAGGATGGATGGTTGAGTTATGTCTAGGCGTGTTATTTTAGTGACGGGAACACCTTGCGTTGGAAAAACCTCGGTTGCTCGCTTGCTTGCTTCCAAACTAGACGCTTTATATGTGAATTTAACCGAGTTGGCTGTGCGTGAAAATCTTATTTCTGGTAAAGACGAGGAGCGAGACTCTATGATTGTTGATGAAAATCGAATGCGGCGTAAAATCCGAGAAATCATTGGAGGTTGCAATCAAAATGATATTGTTATTGACGGCCATTACGCTGTTAGCGTTGTCCCCAAGAAATTTGTAACATACGTTTTTGTTTTAAGACGTGACCCTGTTGAACTGCGGAAGTTTATGGAGCATTGTGGTTTTTCTGGTCGCAAGTTATGGGAGAATTTGGCTTCTGAGATTTTGGACGTTTGCTTGGTTGACGCCTTAAACGTTCATGGAAAGGAAAAAGTCTGCGAGTTAGACGTTACTGGTAAAAGCGTGGAAGAAGTTATTAGCGAAATTTTGGATGTTCTAGGCGGACATAAAGGATGTCATGTGGGTGTTGTGGACTGGTTGGGCAAGTTAGAAAGTGAAGGTTTGCTAGGGGAGTTTCTAAAAATTTAATCTCTTCACCTTAGACTGAGAGTCGTTTGCCGTTTCGTTAGCAACATTATTTTCCTTCTGTTTGCATAAGCCTTCGCATGGTCACTGAACTTTTCACCTATCAATATAGGATTTGATAGGCCTACATCCTCAGAAGCCTTGTCAAGACTTATTACAACGTTCACGCCTATGGTTCTATTCCAGTCCCTTATCCAAACTCCTTGCACCAAGCGTCCCTTCTGAACTATTAAATCGAATTTCCTTGAAATTCCAGTAAAACCTTCAAGGGTTGTCGTTTCTCGCTCTACTTTGTAGCCTTCTTTCTTAAAATATCGTATAGCCAACTCTACCAATTCTGATGGTGGTTTTGTCTGTGCCTTTTCTTCGCTGCTCATTTATTCTCCTCTTGCATTAAGCGTTATTTAGTAGAGCGTGGAAAAGGTTTTCGGATGGTGGCAAGCCTTATGTCTTTCCTGATAGTTGTCTGTAGGAAGTGTGGTGGGCTTTTACTGGCTAGAGTTGAACAGAAAACAAGAACGTGCCCATACTGCGGTTTTAAAGTTGATCTAAGCAAAGCTAAAAGGTTGGCTTCAGCCGAAAACGCCTATGAAGCATCGAAAACATTGCGTAAGTTAAAAAGTGACGCTTCAGCAAAAAGATAAGGTGCTAACCGTGTATGAGACTTGTAAGGTAAGCCATTAATCCTAGTCCAAATAGAATGGATAGAAGCTGAATAATTGATTCGCCTGCGTGAGATTTTTTATGAAGCTCGGGCATAAGGTCTGTTGCCGCAATATAAATGAAGCCTCCAGCTGCAAACGGAACCAGTAAGGCGTAGTTGCTCCGAAGAAAAACCACATAATAAGTGACTATTGCGCCCAAGATTGCGGTCAAGGCTGAAATAAAGTTGTAAGTTAATGCTTTTCTTTTACTTAAACCGCCGTAAATCAAAACTCCGAAGTCGCCTATCTCTTGAGGGATTTCATGAGAAATAACGGCGAGCGTTGTAATAAAACCTAATTCGAAGCTGAACACAAATGTGGCGGCTATTATCATTCCATCAATAAAGTTGTGAACCCCATCTCCAACTAAACTGATATATGCAAACGTGTGAACTTTGCATTCCTCTTCATGGCAATGTCGCCAATAAAGAAACTTTTCTATACAAAAGAAGACAATAATACCTAGGGTAACGAAATAAAATATTGTTATTGGTGGATTTATCATATTTACAGCCTCTGGCAATAAATCAAAAAATGCCCCGCCTAAGAGGGTGCCTGAGGCAAAACCAACAAACACCATCACTACCCGTCTTAACAAACTCTCTTTTAAACCTATGAAAATTACACCAACAAAGGATATTAGGCTTACCACCGTAACTGAAGCCAAAATCGCAACTAAATCATTCATGCAATTCTCTGTTAAAACTATTTCTTTATTAGAATATCGGTTGCATCAGCCTACTTGCCTAAGCATTTGACACGTTCTGCATATTTTCTCGGTAGTTGGTTCTCCACACTTACTGCATTCCCTCAATCCTTCTTTGCTGGCAACGTCTTCTAAAGCAGGTCTTATCCTCTCTATTGATTTGAAAATTGTGAATTTTATTCCAGCATGCTTTTCTTCCATTCTGTTAAGCATTAGACGAACATCGTTTCTTAGAGCTCCAGAAGCATATGGGCATGGCATACTTTGAAACTTTGTTTTCCTAACGTAAGCATATAAGGCGGTTTCTTTTTCCGGAATTTCGCAGAAAGGTTTCACTTTTTGCACAAGTTTTGGATGCGCTTCGTTTGTGACTGGTTTTTCCCTTGCTATACGCAAAACATCACCATGAAAAATGTTCAAGAGGATTGTTTGTGTCTCGTCGTCGAGTGTGTGGGCTGTCGCAAGTTTGTCTGCTTTGAGGCTTCTAGCGGCTATGTTTAATGCTCTTCTTCTCAGGACTCCGCAGTATGCGCATGGCGTCAATCCACTGTCGCCTTTCTGTTTTAGACTCTTAACAATTTCGTCAAGCCTATAGCCGTAGAGTTCTTTGAAAGAAACCATATGATGTTCTATGCCGAGTTTTTTGCAGTTTTCAGCCGCTATTTTTAGGGCTTCATCCCGGTACCCCCTAATCCCCTCATCAACTGTAATCGCCATAAGCGAGGCTTTGGGGTAATCCCGCTCTATTTTAGCTAAAATATGTAGTAGGCTGACGCTGTCTTTTCCGCCTGAAACAGCCACAGCTATCTTATCATCAAACTCAAACATTCCATATTTAGCAATGGTTCCCCTAACCTTTTCCTCAATAGACTCGGCGAAACATTTTCTGCATAGCTTTTCGCCAGAGTAAGGTCTAAAGAAGAAGGCTTCTCTGCGCTTGCAAACAGTGCATACAGCGGTATTAGCATTCATGAAAGTTTCACATCTTTAACCTGTTTCTGGAACTACTAAAATAAACCCAAATACAATAGTCTTTTGAAAGAGGCAATGTGATGACTAAAAAACCTGAGAGGCGTTTGGAGTATCGGGAAGTAGGTTATGATGTTGAACGCTGGAATTTACTTAAAGGATTTAGACAGAAAACCATAGGGATAATGGAGGGTTTAGAAAATTTTCACTTAGAAGCCATAGTGCACGGTAGCATTGCGAGAGGAGATGTAAACCGGAAAAGCGACATAGACGTTTTCATACCCTCTCAGCCGTCTTCATTTCTTGTGGAAATAGCCTTAGAAAAGGCTGGCATACCAGTTAATAGGCGACTAGTTGTGCAGGCTACGCCGACATACGCCATGAAGGCGTACATCGAGATAGACGAGAATGCAAGCGTTTCATTTCCATTAATGAAAATGCGTAAAGTGGAAAGGGAATTCTACAAGTTTGGCGGCGAAGTCATCCTTGAAAATTTGAGGGAAGGCTTGCGAGTTTGTGGAGTGGATAAGCGGTTAATGCTGATTGAACCCACAGAAAAGGGACATAGGGAAAGCACAATTGTTGGATGTGAGGATCAAGTTGCTAAACTGCTTGGAATCTCTGTAGAAACAGTTTTAGATCGTGTCCACGCCCTCTTAAGAAGGGATGAAGTTGGCAGAACAGGGGTTTTCATAGAAAAAGAACTTTCAAGCAGCGAAAACTTTGAAATGGCCTTGAAAAGACTTGCAGATCAGAATCCAGCGGTTCGCAGACGTTTAAAAACTGTCTAGACTAGTATAATGCAAAGCGTAATAGGGCGGCTATTCCTCCCAAAGCTATTAGTTTTTCACCAGCTTCGTGTTCTGTGCTCACGACAATTATGTTTCCGCCCTTTTGCTCCACACTCTTCATCAAGTTTTCAAGAAGCAATCGCTTTTCATCTGAAGTTTCCCGTAATGTCGTGTCCGCCAAAACAAGCTTTTCAACAGCGCCTAATTGCGTTGCCCTTTCAACTTCCTCCATTCCATAAGTAACGTTGGGTTCACCTTTTCCAAGCCTTTTCAAAACTTCCTCTATAATTTCTGCTTCTTCAACAATACGTTGATGCTTCATGGCTTTTAGCAATACACCGGAACGCAATGCTTCATAAATTCCAGCTACACCGCCGTTGTTAACGCCTTTCACGTCCACAACGGATTTGGCAACATCCGTGGCTTCGCTTTCTAGGAATTTTGCAAAATCCCCTTTTACAAAGCCTACGCCAATAATTACTATAGGCCTGTGCGCTGCCATCCAGATTTGACGCAAGGTGCTCAATGTTTTTTGGAAGTATTCTTTTATGGCTCCGGTTCTTTTTTCTGCTTCTAGCTTTCCTGGAAGCTTTATGCTCTCTTCCACTTTCACTTCGACGCCGTATTGGGCTGTTATAGCTATTGCATAGCCCTCATCGTCTATAGAAACTATTATTATGGGTTTTTCAGACGCTTTGCTCGCTCTTTCTAGCCTTTCAATGTGATGTTTAGCCCACTTCTTTTTTACGATTGTTGCTGGTGTGTTTAAGGCGATGTTGAGCGTGTGATGCGCACCAGTGGGAACATTTTCTGGCGCTTCACAAATGGTTCCATGAAGTCTAAGCCTGCCTAAAAGCTTGTCCCAAGTAACATTTTCAACCGTTATTCCTAGAAAAACTGAGACTCTTTCTCCACGTTTAGGTCTCGCATATCCTCCTTCATCAGGCTTTATTTCCCGCGATGTATAAGCGAAAACCTCATCATTTTTGTAAATTACATTGTACAAATGCCATAAATCATCGAAATTTTCTGGAATAACCTTCACAAAGCCCTTCTTCAGATTCATTCCCAAGATTTTCAAAATCATTAGCCTCTTTCACTAGCATTATAACACTCAATAATCAACTTTCACTTATTAAAAAATGTTAAAAGTGGCTGTTCTTCACTATTCATTGTTGAAGGCGATAAGCCATGAAAATTACATTTTGGCTTTTAGACGTGAACTATGAGGTTAAGAATGATATCCCTGAAGTTTGGCTTTGGGGCATTGACGATTCTGGAAAGAGAGTGCTCGTTATTGACAGAAACTTTGTTGATTACTTTTATGCTGTAGTTGAAGAAGGTGCAGATCCAGCGAAGGTTATTGAAGAGATAAGGAAAGAGCAAAATCCTTTCATTGTGAAGCTTGAAGTTGTTGAACGCAAATTTTTCGGAAAATCAGTAAAAGCCCTAAAAGTTTACTGTAAGGATCCGGATGTGATACAGAAATATGCGAAGACTTTTCGAAAGCTCGAAGGAGTAAAAGATTGCCTCGAAGATGACATTCGATATTCCATGCGCTATCTAATCGACAACAATGTTGTTCCGTGCGGGTGGCACGAAATAGAAGTAACTGAAGAAGAAAACACTATGAACGTTCAAGTTGACAAAGTTTACACGGCGAAATCCTATCCAAAACTTCTTGAAAAGGCTGAAGCGCCACAACTGAAAATTTTGGGCTTTTCAACAATATGCTACAGCAAAGAGGGCTCACCCAAACCCGACAGAAACCCAGTAATCATAATCTCGGTCGCAACTAATCGTGGCGAAGAAAAACAGTTCTTGGCGGACGACAAAAACGACAAGCCCGTATTAGAAGCCTTCATAAACTATGTGCGAAAATTGGACCCAGACATCATTGTTGGCTACGGCGTAAACGGACAAGACTGGCAATACCTCAACGAAAGATGCAAGAAGCTCGGATTACGATTGCACGTTGACAAAGCTGGAACCGAACCCCACACAAGCGTCTATGGCCACGTTTCAATAACTGGAAGAACCAACATAGACCTCTTCGATTTCGCTGGCGAGTTTCCAGAAGTCAAGGTTAAGACTTTGGAGAATCTGGCAGATTATTTGGGCGTGATGAAAATTGAAAACCGCACGTTAATTGAGGATGTAGACTTTGCGGATTATTGGGATGACAAAGAAAAACGCGAAATTCTGAAAAAGTTTTCTATGGAAAATACACATTGCGTCATGGGAATAGCTGAAGCCATTTTAGATTTCGCCATGCAACTCTCAAACCTTGTAGGCTTACCACTAGACCACGTTGGCACTGCTGCCGTGGGCTTTAGAGTTGAATGGTTCCTAATAAAACATGCCCAAAAAATAGGTGAACTAGTGCCTAAAAGAATTGAACAGCCCTACAGACCATATGTAGGCGCTATAGTGCTGAAACCAGAACCGGGACTACACGAAAACATCGCAGTCTTAGATTTTAAGTCTATGTATCCCAACATTATGATAACTTACAACCTATCTCCAGACACTTACGTACCGTCAAAAGAACCTATACCTCCATGCGGAGTTTACGAAACCCCAGAAGTTAAACATAGATTCCGAAAAGAACCTGCAGGCTTCTATAAGGAGGTTTTATCTTACCTCATTAATGTGCGTGAAGAAATTCGTTCAAAAATGAAAAAGATTTCTCCAGAAAGCGTGGAGTATCGCGTTTTAGATGCCCGTCAAAAGGCTGTAAAGGTGATAACCAATGCTTCTTACGGCTATGCTGGGTGGATAGGAGCAAGATGGTACATAAAACCGGTAGCCGAAGCAGCCACAGCCTGGGGAAGATACATAATACTCAATGCAATAAAAATGGCTGAAGAATCCGGGTTAAAAGTTGTTTATGGCGATACGGACAGCATATTCCTAAAACATGAACCAGAAAAAATTG
>CAZNJT010000025.1:0-4682 GCA_964573475.1 uncultured Candidatus Bathyarchaeia archaeon | reverse complement strand
GTTGTTTATGGCGATACGGACAGCATATTCCTAAAACATGAACCAGAAAAAATTGAAAAACTCTCAAAAGAAATCGAAGAAAAACTAGGATTAGAAATTAAGCCAGACAAGGTTTATGTGCGAATCTTCTTCACAGAAGCCAAAAAACGCTATGCCGGACTTTTGCCAGACGGGCAGCTTGACATCGTTGGATTAGAGGTTATCCGTGGAGACTGGGCAGTTGTAGCCAAAAAAGTGCAAGGAAAAGTCTTAGAAACCATCTTAAAAGAACAATCTCCAAAAAAGGCTACCCAATTCGTGCAACAATTCATCTATGAACTGCGGCAAAGGCGTGTTCCCTACCGTGACCTTATAATTTGGAAGACGCTGACTAAGCCTGTTGAGGAGTATGAGATTAAGGCTTCTCATGTGGAGGCTGCAAAAATGCTGATGGAGAAGGGCTGGAAGCTTGCAGTAGGCGACAAAATAGGCTATGTGGCAGTGATTGGCACAGGGCGCCTTTACGAGAGAGTAAAGCCCTATGCGTTTGCTTCATACGACGAAGTTGACATAGAATATTACGTGTCAAAGCAAGTTGTGCCAGCTGCAGCCAGAATCCTCGAAAGTTTTGGCATAACTGAAGAGCAATTGTTGACTTCGAAGGTTGAGGAAAAAGAAACTAGAAGGCTCACAGACTTTTTCGAAGGCTCTACTTCCTCATCGTTTTAATATAGCTTGAATCAATCGAACAGAGAACGTATCAAACTTAGCTTAACTCACGCATCAACGCATTTTTTAATTCCTTTGGTTGAGATTTCTCAATACTAACATGGGATACGCCATGGAATTTGAGGAAACTTCGCAGGGTTACAGCAAGTTCACTAAAGAAACTTTCATCAAGGTCTTTCTCTTCTAAAACCAGAGAGTTGATAATCATTTTCTTGTTTTGTCTGTCAAGCTTTGGGTCAAGTCTTCCAATGAAGCGTGTTTCGTACAGAATTGGCATGACATAATAGCCATAAATTCTCTTTTCTGGAACCTTGTACACTTCCCAAGCATAGTTAAAGTCGAAAATTTCAGAAATCATTCTGCGGTTCCATAAAAGATTATCCAATGGTGCAACAAAATGAACCTTCTCGCTTGTTGATGTATCAGATTTTTCAAGGACACTCAAATGCTCGTTTAGGACATAGTATAAATGCTTGACACCTTCAATCTTGACTGGACATAGTTTATCGTCTTCAACCATTTCTTTGACTATGGTTCTTCTTTGAAAGACTTTTAATGGCAGCCAGCCAAACCTCCAGTCGCGTGTATCGATTAATCCATAAGCCCTCATGTATTTATGGATCATAAATCGTTCGTACTCTTCTTTGCTCGGGGTTTTCACGTCTATATCTGGTGGAAGCACATGCTCTGCAAGATCATAATAGCGTCTATTTCCTTCTACGTGATGAATCATAAGGTCGCCACAGTCCCATAAAAGGTTCAAAATGCTTGTTGCTACTTTGCTTTTGATCTTTCCCTTCTGCTCGAATTCTTGCGCTGAGAGTGGTCCCTGTTTTTTTATTTCCGATAGAACATAGGAAATTGTGTCTTTCAATTCTTTTCTTCTGGATTTGATGCGTTCATAAAATGGAGAATGAAATTCTGAGGGATTTTGCATTCGATAACGGAAGTAGGGGAAATCTTCAATCGGGATTATAGATTTTTCATTGCACCAATACTCGAATACGCTTCTATCTTTGTAAAGTAATTCTTCTAAGTATGAAGACTTGTAGTCTGTAACCCTATTATGAAGGACAAGATGCTGATTACGATGTACAATATTGATTGGGTCTGTTTGAATACATTCAAGCCGTTTTATTGCTTCTAACGTGCCATCTTTACCTCTTTTTCCTTGAAGAAAGCTTTGCATTAAAATAAGAAACCGTCTAGCACCCTCTTTTGAAAACTCTCTTGGCTTTATGTCCTTCATTTACAGGTCTCTCCAAGCACGAACATGCATGTGCTAAGATTAGGAAGAAGAGAGACATCGAATAAGAGTCAGCACTTCGAGTATTAGTCTTGCGATGGTTGTAGGTCTGAGAATGTCATTAGTTGAACTGTTAATGATGGTTTTACCGCTTCTGACATTCGCGAAGCGATTATTTTCTTGATGTTTTTCTCGCTTGCCACGTCAACAATTCTTTGTGTTATAATGCCATCAAAGACAACCGTGTCCACTCCTTCCATTTGTTGGAGTTTCTCGGCTAGTTGGCTCACTGGCAACCGCTCCATTTGCTCCAACTTTTCATTTAGGAGAACAGCCTCTAGAGTACCTTCCAACCCTTTCATTAATTGAGCAATTTCGCTTGGAATCTCTATTTTCGGTTTCTCCCTTTTCGGTTTGGATGACTCTTCCATTGGAACTTTGGCTTCCAAGGCTTCAAATATTTCTTTGCAATTTAGTTCTTCAACTTCTTTTCCTCTAGGTGCCCTAGCAATGTACTTTGTTTCTGTGACTTGCAAAAGCTCCTTTAGGATTAGGTCTCCACCTCTATCCCCGTCAAGAAAGGCTGTTATCTCTTTTTCTTTGGAGAGTTTCTTGATTGTATCTGGAACTTTTGCCCCTTCTAAGGCTAATACGTTGAGCATTCCACATCGCATAAGGTTTATTACGTCCGCCCTTCCCTCAACAACAATTATCTCCTTGGAACCGGTAACTTCTGGTCCAGCGGACAATTCGTCTGAACCATACTTTTCAACTTTTGCAATTTTCAGTGTTTCTGCAACCTCTTTGAAAACTTCATCTACTGATGGCATGGATTCAATTGTCCATTTATGAAGAATCTCCTTGGCTCTGTCAATTATCACTTTCCTTCGGGCTTCTCTAACATCTTCAATTTTTTCAAGTGTTACCTTTGCGGCGCATGGTCCAACCCTGTTTATGCTTTCTATGCTTGCAGCAATGAGGGCTGTGGAAACTCTGTCTAAACTTGTTGGAATTGTTATGGTGCCTGTTGTTTTGTCCTGTTTTGAATGCAGTTCAATTTCTATTCTTCCGATTCTGCCTGATTTTTGCAGTTCCCTTAGGTCGAGTTCTGGTCCAAAAAGTCCTTCTGTTTGGCCGAAAACTGCTCCTATAACGTCCGGTTTTTCAACTACCCCTTCTATTTCGAAATTCGCGTGCATAACATACTTTATGGTAAACGTTTGTGATGAACCCGTAAGTGTCCACCTCCGATTGATTAGTTATGGTTATGGTTAGCTTTAATCGCATGATGAGAGAATCGTGCTCTCAATTCACGAGATTATTTACTTTTGCTCTCTATTAGTTTTATGAATTGTGAATCTTCCTCTTTAAGGTTTCCATGTAGGTGGCTAAACCTTCAACGTCTTTTACTTCTGTGCCTACAAGCGCCAATAGCCTGCTCCAAAATGTGAGGTCAATTTTTGTTTTTGCATTTTCTAAGTTTTGTTTTAAGCGTTTTGTCCATTCCTTTCCTCGTCTGTCAAAATCTAATAGCATGATGACTTCTTTCGCCGTGCATTTTTCCACTTCAGAAATAACGTCGAGAATGGATTTTCCGCCAGTCTTTGCAGATATTATTTTTCCTTCAACACCTAAAGCCCTTAAAGCTTCAATGTCGTTTTTGCCTTCCACGATTATAGGTGTTCCTTTTGCTGATTCTTCAGCTAGGCATTCCAAAACTCGCAGAATTTTTTCCTCTTTCTCTTGGAGATGCGTTGACAATGCGTTTACCTTGTTATTTGAGCCTCTTTCATAGCATTTAGGCATTCTTTTGCTTCGCTATTGATTTCAAAATATCTTCGAATAGGCTCGAGGATTTTGGACAGTTCTTCTGCTACCGCGTTTTTGAGGTCTTGCGGATGCAAGTCGCCGTGCGTGTAAGCTTTCTCCAGTTCTTGGTAGCTTTGGAACTCGATTGGGCCGCCGAATTTTGTTGGACGGTTTATTTTGAATGTTTTGTTTTCATGAAATACTACGTATCTAACTATTTCTAATATTGGATTCATTTCTACTAGTTTTTCGGGACACCATGCTTTTCTTAGTTTTTCTTTTACTTGTTTCTCTGTGTCGTGAATGAATATTGCGGTCCATGGTTTTGACTTGCTCATTTTGCTTGCGATAACTTGTTCTAGTTTATCTTTTGTTTCAAGTTTGATTGGTTCGGCTATGCCCATCAATACGTGATGGTGAACTGCGACGGGTTTTTCCCAGCCCATTTTTGGGAATATTTCTCTGGCTAGGACGTGGGCTTTTCTTTGGTCCAAGCCGCCGTGTGGTATGTCGGCTCCTATTTCTTTTACGTCAACTGCCTGCATGGAGGGATAGAAGTATTGAGATAAGTCTAGTTTCTCGTTTTCGCTTCTGCCCATTATTGTCATGCATCTTAAAGTTCTGTTAAGGGTTAGATGTTTTGAGAATTTTATGAGGTTTCTCCAGTACTCGTCGTTGTTATGGTATAGTTCGGAGCCTACGACGATTTTTACTCCAGGACAGAAGAATTTGAATGCTTTTTCGTAATATTTTGATGCTGTTAGAATTTTGTTCCAATCGCCGCCAAACTTGTTGTTAATGAAACTGTGCCAATCTGCAAGATAAGCTTGACATTTTATTCCAGCTCTTATGAAATCATTTATTTTGAAGCCAGAAATGATAAAATTTCCTAGATGCAACATGCCAGAGATTTCAAAAC
>CAZNJT010000024.1:3064-18795 GCA_964573475.1 uncultured Candidatus Bathyarchaeia archaeon | reverse complement strand
CGTCAGACCTGACAACACGATGACAAGGAACAATAGGGTGAAGCGGATTCTTGTGTAAAGCATTAGCTACAGCCCGATAAGAACGTGGTTTGCCAACTTTCTCTGCTATTCTCTTGTATGTGCTAACTTTTCCTCGTGGAATCTTGAATGTGGCGACCAAAACTTCCTTTTCGAATTCTGTCTTATCGGACAAGAAACGCCTAACGTCTTCTTCCGTTTTAACCGCATCCTTATTCATTGATCATTCCCCTCAAAGAGCACGCGCTATATTATGTAAAGTGTAAGCACATAATATTTATTACTCTAATAGCTAACACAGAAACCCAAAAGTACGTGTAGGGGTTTGAACAGTGATCCATAGGCTTAATGAAACCGAATATGAAAAAGCACGTTCTCTATTCAAAGAGTTAGATTACAACCTCATCATACGCGCTGTCATCGAAAGGACCAGTCCAGGCAGAATTTATGTAGATGATGTTGCGAATCCTAAAACGGCATTTCTATGTTCAGTTGAGGGATACTATCTCGCAGGATATCCAGACAACAATGCATTCAATCATTCGTTGAACAGGCTTATCATGAAAAAATTCTTCACAGGAGATACCGTAAGAAAAGATGAGACTGACATTTCTATAGGTTTTCATCCAGATTCTTGGGAGGACAAGATGGATGTCATATTCAGAGGAAGGACTCCTCTAAAGGCTTTCCGTAGGCATTATGTTTGCAGTGAATTGAAAGTTGTTGACTGGAAGGCTCAAATTTCCGATGGATTTGCAGTACGGCGGGCTGACAAGAAACTCTTGGAGGAGCCGGGATTGAAAATTCCGAACCATATGATAGATTGGATGGAGATCAATTGGGATTCTATCGATGATTTTCTGGAAAAGGGATTTGGCTTCTGCTTGGTACATGGTAAAGAGGTTGTTAGCTGGTCTCTAGCGGATTGTGTTAGCGGTAGGGCTTGCGAGATAGGCATCCGAACTAGGTCAGACTATAGGAGACGAGGGTTGGCGACACTTATTGTTGCAACAGCTGTCGACCATTGTTTATCACACGGTTTTACATCCGTCGGTTGGCACTGCAATGAATTCAATCTAGGTTCAATTGGTGTCGCGGAAAAAGTTGGGTTCATGAAGGAAAGAAGCTATGTTCAATATTATTGCGTATATAACGAAGCCAACCATCTTGCTGAAACAGGTCTTGTACGTTTCAGGGAAAAGCGATATAGAGAAGCTGCTGAATGCTACGAAAAAGTATTCGCTACACCGCGCCAAAATATGCCTGATTGGATGCTTGAGGAAATGCACCTATACTACCATCTTGCAGCTCGTGCTTGGGCTGCCTTAGGAAATCGAACCGCAGCTTTTAGATGTCTCAAGGCAGCAATTAATGAAGGGTGGACTGAAATTAATTCCATAAAAAGTTGTGAAGAATTCGAATGCTTACACGATACACGGGAATGGAAAGATTTGTTGGTTCGACTTCAAAAGTCGGAAACATAAGTTTGTGATGAGTGTATGCGCGTTTTTATTTCTGTTCAATTTTTTGTTGCCGTATCTTTTCAAGTGTCTTCTTAGCCTTTGGGGCCTGCTCAAGGAACTTGGCAAGTTTTTCACATTCGTAGTCAATGCAGTAAGCGCAGTTCTCAACTTCCTTTTCCATTCCGCATTTTCTTATCTCACAGACATTGCAGTAACCGATGTGCCGTCCACCTGTATTCAAACAAGCGGCACAGTTTATTTCTTCAGGCTTTACTTTGCGGCCAAGCTGTTTCGACGCAGATTCTGCCATCTCCCTTCTTTTTGCGTCATTATTTTCCTGTGTTGCTATAAAGGCGTCACAGTCCGTGCAAACTATTCCACAAAATGCAACCATTTTATCCATACTGCAACCTCACGCTAGCATGAACGATTGTGTATATTTAAGATATGGTCAATCTGACAAAAAAGAACTACACTCTCCAATACCAGCAACTTGCGTCTTGACTGTTGTTCGTTTGTCTTCTATGAAGCAAATTTGTTGATGCAAAAAATGTTTCCAACACCTAAATGAATTAATATGTCTTTACTCACCCTTTCTACTCCAAAGTTCAATCTATATATAAGGGAGGGTCTAGCTACTCTGACAAAGCCAGTCAAAATAACTGACACAACATTTCGAGATGCACACCAATCCTTAATGGCTACGAGAATGCGCACTGACACTATGACTGCTATAGCTGAAAAAATCGACCAAGTGGGCTTCTTTTCGCTAGAAATGTGGGGTGGAGCCACTTTCGACGTTGCAATACGCTTTTTAGCCGAAGACCCATGGGAAAGAATTCGAACTCTAAAAAGTCGAATAAAAAAGACGCCGCTGCAAATGCTGCTTCGTGGACAAAACGTAGTAGGCTACCGCAACTATCCAGACGACGTTGTAATAAAATTCGTGGAAAAAGCCGCTGAAAACGGCATAGATATATTCCGAGTTTTTGACGCTTTAAACGACGTAAGAAACATGGAGGTAGCCATCAAAACCATCAAAGACTTAGGCAAACATGCGCAAGGAAGCATTTGCTACACAATTAGCCCAGTTCACACCATAAAGTACTACGTAAAAGTCGCCAAAAAACTAGCCGAATTCGATTGTGATTCCATCTGCATCAAAGACATGGCTGGAATGCTCGCTCCACAACCAGCCTACGAGATCATAACCGCCTTAAAAAAAGAAGTAGGCTTACCAATACATTTACACTCTCACAGCACAAGCGGCATGGTCATGATGACCTACCTCCGCGCATGCGAAACAGGCGTAGACATAATCGACACAGCCTTCTCGCCATTAGCTTGGGGCACTTCTCAGCCTCCAGTCGAATCCGTTGTAGCCGCCTTGAAAGGAACACCCTATGACCCTGGACTTGACATAGAACTCTTAAGCGAGATTGCAGCTTACTTCCGAGAGTTACGAGAGAAATATTACGACCCCCTAAAGCTTATTGACTCAAAGGCTGAAAGGGTTGACGCTTCCATTATAGTTCATCAAATCCCCGGCGGAATGTTCTCCAACCTTCTTGAACAGCTGAGAGAGCAGAAAGCGCTCAACAGGCTGAAGGAAGTTCTTGAGGAAGTTCCAAAGGTTAGAAAAGAGCTTGGATATCCCCCACTAGTAACGCCTACGAGCCAGCTTGTCGGCATACAAGCCGTATTTAATGTTCTTTCTGGCAAGCGTTACAGCATTGTGCCGAACGAGATAAAAGACTACGTGAAGGGCTTTTACGGAAAGCCGCCAGCCCCAATCGATCCGAAAGTGAAAAAGAAAATCATCGGCGACGAGGAACCCATAACATGCCGCCCAGCCGACCTTATAGAGCCAGCGCTCGACAAAATACCGGACGACGTAAAACCATACATTGAAAGCGAGGAGGACAAATTAACCTACGCGCTGTTTCCACAAGTAGCTTTAGAATTCTTTAAGAAGAGGAAAGCTAAAAGGGAAGAAGCTAAAACTGGAATTCCGCCCGAGAAAATCATGGAACTTGAAGAAGTTGCAGCAGTCTCAGTGGCAGTTGCCACTTACCTGATGAGTTCGCGTGGAGTTAAGGCGCTGATACCCGTTAGGGCGAAGGGAGCCACATCACCTTGGGTATTAGCTGCCCGGCAAAGCCTAGCTGAACATGGTGCATAACAATGCCAGCTTATGAAGTTTTCATTGACGACAAACCCCGGAAAATTGAACTGACAATAATAGGGGAAAATTCCTTCACGGTAAGAATAGACGATAAATCCCTAAGCATAGAATTACCAACTAATAAACTTGACTTGGAAAAGGAATTCTCCATAAAAATAAATGGCAAAACATACCAAATAGAACTGACCAAAATTGACCGCGAAAAGCTTTTTTCCGTTAAGGTTGAAGAAGCCACATTCAAGGCTGAAGTGACAACCCCAACAAGAAAACCAGCATTAACCATTTTTGAACCAACCCCCCTAACGGCCACAAAAAGGACTATGACGACTAAACAGGTGGTTGAAGGCGCCATAACTGCACCCATGACGGGCAAAATTCTCTCAGTAAAAGTCAAGAAGGGAGACCAAGTTAAGGCTGGTCAAATTCTTTGCATTCTTGAAGCTATGAAGATGGAAAATGAAATTGCAGCCCCAAAGGCTGGAACCGTTCGAGAAGTGTATGTTTCTGAGGGTTCATCGGTGAGTGAGGGCGAACCCCTTTTCGCGGTTGACTAGAAGACGGAAGGCGGCTTGTACTCGCCAAACACCTCACGTAAAGTATCACATATCTCGCCGAGGGTTGTATACTCCTTTACTGCTTGAAGTATGAAGGGCATGAGGTTTACGCCTTCTTGTTCTGCTGCCCTACGCAGCTTGTTTAGGGCTTCCCCAACTTTGACCTGGTTTCTTTGCATTTTTACCTGTTTTAGGCGTTCAACAAGCTTCTTCTCTATTTCAGGGTCTATTTGCAAAATCTTCATAGGAACCTCTTTTTCAGTTACGAACTCGTTCATGCCTACAACTATTCGCTTTTTGGCTTCAACTTCCTTTTGGAAACGGTAGGCGCTTTCCACAATCTCGCGTTGCATGAAACCCTTTTCGATGGCGGCAACCGCTCCACCCATAGCGTCAATTTGTTCGATATAACTTGCAGCTCTATCTTCAATCTGATTCGTCAAGTACTCCACGTAATATGAACCCGCAAGGGGATCAACAGAGTCGACTACTCCGCTTTCGTATGCTATTATCTGTTGGGTTCTGAGAGCAATTGTAACCGCTTGCTCGCTCGGTAAGGCGTAGGCCTCATCAAACGAGTTTGTATGTAAAGACTGGGTTCCACCCAAAACGGCTGTCAACGCCTGAAGCGCCGTCCGGATAATGTTGTTGTAGGGTTGCTGAGCCGTAAGCATGACGCCTGAGGTTTGAGTGTGGAATCGCAGCATACATGAAGCAAGGTTTTTGGCTCCGAAACGTTCACGCATTATCTTGGCCCATAATCTTCTTGCGGCTCTGAATTTGGCTATTTCCTCAAAGAAGTTGTTGTGAGCTGCGAAGAAGAAGGATAATCTGCCTGCGAACTTGTCTAAGTCTAAGCCTTTTTCAATTGCTGCTTGCACGTAGGCGATTGCGTTTGCAAATGTGAATGCGATTTCTTGGACGGCGGTTGCGCCTGCCTCGCGGATGTGGTAACCGCTTATGCTGATGGTGTTCCACTGGGGCATGTGGTGGGAGCAATACTCGAAAATGTCTGTAACTAATCGCATTGAAGGCTTAGGCGGGAAAATGTACATGCCTCTGGCTACGTATTCCTTCAAAATATCGTTTTGAACTGTTCCGCCAAGCTGAGGCTGCTCAAGACCTTGTTTTTGTCCAACCGCAATATACATTGCAAGCAAAATATTCGTAGGCGCATTAATTGTCATTGAAGTCGTAACCTTATCAAGCGGAATTCCATCAAACAATATTTCCATATCGCGCAGGGTGCTTGTACTGACTCCTACCTTGCCAACTTCGCCAGCCGCCATCGGATGATCGCAATCATAGCCAACCTGTGTTGGAAAATCAAACGCGACACTCAAACCTGTTTGTCCATGCTCCAATAGATATTTGAAGCGTTGGTTTGTTTGTTCGGCTGTGCCAAAACCTGCATACTGTCTCATAGTCCACAATCTAGCTCGATACATTGTTGGATAAACGCCGCGGGTGAGCGGATATTCTCCGGGAAAACCTAAATCACGCAGATAATCAAAATCTGCAATATCAAGCGGAGTATAGATTCGGTTGATTGGGATATTGGAGCTTGTGGAGAATTCACCTTTTTCAGGAAGCTTTTCAAGACTTTTCGACACAGTTTCGTTTTCCCAGTTTTCCTTCCCCTGTTTAGTTTCCTTAAGCTTTTGCTTGTCAAACAACTTTCAAAACACCAACAATAACTCTGCTTAGGCTTTTTCAACTGTTTCGTGTATATAGGCATTTTCTTGAGCGGGTAGAATATTGATGCTTTAACATCTCTTGTCTTGGTCTTGAAGATGGTAAAATGGAATTACATCAAGGAGAAATTACTTCTGTCCTTCAATAAAAACAAACCAAGAGACACGCCTTATCTGACCTCCATACTTCCTCTTAACCCTCTCTTTAAAAATCTTAAATCCTCTTTGAAAATCATCCTTGCTGAGTAGAGTTAGAGTCGACATGTACTTGTTTCTGACTCTTCTCAAATATTCATCTGTGGATATGTATCCTTCGTCAAGTTGAACGGCATGGTAGTGGACATCTCTGAAGCCTATCATGGTCATCATTTTCTTGAGGGATGGAACGGATGGGATTCTTTTCAAGTCTATTGCTACTACTCCTGGGAAATCATGGGTAATGTGTTTCTTGATTCCAGAGTGTGAGAATGTCATAATCACACATTTCCTGCTTTTCTTCGAAACCCGATAAATTTCTCGAAGAGCCATCTCCTTGTTTTCAACGTGATGAATAACAGCAGTCATATAGACGCAATCGAAGAGGCTGTCTTGGAAGGGTAATCGTTGCCCATCCCCCCGAACCCATAGGATACGTTTGGATTTATCCTTCACAACAGCTTGCCTTAGCATCTCAATCGAGGGTTCCAAAGCACAAAACATCAAGTTTTTAATAACCGATATGCTTAGCGAAAATCTTCCAGTGCCACATCCAACATCCAAAACAGCGCAATTTGCATTAATTTTTCCGTATTCAATGATTTTTGAAAGTAAAACATCCGCTGGAGTAGGTCTTACCGTATCGTAGTATTTCGCTATCTGCGAATAGTCGGCCTTTGGTACACTCGATTTTTTCACATTACCACTTCAAGATTTTAAGAATGGAGAGTGCCAGAATCGCTGCTCTTAATTGAATCGATAAATTTTTCTATCAATTTTCTGCATTCCTTCATTCCTTCTTTATTCCTTAAAACTTCACCTATATCATCACCACCTTTGTCAGTAACTCCAAGAAAAGGTGGCAGATCTGAGGAAATGATTTCAATCCAAGACCTTTTATGCAATCCGTAACCTTGGGGCCAATTGTCGCCAAAAGTTTTGCTTTTGATTTCATGATAGTTAGATAATTTAATTTTCATTTAAATTTTTGGCTGTTAACTGAAACGGATATATAATGACTCTAAATCTAAAATATAATGGAAGCTTTGGTGTTTAATCGTGGAAGTAAAAGTCGAATACCTCGGTCATATTAGAAATATTATTGGCAGTGTAAGAGAGGAAGAGGTCGAGATTAGAGAGGGTTCGTCGGTTGCTAATTTATTAATGGTGCTTTCTGAAAAATATGGAGACCCCTTCAAAAAGGCTGTTTACGAAAAAAGTGGCAGTGACGTAAAATCAAACTACATTATCACAGTTAACGGTTATCTGCTTAACCAGCTAAAAGGGCTTGAGACTAAACTCAAGAACAATGATCATGTAACCTTGTTGCCCATTGTAAGCGGTGGCTAATACTCTTCTTTTTTGTCGATTAAGCCATCTCTTCTAGCCTTGTATTCAGCAATTCTGAAGACAGCAAACCCGACAATTATCGTCGCGATCATCGTCAAAACCAAATAAAATAAATCCGTTTGAATCGAAGATGCAGGTTGATGCAATATTGAGAATCTTACACTTCTGAGATAATATGTGATCGGCAAAGCGTTTGAAATAATCTGACCCCAAAACGGCAGAATTTCTGGCATGAACACGACTCCGCCGAAAAGGTAGAGGATGCCTGATACGTATTCTGTTAGCATAAACTGAACTTTTGACGTCATTATGTTTATCCCGCACAAAACAAACCCCATGGCTATGAAACAGATTATACCCAACACCAAACTTAACGCCAACAGAGAGAAGTCGATTCCCGCCCAATTAACCGGAATCTGTACGCCTAGCAGTCCTTGAAAGATAAGCACTCCAAACCCTAAGGTCAGAACCAACGATATTGAGGCATTCAACACTCCGTTCAAAGCTCTTCCAATAATATACCATGCCCACGAATTTGGAGACAAGTAAATGTGCTTCAGCACTTCGTAATGTGCTCTATCGTCGTGTATTAGTATGCTCATTGTCATCATTATCTGGACGACGTAAATGAAGAAGCTGTTTCCGATGAACATGAATGCAAAATATTCAGGGCTGAAGGCTCCTCCTGCTGCACTGCCGATGATGAAGATGAAGCCGACAATGAGCAACCCTGCGAGGGGTCGAATAAGGTAATAGATTGCAAATACTAATGGGTCAGCCCAGTTGGTTTCAACTTTCCAGCCTATCCAGATAGCCTGCTTAACAACTTTCAGAATAGTTTTTACTGCCATCTCAATGTCAACCTTCCTTCTTTCTTGCCAAGATTCTCCATATAGTTTAGGGCAAACTTGGCCAGTGGAAACAGAACTAATATGAAAATCACCAATGCAACCAAGTTCAACCAAATGTCCGCTATCCCTTCGCCCTGAACTATGACTTTCCTTATACCATCCAATCCGAACGTTAACGGAATAAAAGATGCCAAAAGCTGAACGAAAAAGGGCAACAAGTTTGTTGGAAAATAGGATCCTGAAAGAAAATAGACTGGTTCCTGTAGAAGGCTTGCAGTGTGCCAAGCTTCTCTGCCATAAAGCATGAACAATGAAGCAAACAACATGCCTAATGCGTAAAGAGCTGTGATTGTCAAGAAGAACGTTAACAGCGCGGTTAAGGGTTCGTTAATTGCCAGTGGAGCTTGAAAAATAAATGTTCCAGCAAGTAGAATCACCATGGCTCTTAAGATGGTGTTCACAATTCCGCCCAGAGCCATCCCTAAGAGAATTGCCATTCTGGAGATCGGCGCCACCAAGTAAGTTTCCAAGGTTCCTGTTTCTTTTTCCCAATAAAATTGTGCTGACATGTTCCACAGAACGTTTACCCAGAATGCTATCATCGTCCCGCCGATAACAACGAAGCCTGTGAATTCTGGTGGTGCGTTCAAGTTTTTATAAAGATAAATGTAAGCGCTCAGAGTTAGGAGTGGAATAACAAGTTCGGCAGCAATCCATTCAGGCTCTCGGTTGCTGCCCTTTATCCTTACCCATAACCTTGCATAAACCACCTTCAAATTATGGACTAGTTGTTCACGCAATGCTATTCAGTCCCTTCTTGTTCAAAGCCTCGTCCGACGAGGCTAATGTAAACGTCTTCAAGGGTTGGTTCAGCCTTGTTAATCGCCAGAATTTTCAATTTTTGTTCTTCTAGTTTAGCCAAAATTTTTGAGAAAATTGGCTCATCACGTACCATAACCTTTAATGTGGTAGTGTCTGTTTGAATGCTCCGAGTTTGAGAGAACCCTATCATACCCGCCATTTTCTCCATGAAACTGAAATCAGCCTGCACTGAAGAGACTTCAACCCTCATTATCACGTTTTCCTTAAGGTTCTCCTTAAGCGTTAGTGGACTATCGCATGCCAAGGTTTTTCCACGATCAATTATAGCTACTCGATCGCACATTTCATCTGCCTCAGCCATATAATGCGTTGTAAGCAGAACTGTCCCTTTTTTCTCTTTTTTTGCCCAATCCACAATGTAGCCCCTCATCTTTTTCGAAGTCAAAACATCCAAACCCAATGTGGGCTCATCAAGAAACAGTATTTTTGGGTTATTTAGCAAACCTCTTGCAAGATTCAGCCTTTGTTTATAACCTGTTGACAGCCTAGACAACCGTGTTTTTGCATACTCTTCAAAGTCCAAGTCTGTCATTAATCGCTTGATCTCTTGCTTTGCTGCTGAAGAGGATAAACCATAGAGCTGGGAAAAAAACCACAGATTCTCGCTTGCAGACAATATCCCATAGCCTGGAGTTTCACCGCCTGAAACCAAACTTATGATTTTTCTTACCTTGTTTGACTCTTTTGCAACGTTGAATCCACCTACGTATGCTTCACCGCTTGTTGGAAGCAAAAGCGTCGTCAAAATTTTTATGAATGTGGTTTTGCCTGCTCCATTCGGGCCGAGAAGTCCAAAGATTTCTCCTTCTCCTATGGAGACAGAGACGTTATCCAGAGCCTTAACTGTCTGATCTTTCGCTTTGAATATTCTGACTAAGTTTTTGGTTTCAATGCAATATTGCAACTCAAACCACGAGCAGACAAACAAAGTAAAACTACATAATTAAAAATTTCTATTAGGTTAACAAGAAGCATGAAAACCATTTAACTGATAAGCATTACTTATTCACTTTGGCAAAACATTTAAGCTATACGCTACTTTATGTTTCCTTCTAAAAGGTGAAAGTCATGAAGCGAGTGAACGCTTTAAAACAAAAAGCCTTCGAAGAAAAAAGTTTCGACGGGTTTTTAATTGCTAATGAATATAACTTGCTGTATTTTACCGGTTGTCCTGGAATAGCTTGCTTATTAATACCTGAAACAGGTCAAGGCATCATTTACGTTTACAGTGTCAACTATGAACAAGCAAAAGCCGAAACAAAAGGCTTCGAAGTTAAAATGATGAAACGTGGCCAAGATTTGATAGCAGAAGTTGCTAAGCAGGTTAAGGCTTCTAAAGTCAAAAAACTTGCTATGGACACGTTGAACTTTGAAAGCTATCGCAGTCTCGCAAAGGAATTGAGAGGAGAAGCAAAGCTAAAGGCACAGAACAGTCTCGTTTGCGACCTTCGCAAAGTGAAGGATGAACAAGAGCTTGAACTTATGCGAAAAGCTGGAGAATTGACAAGCGAAGGCATGAAAGTCGCCTATGAAGTGATAAAGCCGGGCATAAAAGAGTATGAAGTTGCAGCAGAAATCGAATACGCAATGAGAAGGAAGGGCTCTTGGGGAACAGCCTTCGACACCATAGTGGCTTCTGGTGTTCGTTCTGCATTTCCGCATGGCGGCTGTCTGGACAGAGAAATTCGACAAGGAGACTTGGTGGTTGTAGACATAGGAGCAACATACCAACACTACCATTCAGACATGACAAGAACGCTCGTAGCTGGAAAACCATCAGAAAAACAAAAGAAAACCTACGAAATCGTTAAACTAGCTCAAGAAAAAGCTGTCCAAGCCACAAAACCCAAAGCAAAAGCAAGAGACATAGACAAAATAGCTAGAAAAGTGATAGAGGATGCTGGATACGGTGAATATTTCGTTCACGGACTAGGCCACGGTGTCGGCTTAGAAGTTCACGAACCGCCAACATTAGGCCCAGAAAGCAAAGACAAACTAATGATCGGAAATGTGGTAACAATAGAGCCAGGCATATACATTGTGGGCTTCGGAGGTTTCCGCATAGAAGATACTATTTTGGTGCAAAAAGGCAAAGTGGAAAAGTTTACCAAAGGATCTTATACTTTAGAAGCTGAAAAATGACCTGATTTAAATAAAATGGTGAGGTACGAGTTAAACTCTCAGAAGACGTGTGCCTCTTTGGATAACAAGGCTGTCATAATAATCGACATGCTTAACGATTTTGTTACTGGAAACTTGAAATGCGAAAGAGCCAAGCGCATAATTCCAAATCTAAAGAAGCTTATTGAAGTTGCACGCAAAAACAACATGCCCGTCATCTACAGCAACGACGCCCATTTTCCAGAAGATGCTGAAGTGGTCCACAAGTGGGGAAAACATGCCATAAAAGGCACAAAAGGGGCAGAAGTAATCCTTGAACTGAAGCCCACGGGAAAAGATTATGTTGTTGAGAAGAGAACCTACAGTGGCTTTTTCGAGACAGGCTTAGACCTGCTACTGAGAAGCCTATACAGTGGTGAAGGAGTGAAAACAGTAATTTTGGGCGGTTTGCACACGAATATCTGCGTTAGGCACACAGCCGCAGACGCCTTCTTCAGGGGATACAAAATAATAATAGCCAAAGACGGCGTACAAGCCTTCACACAAGAAGACCACGAACAAGGACTAAAATATTTGGAAGATGTTTACAATGCCAAAATAATGACAGTTGATGCAATCATAAAAGAATTCGCTAAACCATAATTTTCAGGTTAGGTTTCGCATGCAGAGGAAAGTGAGAATCGAAAATCTTCAAGAATCAAACATAGAAGACCTAATTTATGTTTGTTCTTCCAAAAGACTCAGCGACCCGATTCACCAACAAGGAGTTAACCAGAAAAAGCAATGGCTCAGTGAAATGCTAAGAAAATACGGGTCTTGTGCTAAAATCGCCTATTATAACGATAAACCAGTTGCCCAAATACTCTATTATCCAGAGGAGGCAGACATCACCAGAGCCTTTAAGCGGGAAAACATTCTCGTGATAAACTGCATCTACAATCCATCAGCAGAAGCGCAGAAACTCGGAATAGGCACAAGGCTCTTGCAGAGCGTAATCCAAGATGCAAAACAGAGAAAGACATGTCTTGGCAATAGACCGTGCAAATTTATCCTTGCAAAAGCTTTTAACACTGGCGAGCTTCTGCCAATGCCTGAATTTTACAAGAAAAACGGTTTTCTTTCAACATCTGAAGGAGACCTACTCTATCTTCCAATAGAGGGCGGTTATGAGCCAACTCCACCTGTAGGTGATTATGAGCCATCACCTGAAGATAGGAACAAAGCATTAGTCTTCTACGGTCCAATTTGTCAATTTTCTTATCAATTTGCAAAAAGGATTGAAGAAATCATCCGAGAAGTGGCGCCTAACATTAAAATTGAAATGATTAACGAGTGGGAAAAACCTGAAGAGTCGATGAGACGCAAAAACTGGTGGTTAATAGTAAACGCTAAACCGATACAAACATTTTTCATGAACACTGAAAAATTTAGGGAAGAAATAAAGCAAGTGGTAAGCTGAAACTGTTAAAGTCCCCCGTTTTTAGGAGATTTTTTAAGTTGTAGTTCAGAATGCAAAGAAAAGTTTAAAAGCGACTTATGTAAAATTAAGGGGGATATGAGGAGAATGGTAGATTAATAATTTTTTCCCTACTCTCCTTTCTCCCCTAGAAAACGAGTCTGCCATTCTCCTCATAAAGGCCTTTATGCAGTTTTAGTCACTTATAGCTTGTGGAAGAATGTTCTATTGCTTAGTTAGCATGTGATATAGGATGGAATAATTAGTATATATTAAATACAAAAGTTTTGCAGTATTTTTATCCTTGAGTGTGTGAATTGGAATGGCGAAGATATTGGTTGTTTATGATTCTAAAACTGGGAACACTGAAAAGATGGCGTTCGCTGTTGCTGAAGGCGCCAAGCAAGTGAAAGGAGTTAAAGCGAAAATAAAGAAAGTCGACCAAACAAGCTTACAAGATTTGCTGAATGCTGATGGAATTATCATGGGTTCGCCAACATATTATGGACAAATGTCCGCTAAGCTTAAGGCTCTTATTGATGAATCGGTTGAAATCCATGGAAAGCTTGAGGGAAAGGTTGGCGCTGCCTTCACAAGTTCTGGTGGAACAGCAACAGGTGCGGAAACCACATTACTATCTATACTGCAAGCTATGCTAGTTCACGGCATGATTATTCAAGGGCGGGCTCATGACAAGCATTATGGCGCCGCAGCCGTAGAATTTCCACGTAAAAAGGAACTAGATTCTTGCAAAGAGCTTGGAAAAAGAGTTGCAAGCCTAGTTACAAAATTAAAAGCATAACCGATAACAATGGGCCCGAAGGGATTTGAACCCTTGACCAACAGGTCTCTCAATGTACTGGACATTTATGAGCCTGGCGCTCTAGCCTAGCTGAGCTACGGGCCCATTTACCCATAACCATTTAATATGCTGTTTTCAAGTTAATTTAAACGTTTTCTGCATTTAAGCGTCATGAAAGATTTTAAAAGTCTATCTTATACCAAAATTAAGTTGGAGAGAGAAGCCTTGTCAGAAATCAAAAAAGCCATAGTGGTTTTTCATTATGCAGAGAAAATAAAGTCAAATCTAATCTTAACCTTCAGCCTTTTAGATGTTTTAGATGGGATGCGAGACGAGGAAATCTCTGGCGCGGAGAAACTTCTGGTTGCGTACTTTAACACTTTGATTCGAGAAGTCAACATTGCCGCGAATGCTTCTGAAGTTCAAGGTTTTCAAGACGTTAACGCAAAGCTTGACGAAGCCGTTGAGCAAACTAGACAGCACAATTATGCCAATGTGATGAAACTTGTTTCGGAAGCCATATCCATCACAACCACCAATGGGAATAAAGCAGCCGAAACCTTAAAGGAGAAGGACCTAATCTAGCGTTTGGTCCGTTCGTAATGATACAAGTATTCTTGGGCGTAACCAGCATAATCCCCAAAATATCTTCGCCCAAACAAATTCAGCTTCTTGTATTCTGAGATCGTAAGCGATTTTTTACCTGAAATTTTCCAGATAAATTCGTTTGGAAAATAACTTTCATAATATTTCAAAATAACGCGTTTTATCCATACATCCACGGGGAAAGCCTCAAGTTTTCCTAAAGAGAAAAGCAAAACACAATCCGCAACCTTCAAACCCACGCCAGAAAAATTCAACAATTCTTCTTTCGCCTTCTCGTAAGATAACTTCCTTAAACTTTCAACTTCAAAACCGTTTTCATAAACCGCTTTTGCAGTTTCAGACACATACTTTGCTCTGTAACCAAGGCCGCATTTGGCTAATTCTTCAGCAGTTGCCTTTGCCAGCCTTTCTGGTGTTGGAAACGTGTAAAAATCGTATCCGTCAAAGTATATTTTGTCTCCAAATTTTTTGGAAAGATTTAACAGCATTAGTTTTATTGCTGAAATGTTTTTGTATGTGGCGCAAATGTATGAGATTAGGCATTCCCAAGGGTCTTGACGAAGGATTCGTAATCCTTTAAACGCTTCAACAGCACGTTTGATATGCTCGTCCTTGCTAATTTGCGAAGAAATTTTCGACAAATCGTCATACAGCCCAAAATAATTTTTGACAAAGTCCATTTCTACGTTCTCAAATTCCAGTTCGTTGCCAATTTGACGTATTTTGATGACTTTTTCTCCGACAGCACCATACCACCATCTACCTTGTCTATTCCATCTAAAAGTCTGCCCGCAACAAAGGGTGGAATCCAGATTTAATGGACATAAATTATTTAACTGAATTTCCAAGTAAACCTCATCTCTATCCAAAATGTAATAGCCTATGATTCTCCTCTATTTTCTGATATTTGCTTTTCATGGCAGTTAATTTTAAGTCAAAACTGTATAAGTATTTTGATTTTAAAAGAAGAATATTTTAAGGCGCATCTATGAATTTGTCTGGTTTGGGAATTTCTGGCGGTAAGCCTCTTCTCTCGCGAATTTTTTTGATAACTTCTGCTGCAACGTTTTCTGGGGTTTTCTCCCAATGGACGAAGGTGCATTGCCAGAAGGCATGGCCGGAAGTTGCAGAACGCATCTCTGCGGATAAGCCAAAGGTTTCTGCTACTGGAATGTAACCAGCAATCACTGTTAATGCACCTCTATGTTCAGTGGTCAATATTTTCCCGCGTCTGCGAGTTAAGATGTTTGAACATGTGCCGAACCATTGGTTTGGGACAGACACATTAATCTTGTAGATCGGTTCGAGCAGCACAGGTTTAGCTGTTAAGGCTGAGCCTAGAATTGCACGGCTTATGGCTCGCATGATCTGTGGTGGTTCCCTTTGTTTCGGCTCTTCGTGGAGTTGAGCGTCCAATAGCTCGACTTTCACTCCTCTTAGAGATTCTTCGCACAGAGGTCCTGTCCGGCATGCCCAATGAAATCCTGAAATTATGCTGTCTTTCACTTCATGGAGATTTCGAACGTTCTTCGTTAAGTCGATAAGCATGTTTCT
>CAZNJT010000024.1:0-2964 GCA_964573475.1 uncultured Candidatus Bathyarchaeia archaeon | reverse complement strand
TGTTCTCGATTTGTTTTTGTCCTATTTCCTCGGCAAGCTCACCGTTTTCCATCAATTCTATAACTTTATTTTCCAGCGGCTTAACTTGCACCCAGAACCTGTTGTGCTTGTTCGGACTTTTCGTCATGACAACTGCGCCTTGTCCCAAAACGCTTTCTCTGTAGGCCACGATGGGGCTAGATGCTGCAAGTTCTATTCCACCGCTATACTGCGTCAAAAACTTCATTGCAATCTCCAAATGAAGTTCACCCATCCCGCTTAGCAAGTACTGTCCCGTCTCTTCATCTGTGGTAGCGACTAGGTTTGGGTCTTCTACTGATAGTCTATTCATAACTTCCACTAGACGTGGCAAATCTTTAGGGTTCTTGGGGTCAATCGCTATCTTTATGACTGGCTCTGAAAGGTATTTTATGCGTTCAAAGGGAACTATAACATCTTTGTGCTTAATGTCAACGAGGGTTTCGCCTGCGCTTGCTAGGTCGAGACCTACCAAAGCGGCTATGTTGCCCGCGGTGATTCTGTTGACCACCTCTCTGAAAGCGCCCATATACATGGAAACTTGCTTCACAGTGTACTCTTTCCCTACACCAACTAGGTAGACTTTGTCTCCATCTTTTACTGAGCCTGAAAAGAGTCTTCCAGTTGCGATGAGACCTGCCGCTGCGTCGGTTTGAACATTGGTTATGCACATGACTGTTGGTCCATTATCATCGCATTTCAGCATTGCTTGACTTATTTCCGATTCTATTTCGCCTTTCCAAATTTTCGGTAGCCGATACTTCTGAGCTTCAATTGGATTTGGGATATTTTTGACTACCATGTCAAGTATTGCGTTGTAGAGGGGAAGCATCTGCGGGAGTGCTTGATGCTTGCTCCTCGCATAAGCATCTATAATATCGGTGAATTTTATTCCCTTTTGTTGAGCTGTTTTTAGGGTGAAACCCCACCTATGAAGAGCTGAACCAAAAGCAACCGTTTCTTTCGCCGGGTCAACCTTCCATTTATCCTTAAACTCAGGCTCTCCATAAATATCAATCAAGTTGTTGAAGTCACGAATTATGCGAATAAACTTATTCTGAATCTCAACCGAAGTAAGCCTTAACTCCTTAATTAAACGGTCCACCTTGTTTATGAAGAGGACAGGCTTTACTCTTTCGTCTAGGGCTTGGCGGGTAACAGTCTCCGTTTGAACCATAACCTCTTCTATTGCGTCAACAACTACCACGGCGCCGTCTATGGCACGTAAAGCCCTCGTCACTTTACCTGTGAAGTCCACATGACCCGGCGTGTCGATTAGGTTGATTACGTGAGGGCGGCCACTCACTTCATGCAATAGCGATATGTTAGCAGTTTTTATAGTGATTCCGCGCTTTTGTTCTTCTTCCAAATAGTCGAGTGCTCTGGCTTTGCCTGCTATTTGCGGCGATAGTAATCCTGCCTCAGCCAACAGCGAATCCGTCATTGTTGTTTTTCCGTGGTCTATGTGGGCGATTATGCCTATGTTGCGTATGTTTTCTTTCTTGCCCATTAGTTTGAGAATTTCGGGTGTTTGCCTAAATTTTGGCATTTTTTAACTCCTTTTGAGAGACAGAATTCATGTTTGCTATTAACTTTACGATGTTGTTATTTTTATTTCTGTGAATACCGGAGTATAATAGTTAGAGGATTAAACATTGAAGACCACACTGACAGCAACCATTGAAAAATTAAGCGAAGAACCATATGCATCCATAATATGCTATCCAAAAACTAGCAAGACGGAACTTAAAAAACGGCTAAAAGAGCTCCAAAAACTCGGCATGGAATCTCTGGAATTCAGCGGAGAAAAACAAGCACTCAACACACCCATTTTGGGCAAAGGATGTGTGGGCATAGTCACAATAGCCTATAGAAACGGAGAAAAAGCGGCTTTAAAAATTCGAAGGGTGGATGCTGACCGTTCTAGAATGCAGCAGGAAGCGAAAATGCTTAAAAAAGCAAATTCAGTGCATGTTGGACCAAGACTTTTGGGCGTAAGCAAAAACTTTCTTTTGATGCAGTTTATCGATGGTGATTTGCTTCCAAAATGGATGGAAAAGCGCAGAGGAAAAACGCAGATAAGAAAAGTTTTGCATGAAGTTTTGGAGCAGTGCTGGCGGCTGGATATTGCTGGTTTAGATCATGGAGAACTAAGTCATGCCCCAAAACACATAATCATTGATAAAAAAGGTTCGCCTTTCATAGTTGATTTTGAAACAGCCAGCCTAAACCGAAAACCCTCAAATGTGACTTCAATTTGCCAGTTTCTTTTTATCAGTGGCGTTGTTGCCGAAAAAGTGGCTGAAAAACTTGGCGGAAAAGACAAGAATGCAATCATTGAGGTTTTAAGGCGCTACAAAAGGGATAGAACACGTGAAAATTTTGAAACTGTTTTGGAGGCTTTCGGTCTTTAAGCAATGTAGCTTAGTGCCGAGTTTGCATTTCGTTTGTTTTCATCTATTTTCTCGATTCCTAGCTCCTTAACAAGCTGGGAAAGGTCAAGCCACGTTTCGACTTGAAGTTGTCTTGCAACTCTCCTCTTTTCATAAAGCAATGGAACGCGGTCAACAAACATCCAGCCGAAAACCTCAGCCAACTCCTTTCTCCTCAAGATGAAAAGGTCTTATTTTTCTTTATAACCGTGTATGTAAAAATGCGATAGAATAAAATTCTAGACGATTCTTCTGAAACTGTGTGCTTAATTTTTCCGATGAGCTTCGCCTAACAATGTTTTAACGGCTAAATGTAAAAAAGGTTTAAAACAACCGAATGTTTAGATTCCCTACCTATAATGGTGACTTGTATGCCTATAAGAAGAGAAGAGATGCAGGAAATAGTCAAAACGTACAAGGAACCCATCGGATTGAATTTGGGTTCACATTCGGCTTTGGATGCTTGGCAGGGGCAACGCAACTACGGTTTAAGAAGTATAATTTACACTACGCC
>CAZNJT010000023.1:0-18858 GCA_964573475.1 uncultured Candidatus Bathyarchaeia archaeon | reverse complement strand
CAGCCCTGGTAGTATAGTCCGGTCTAGTATATGCGGCTGTCGCCCGCAGGACATCGCAGAGAGATGTGCTCTGTGACATGAGCCGGGTTCGAATCCCGGCCAGGGCGCCATCATCTTCCCCTTACTAACCAGTCTTATCTACACTTTTCTTCTCTTCTTCAGCGATAAAGCGTTTAAGCTTCTTCTCCATCTTCAACTCGTAAACATGCTCCTTAACAGGCGGAGGCAAACTCGCCTTCTTAAAAAGCAAATTGGGAACCACAATGCGTCTTTCCCCAGCCTTAACATGCACCTTTTCCCCACTAACAAGGTCCTCAAACGGCTCCAAGGCTTCTACAATCCAATATCCACGACTCTTCGTCAAAACTTTAACCATGAACTTTCCCTTGTAAAACCTAACTTCATCGCTCATAACGGGCACACACTATTATTGCTCGCATAAGAGCAAATATAAAATGAACGCTTTTCTCCTAATCCATCTGCAAACACAACCAAAACCAACCCCAGAAAACATAAGAGACACTTTCAACTAAGATTAAAACGATAAAGATTGACGTTTTACCAAACACACACAGACAAAAATTCCAAAGACACATGGTTACATGAACTACTAAAAAACATCAGCCCAAACCAAGAAGAAACCCTAACAGTCACAGCCAAAGCTTCAAAAAGCGGCTTATGCGTAGTCTGCAAAGGCTCAAGGCTCCTCTGCGGCAAAACCCGCTGCCCAATACTAGTCAAAGTCAACTACTATTTGAAGAGCGTTCCACTAATGCAAAGCGAAGACATTTCTGGGGCTTCGCCTCCAAGCGTTTTTGTTGGAAGAATTGGCTATCCATACGTTTACGCTGGACCCCTTGTGCCTCCTGTTCATGAAGACACTAGCCTTTATGACTTGCCAGAATTCTGGTTTGGAAAAACAATAGACGACATTGTCGGGTTTCGTTCAATGCTTATTCGCGGAAAACACCGTGTCCACGTGCGGAAATTTGAAGAAGCTGGGAAAATAATTGAGAAAACCCGTGAACTAGCCCTAGCCGTCAACCCTGTAGATGTTGAATTAATGCTGAAGAAAAAACCAAGAGGCTTTTTACTCTTAGACGATGAAGTCCAACCCTTTGGACCTTCAGCACCCATCCGTGACCTTATTGTTAGCAATGCCCGCTGGGACCACCAAATAGGAAAAGCCTACAGCGACACAGACCTAAAAGCCACCAACGCAGTTCTAGAGACATACAGTAAAGGCGTACTAGTAACAAAAATCCAAAGAGCCTTCAGCGTCGGCGCCTTCGGCTTAAAAAAGAACAGGCGACTTGTCCCAACCCGCTGGAGCATAACAGCCGTAGACAGCATCATCTCAAAAGAACTAATGGAAAAAGTCAAAATTTTCCCAGAAATAAACGAATACCGCATTTATGAATCCCGCTACTTAGACAACATTTTCGAAGTCTTAATGATTCCCAGCGCATGGAGCTACGAAATCATAGAAGCCTGGCACCCTGGCACTGTCTGGAATCCACATGGCAGAGAAACCTTCCTATTTTCAGATTGGGAAGGCTACGATGGAAGAACAACCTACGCGGAAATAGGCGGATGCTACTATTCTGCCCGACTAGCAGTTTGCGAACAACTAGCAAAGGAAAGAAGACAAGCCACAACAATAGTTTTACGGGAAGCACATCCAGGCTACATCATGCCCGTCGGCGTATGGCAGGTAAGAGAAAACGTAAGAAACGCCATGCGACAAAAGCCCTTCACTTTCAACACTTTGGATGAAGCCTTAAAATGGATTGCAAGCCGATTCCAAATTCCACTGCAACGATGGATAATGAGAAGCGAACTATTGAAGAATGCACTTTTCCAAAAGAAAATAACAGACTTTCTAGTAAAGCAGTAAAAGTTCAATTGCACATTTTTCACAGGTATGCTTAATCTTCTCGTAAAAGAAACAACAAGCGCTTAAAGTCTATGCTTATGGAAACGGAACCTTTCATAAGACATTTAAATCAACTTCTAATAAATTATCGAAAAGGGTGAAGGTTTGTCTCAAATTAAACGTTCAATTCTTCTCATCTCAGATTCATCACAAAATCGTAAAGAGGTATTTAAGGATGAATGAAGTTGAACCAAGCAAAGTGTTAAAAGACTTTGATAAACCTGTCATATCACATGAAAGCTTAATCCTACCCTACGCTGTTGAAGATATCAAAAGAAAGAAGCCCTTCACATACGACATGGAAGTTGCCGCGATTCTTTGTTTAGCCGAGACAAAACGAAAGAAGTTAGGAATCTTAAGTACTTCACAAGAGAGAATTTCATTTTTCTCAAAATTGTATTACCCAATATGGGCAGTTGGTCTTGGGGATATGTGTTTAGTTGTAGATGGTTTAGGAATTGTTTCTAACAACGTTACATACAAGAAGCCTCCGGATGTGAAACTTTTCACCGAAGATATCAAAAGCAGTACATCAGTTCGCAAACTATTTCAGAGTACCTTGAAAAGCCATGCTCATACATTCAAAAATTTTATCGGCGAGACTCAAGTTTCCTTGGGGACAGTAATAGTTGATAAACAATTAACATCCGCGCTCTTTGAATACATTAAACAAGAAAAATTTTCGAGAGGAAATATGAAAGAACGCAACAGTTTGATACCACCAAAAATTGACGCAACCGCTGCACATGAAGAAGCTCAAAAACTAGTTACTTATCTTAGACAGATTCAATCAGAAATCAAAGGTTTTCAATATGCCATAAACGTTCTTGAAGAAGAAATAAAGATTCATGGACAGAAAATTCTTTGTGAAATTGAGCATGCACGAGAGATGTATGAAAGCGAAATCCTTCGCATTAAACCAGTTGTGGAAAAAAACGTAGAACAATTGATAACAAAGCGAGACATAGAGATTAATAAAACATTCCACGCCTTCGACAAACAACTTAACCTTACATTTAATGAGAAGGAAAGGCACGAAAAGAGACTACAAAAATTAGAACGCAATAAAGATAGACTTCAGAAAAGAATGGACGCTTGCAAACGTAAGAAAAACAAATCCAGCGTAGCACGTTGGGGCAGTGACATAAAAAACTGTAAAGCCGAAATTTCTGAAACCAAGAAAAGAATTCGGGTTCTTTCACAACAAATCGAGTACATCAACAAAGAGAAGGATGAAACTGTCAAAAAACTGAACGAAGAATATCAAGCGGCAATCGACCATGAAAAAAAGAAGATTACAGATATTGAAGACATACGAGACACGGAAATTGAAACGAAACAAGGAGAGATAGAGGAACTAAAATCACAAACAGGTTCTATAATAAACCAAATCAAAGAACTCATAGAAAACAAGCAAGTGCAGGCATCTAAACTTAAAGAAAATGCAAGTATATCTTGGAAACCAAATGAGAATATTTTGGTTTGGATGCCATTCTATCTGATTCGATACGAAACCGAAGCCAAATTTAGGTACCTCATGTATGCACCTATGCTAGTCAAGAACCACGAGGGTGTACTCAAAAAGATTCAGAAAACAATTTGGAGCTTCAGCCTTGAATCTCGAATCAAACATCTCTTACAACCGAAATCGGAGACGTTAACCAAAATGTTCACCTCAATCCTCCTAAAGACGATGCGCGAGGACAAGGCTTTCGAAGAGACGGTACATGGAATGGGAAGCTTGAATAACATCCTTAAATTCCCCAACTTAAGAGAGACATTGATTAGAGGATTGGAAGAATTAAAAAATGAAAGATGGGTTGATGCGGAAGAGGAGAATGCAATCATTAACACCTATGTACCTTATTAACAGTTATAAAAATCAAATGCCCAATTTCCAAGAGAGGAATATGGATGCCTGATGATGATAAAATAGTGGAACGAAAACTCCTGTTAAAGCGAGTTTTCCCTCCAACCGAACTTTTTGAAATCGGTAAAAGGCTTAACATCCCATATTTTAATCGCTTTGTGAGCGCGTGGGAAGTGGACGAGGATAAGGCGTCATTTGAAATAGCATCAAACATAAGCGATGAGCAACTTAAGGTGATGTTTGACAAGCATACACCTCGCAACTGGACCATGTTCAGAGGCAAGTATTACACCTTTGAAAACGGGACTTTATTCCTCGAAGGTTCGTGGAAAATGATTCAAGCCAATATTCACCAAGCAAAGAAAAAGTATGGAGAGGAGTGCGTCGCGGTTTTACGGGCACTGGTGGAAAATGGCGATAGCTGTAGCTTAAAGAAAATCGAGAAAAACTTAAGGCGAGGAGTAAACCCTCATCCGATTCTAGAGGACCTCGAACGGCTAAAAATAATAGTCACCTCCTATAAGGGCGATCAATATTACGAGTGGAAACTATTGGAGGAAACCTTTTCATTAATTCAATCAGAGCTAGGGATAACCCTTCCTCAGCGTCCAAAAATCCTCTTGACCGCCGCTACATCAGCCGAAGCCGAAAAAGAGGATTACGTGCAAGAGGAGCGTAAAAAGGTCGAGATGATGGATCAAGAACTCGACGAATACTTGCATGGTCTAATAAATCATCGGCTAAACGCAACCATAAAGTTTGGAAAAACATTTTCAGTCACCTCATTGGCAGATTATCTTCAAAACCTTTTCGGTCCCATAATATACTTTGACAGCTTCCTCAGCATCATTCAGCAATACGGAATATCCAGCGCAGAAATTGTCCATCCGCAAGGAAAAACTGGTATGCGAACAGGCTGGTCTTTAGCATTATTTGGAGAACCTGGTACAGGAAAGACCTTTTCAACCAGAGATATGATCATAGGCAAAACTGATGCAAAAATCCCGCCACACGGAATCCCCGGCAGAAATCGTTACTGCGGGGGAATTACACCTGCACGCTTCATAAGAATAGGGCAAGCTTATACTAAACGAACATTCAACTTTATCGTCCCAGAATTCAATGACTGGTTCAGATATTCTGGAATGGTGGATGTGTTGAAGATAGCCATGGAGCGGGGGGAAATCAAATATGAACTTCATAATGAAGTGATCGGTCCATATAGATTTGACTCCTTCCTTAGTGTGAATTACAATACGGCTGTCTTTGGAAGAGGTTATGAAGTTACGATAAGTGATCCAAACTTTAACGCCATTGAGGATCGAACGATATGCCGACTCCACCGCCTAACTAAGCAACGCTTCATTGAAATAGCTCAAAGCCAAATGAAGCTAGCCCTTGGAGAAATAGATGTGGAAAAGGGAGCCCAAAACATTAGAGACCACGTTACATTAGTTTACGCCATCGAAACCGGACATCCATTAGTAAAGGATAGTTTTCCCTGTAAGCCGGTAATGATTACTCCTGAGGCTTATAGTAAGATTAAAGAGGCTAGAGAGGCCATTTTGAAAGAAATCCCACATGAAGTGGTGAGATTTTCAGCGCGACTAGAAGATCGTGCAATCCGATTCGCCTGCGCCGCGTCCCTCTTAAACTACTTCCATTCCGAGCTGGATTATATACCACTGGGTGAAGATGCCATCAAATATGCAATACAACTTTATGTTGAAGAAGCATCAGTAAGGTCTCGTGAAGAATTTAAACCCGAGGAAATTCTGGAGAAACTGATTTAGAGCCTTTTCTGTTTTATTTAGAAAAAGCAAGGTTAGTTCATCTGTCAACTCTATTCGCTGTTAACGATAAGGGGCTTTCATCTTTCGTTTTGGTTTTGCTTTTTTCCAGCAGTTCTACTACTTCATCAACGAATTTGAAGTATGCGGGATCCCTTAAGTATTTGGTGCGGGCTCTTGGAATGTCAATTTTCACTTCTCCGATAACTTTTCCGGGTCGAGGTGACATCACTATCACTCTGTCTGCCATGAACACTGCTTCTTCGACGTTGTGGCTTACCATTATAAAGGTGTTCGTCGGCAAAGCGGGATTTCGCCAAATGTCAAGCACTAACTCTCGTAGGGTTTTGGCGGTGAGTTCATCTAGCGAAGAGAAAGGCTCATCCATCAGCAAGACTTCTGGTTTTAAGGCTAGGGCTCTTGCAATTCCTACGCGTTGCTTCATCCCGCCTGAAAGGTCATGGGGATAAGTGTTTTCGAAGCCTTCGAGCCCAACCATTTTTAAATATTCTTCAGCAATGTGTTTTCGCTTTTCCTTCTCCATACCAAGCACTTCTAATGGCACTTCAACGTTTTCTAAAGCACTTTTCCATGGTAGTAGGCCGAAAAGCTGAAAGATCATAGTAATCTTTGGAGTGGGTTGGGTGATAGGCTGGCTGCGAAACAGTATTCTGCCTGAATCAGTTTTTTCTAAACCCGCTATGATCCTGAGCATGGTGGATTTTCCACAGCCGGAAGGTCCAACCAAACAGACAAATTCGTCGTTTCCAACTGAAAAACTCACGTTGTCCAGGACTAAGGCTTTGGATTTCTCCATAATGAATGTTTTTGTCACGTTTTCTACTTCGAGTATGGACAATGTTTACACCTCTACGTGGTATTTTTCAAATTTTCTTAGCAGGCGTCGCCAAACAAATGCTTCCATGGAGAGTACGATTACTGCGATTATGCCCAAGAGAAAAATGAGTAAAACAGTATTTCCCCACTCATATCCTGCTTTGTCCAGAAACGAGCCCAGACCTAGAACTGAAATTGGCTGACCACCTTGTTGTGTTGACGGGAGGTACTCTGCGAATATTATTGTGTTCCATCCGGTTCCCCATGAGAGTATACTCCCAGTCACGATGGAAGGCAATATGGAAGGAATAACCAAATGTGTGACCCTCTTCAAGCCTTTAAATCCGAAAAGTTGACCAACTTCCCTTATTTCAGTGGGAATGTTTTTCACCGCACTTACAATGTTGAGGAACATGTACCATATCATGTCGAGAACCAGCATTAAAGTACACGTAAGCTCAAGGGCGATTCCCTGATTTCCAAGTAGTTCGTTTAATCCAAGAAAAATAACTGGGAACAAAGCGAGAATTGGCACTCCCTGTCCAATATCATAAAGCGGATAAAACACGGCTGCGAATCTCTTATGTTCAGCAGCTAGAACGCCCATGCTGATTGCGACTGCGAGGGAAATTCCATAGGCTATTGTAAGTCGTCCCATGGTTAGGGCGATTAACAGTGGCAGAAGGCTAAGTTCTTCTGCAGGCGGTTTGCTGAATCCTTCCTGAATTATTGCAAATGTTGGAAATTGACCAAATACCATATACAAAACAAAGAAAACCGCTGAAAAAGCTAATACTGCAGCGATAATTTTTTCGATGTGACTATATTTTCGCAAGCGCTGAGAAGCGATGGAGAAAGATTTTGGCCAGTGGAGTCTTCCAAAATGCAGCCAACTGGTTGCCTTGGCAAATCCAAGTTTTCCAACCCCTGACAAATCCATTCTGAAGACGGGCTTAAAGGTGCCTGTGCTAGCTCTCTCCATGAGTTTCTGCCAAGTTAAAGTGTTGAAGTATACTACGATGAAGGTTATGAATATTAGAAGGATTATGGCAAGATTCATGTCTTGGTATTTGTAAGCAGCCTCTGCAAGGAGGGTACCTAATCCGCCGGAAGGCGGTGTAACGACGTCTCCTTTGTATTGAATGTATTCTGCAGCAATCATGAAAAACCAGCCATCGCACCATGCAAGGTTTGCTCCTGAAATCACGGCTGGAGTGATTGCAGGCAGCACTACATGCCTAATATATCGCCATCCTGTTAAACCAAAACTTTGGGCTGACTCGACGACGTTTGTTGGGATACCGCGAATGGCTCCTAGTACTCCAAAGAAGATGGCCCACGCCATAGATGTGAAAAGTAGGATTATGACGGATAGTTCAATACCTAACGGGCCTAATGCGAATAGAAAACCAATGACCATTGGGAAATATCCAAGTATCGGAATCGACTGCAATAGGTCTATGAAAGGTGTGAGAATCAGCGATGCCCATTTGTTTGTGGCTGCAAATATGCCGAAGGAGACTCCCCACGCAACTGAAATTAAAAGTGTAATTACGATTCGGGAAACTGTGCTGAAAGTGTATAAGGGAAGATTTTTAATTTCTGGTGGATAATTCACGAAGGTTACGATTAGCCAGGTCATTACGCATAGTACGACTAATCCAACGATGAAGCTGATTGTGTACTTTCGCAAGTTTCATTCGCCAGCTTAACCTCAGCGATAATAACCAAAAACAGTCGATGGGCGATTTAAGAATATCGCACGTTAAGAATGGCTAGCAACAATTTTTAAGCAGTATTTTCTTAAAGAATCCTTATTCACTCTTTTAGTATACGCTTTTTGCCTTTAACTTCTGCTTCACCATATTTTGCGTACAGTTCCCTTCTTGAAGCTTCGAGCATTTCGATTTTTCTTCCACAGAACTCGGCGGCAGTAACAACTTTTATTCCCCGCTTATCCGCGGCTTCATAAATTGGTTTTATCCTTGCCTTGTAATTCAAGTCCCGTAGGAAATGATGGTCTAAAACAAGCGTGTTTAGGCTTGTTTCTTTTATGGCTTTGACAAGATTGCTGTTAGAGATTTCTAGGCTCTTATATGAATAGCGATAGCCAAGCATATACGTCATTGGGCCGTCCACAAACAAAACGTCAGGCTTCTCTTCGAGAATAAAGCCTATTTGGTCTTCAAGGGATGGTCCCTCAACGTCGGATGTGTAAAGAAATTTTTCGCTGTTGCTTTTTATGCTAATTTCTGTTACATATCCAAGGCGCGGGTTTGTTCCATGACACACGGCTTTTGAAAAGTTTATGAACGTTTTACCTAGTTGGAAATTTTTTTCGTCTGCAACTTCAAGTTTTTTAGGCATTCCCTTTATGGCTTCGAGGAATAGGGCTGCTCTTTCTTGTTGGCTTCGGTTTATGTTCTGTGTTGGATGCTTTATGAAAACTGTTTTGTTTTTGTATAATTCAGGACTGCCTGGATCATGATGGTCATAATGGTAATGCGTCACAATTAACACATCAGCATTTTCCGCATACTGCTTTATTGCGTCCCAAGCTTCATCAAGCCTCTGCCATTCTAACGGATGCGGCTCCAAACCATAGCGAACAGGAGCTAAAGCAACTCCGGGATCTATTAGAACTTTTAAGTCGTCTGTTTCTACGAAGGTTGCCATAGAGCGGACGCCGAAACTGTCAAAGGCTAATGGGACAATTCTTCGAATCATTATTTGGTTTCCTCCGTGAAAAATGCCTCCAGTTTTCTTGCCTCAGATCTTTTTAAGATGTCAGCACACTTTCTTGGGTCTAACGATTTAAACTCCAATCCGAGAGTTGCTAGCAATCTCTGAACATCCTTCGCAATGTTCGGCGCCACCAGAATTCCTCTAACCTCACGATTAGCTTTGCCTTTAACTGCATCAATGTATTTGGCAAGTTGAAGGGCTGCTTCTTTGCCCGCTGTTTTACGTTTAATCTCCACAACAACAAGTTTTCCATTCTTATCCACGCCATAGACATCTACAAAGCCTGGTTCAACCTTCTTCTCGTAGCTTATGGGCTTGAAACCCTCCTCTAAAAGCGAAGGATCGAATAGAATGGCTTTCTGCATGTCCTCCTCACTCGCATAAAGAGAAAATTCTCCAGAATCAGCAAGGCTTAAGGCAGACACTATGTGAATTTTGTCAAAAAACACCTTAACAGATTCGGCTGGCTTTTGCCTTACTGCACGAATCTCTAAAATGTTGTCTTTGTCTTGGATTTGGAAAATGCATCCTGAAGGTTGCCAGTTAACTGGTTCATAACCAACTGAACGATGGACGAGAAGGGAGCCATCCTCCTTAATTATTAAGATGCGTTCGCCAGGTTCAAGTTTCGACTTTGCTCTACCAAGGTAATGCACCCAACAGTTGCCAATGACAAGCAGCGTTTTGCGTTGAGAAACAGCCTCTTTAACTGCCTTTTCTGCTTCTGCAACATTAGGATTCACTAAAACATTTAAGGGTTTGAAGTTTGACAACGCGTTTTCGCCAATAGATTTAGAAGACTTGTGCATACATAAGATTTCTGAAGAGTTTGCCATGAGCGAATGGGATAAGAAACGTGACTTGATGCATCGCTACGATTTAACAGCTCACATTTATGACATGCAATATGCTGAAGAACAGACTGCAAAAATTGAGGCGGCATTAGAAGGCTTAAAAATGGAAAAGCACAGTCTGGTTTTGGATGCAGGTTGCGGAACAGGACTATTATTTGGTTATGTGGCTGATAAAGCAGAAACAACAGTTGGACTGGATATTTCTAGGAAAATTTTGCTTCAAGCGAAAAAACGTGCAAAAAACTTTCAAAATATACACTTGATTTTAGCTGATGCTGATAACATGCCTCTAAAAGAAAATATCTTCAGCCATGTTTTTGGTATAACGCTCATTCAAAACATGCCAAACCCAGCTAAAACCTTGAACGAAATTAGGCGAGTTGCAAAAGATGATGCCGTTATTGTTATTACTGGCATGAAGAAAGCTTTCACGCTGGAAGAATTTGAGGAGTTACTGCGAGATTCTGGCTTTAATATTGTTGCTTTGAAAGATGAAGGCTTAAAATGTTATGTGGCAGTTTGCACCAAAATCTATCATTAAAATTCTACGAAATTCAAAACTAAACCATATAAGAAGGTGGAATATTAGGCAATATAGGTTTTTTTGGATTTTACTTATTTATTCATATCGAGTTAAGTATAATGGTTTACTTGCTTCTCTTTTCCTTTCTTCTTTGGAAATGCTTCTTAGGGAGTTAACACTTCTAGAATCTACAGTTTTTTCTTGCTTAGTTTTCAATTTTTACGCCCCATCTTGTGATATTGATTATTAGATATTTGATTTAAGAAGTGAAAATTAGTATCTTGAAATTGAATTCGTAATCAGTAAAATGTTCCACGTGAAACATTGTATTATGCTAAACATTATTTGTGAAGTTTTCTTTTTATGAAGCCTTTAGAATGTTTGTGAGGTGAAATAGAAAAAAAAGATAGGGTTGATTTTTTACTGGAATCAGATTTTTCTCTTGCCTAAGACAGACCTGAAAGATTTTCCACAACATTCAAAGAGTCCAATTGTAAGTTCCGTTCTCTTGCCACTCTTATCTTTCCTTCCAGCCATCTTCCAAGTCTTCTTAGGAGTACTGACTTCTCTTTTACACTTAGGACATTTAGCCATAAACTTCCCTTTTGAAACATTACATCCTAATAAGGATAAAACACTTTCCATTAGGGGTACCTACCTAAACATTTGTGGATGTTTCTTTCTATAAAGTCCCTGGAATGCTTGTGAATCCAGTTATAGGAAAGCTTGGCTTAGTATGCCATCTAGAGGTTAATGATGTGGGAAAAGCAGAAAGCTAAGCTTGTAAGATTATCTTAAACTCTTTGAGTCCATGAGAGAAAGTAAGCCAAAGCACAAGCAACATTTATATGATAAATTCAACATCTCAAACTACTCCATTAAGCATGGTTGAAATATAACCTATCAAACGGAAAAACAAAGCAGGACTCTTAAAATTAGAAAGGGAAAACGTATGAGAAGTGCAATACTTTCACTCCAGATAAATGCTAATAGGCTATATTTCAACTATGGCTAACACATCATAAAGATGTAATTTGGCGGTTAATCGGTTGCCGTTAAAAACAACAAAAACAGATACGGCGAAGGCATTAACGTTAGAATGGGTTTTGCACGTTAAAAATTACAAGTTAGCCCTTGACAAAAACCTTTGCGTAGGCTGTCAAATCTGCGCTTTGGCTTGTCCAAAAGAGGCTATTAAAATTGAAAAACACCCTAAAATTCAAGGAGAAAAGGCTAAAAAAGCCAAAATCGACGTTGATTTGACAAAATGCAACTTTTGTGGAATATGCGACATACTATGCCCATACGGAGCAATAAAAGTAACAGTAAACGGAGAACATATCCTTTCAGTGATTGAGAAGGAAAGCTTCCCACAATTAATTCGCGACATTCAAGTGGATACAAGCAAATGCCCCGCAGACTGTGTGGAATGCGAAGAAGCATGCCCCCTAGATTTAATCAAAGTAACAAGGCTAACGGCTGATGGAAAAGTTGTTGAAAAAGTAACCAAAAAGAAGAGGGCGAAACTTCAAGTTAAAATTGATATTGAAAAAGAGCGTTGCCCATGTTGCAGAATCTGCGAATTCAAATGCCCAGAAGGCATCATTCACGTGCGAAAATTTATTCAGGGAAAAATCCTCATTCACCCAGAAAAATGTCCTGAAGGCTGCACAGACTGCTTGGACGTATGCCCAATAACTGGAGCACTTTACCTTTCTGACGAAGATAAAAAAGTGCACGTAAACGAAATGTTTTGCGTTTACTGCGGAGCGTGCAAAGTTGTTTGCCCCGCTCAGGAAGCCTTAGAACTTAAGCGAACCAAAATAAGCCACACGCCTATCCGTTCTGGAACGTGGAACAAAGCGCTGGAAAAAATAGCTTCACCGATTGAGATGACTAAAGAGTTGAAGGCTAAAGGCTCTCGGAAACTGATGGAATCCGTAGAGAAGAGATTAGGATGGAAGGGAGCATAACATGGCTGAAAAGAAAGTTGAAGCTGAAGAGCCAAGAATAGGCGTTTTCATATGCCACTGCGGCTTAAATATTGCAGGCGTGTTGGACATCAAAGAACTTGTTGAATATGCAAAAACTCTGCCAAACGTCATTTATGTTAAAGACAATCGCTACACATGTGCAGATCCGGGACAAGAGGAAATAAGAAAGGCGATAAAGGAGCATAAGCTCAACCGTGTTGTTGTGGCAGCGTGCTCTCCAAGAATGCATGAACCAACATTCCGAAGAACAGTTTCTGATGTTAACTTGAACCCGTTTCTTTTTGAAATGGCAAACATTCGCGAATTCTCATCTTGGTGCCATCCAAGCACGCCAAAAGAGGCAACAGAAAAAGCTAAAGACCTTATAAAAATGGCTGTTGCAAAATCAAGGCTACTACGACCTCTTCAAACCATAGAGGTTCCAGTAACCAACAAGGCATTAGTCGTAGGCGGCGGCATAGCTGGAATGAACGCTGCTCTGGACTTGGCGGAAATGGGCTTCAAGGTGTACTTGCTTGAAAAGGGGGAAAGCATAGGAGGTCACATGGCACAGCTGGATAAAACTTTTCCAACTCTTGACTGTTCCATATGCATTGAAGGACCAAAAATGGTTGATGTTGGGCGGCATCCCAATATTGAAATAATACCGTATGCTGATTTGTTGAGTGTAAGCGGTTTTATAGGTAATTTTAAAGTTAAGATTCGGAAAAACCCTCGTTACGTGATTGCTGAGAACTGCACTGGTTGTGGTGAATGCAAGGATGTCTGTCCAATTGAATATCCAAATGAGTGGGACATGAGTCTAGGTGTTAGAAAAGCCATATCGGCACCCTTCGACCAAGCAGTTCCACTCGATTACACGATAAACAAAGATTATTGTATCGAATGCTACAAGTGTGTTGACGCTTGTGGGGCTAGACAAGCCATAAACTTTGAGCAGCAACCAGAAGAAATAGAGGTGGATGTGGGTGCAATAATTGTGGCGACAGGCTATGACATATACTTGCCCTATGATAATCCGCTTTTAGGATATGGAAAATACACAAACGTAATCACGTCCCTCGAGTTTGAAAGACTCATACTTGCTGCCGGTCCAACTGCAGGAAAGGTTGTTAGGGCTTCAGATGGACAGAAACCACACAGCGTAGCTTTCATTCAATGTGTTGGATCGCGTGACGCAAACAAGTATCCATATTGTTCAAACTTCTGCTGTATGTACACTTTGAAGCATGTGGTTCAGCTTAAGGAGAAGTATAAGGAAGACGTGGAAGTCTACGTTTTCTACATGGACATGCGGAGCAACTTTAAAGGCTATGAGGAATTTTATCAACGTGCAAGAGAACTCGGCGTAAACTTTGTTCGCGGAAGGGTAAGCCGAATTTTGGAAGTCCCAGAAACAAGGAACTTGATTATACACGCTGAGGACATGACGCTTGGTCAACCCATAGAGGTTGAGGCTGAGATGGTTGTTCTGGCAACTGCAGCCATACCCAAGAAGGGTACAGAGGAAACAGCACGAATACTCAATCTGACACGGGGAGCAGACGGCTTTTTCATGGAAAGCCACCCCAAGCTCAAACCGATAGACGCGCCTACTGATGGAATATTCTTAGCCGGGGCATGCCAAGGACTAAAGGACATACCCTACAGCGTTTCACAAGGCAGCGGTGCAGCGTCAAGAGCTGCTACAGTGCTTTCAAAGCCAAAATGGAAAATCGAACCAATAATTGCTGTTGTAGACCCGAGTAAATGCAGAAATGTCAATAGTAAATGTGGCATATGCGCTGAACGATGCCCGTACGGAGCAATAAAAGCAGAAGAAAAACAGCCAGCGCAAGTAATAACAGCCATGTGCCACGGGTGCGGAACATGCGTAGCAGAATGCCCTGCAGATGCCATAATGCAAATGCACTTCACAGACGCTCAAATATTTGCCCAAATAAGAGCAGCCCTAGAAACAAATCCGGAAGACAAGATTTTGGCGTTCTTGTGCAACTGGTGTAGCTATGCAGGAGCAGACTTGGCGGGTACAAGCAGATTTGAATATCCCTCGACAATACGCCCGATAAGAGTTATGTGTTCAGGAAGGGTTGACCGCGATTTTGTCTTAGAAGCTTTAAGGTTGGGGGCTGGCATCGTTCTGGTCGGCGCGTGCCACTTGCCCTACGACTGCCACTACATAAGCGGAAACTGGAAAATGAAAGCCAGAATGGATGCTTTGGCACCGATGCTGCATAAGCTTGGCTTAAGTCCAGAACGGTTTCGTGTGGAATATGTTTCTGCTGCTGAAGGCGTGAAATTTGCGGAAATTGTTAGAGAGATGACTGAGCAAATGCATGCTTTGGGCAAGGATAGGATTAAAGCAGAAAACGAGAAGCTGCGTCCAATATTGGAGAATATGTTGAAAAGGAAAGAGCAGAAATAACCTCTCGAAAGAACTATAGCCCCTCTATAAATACTCTTATTTAGTGAAATGCTTTTTTGCCCAGTAACAAATCATGCCCGTTGCTAATCCTGCCGCTCCTATAATCCATGCTTGTGGTGAAGCGAAAAGAATGAAGATTAACAGTGCAAGGCAGGTGATTGCGCCTAAGACTGGCACAAACTGTGGGTAAAGTCTTTTTTGAACTTTTAATCGTAGAGCGGAGACATTGGCAAAAGCGTAATAGAAGAGCAATGCGAAGGTGCTTATGGCTACTACTTTTGTAAGGTCTATAAATAAGGCGAGTAATGTCATTAAAGCGCCTATTATCCAGATTGAATAGTAGGGTGTGTTGTATCTTGGGTGTAGTTTGCTTAGGGTTTGTGGGATGTCTTTTCTTCTTGCCATTGCATATGCCATGCGGGAAACTCCTAGAATAGATGTGAGTAGCACGCTTGCGGTTGCTAATAATCCTCCAGCGGAGACTATGTAAACGGCAGTTGCGTTTCCCGTGGCGCTTATAGCGTGAGTTAAGGCTGGTGAATTTGGGTCTGACAGTTTAGGAGCTCCTACGAGTCCGACAGCTATCACGCCGACAAGTATGTAAACTACTGTGGATATTATCAGCGAAAGCAGTATGGCTCTTGGAACGTTTCTTTTTGCGTCTTTGACTTCTTCTGCTATTACGGCTACTCTTGCGAAGCCGCCATAGGCGAAGAAAATGTAGCATGCGCCGTAAAACACTCCAACTTGAAAGGGAGCAAAAAGTGTGAAATTTGATGGGTTAATGTATGCTACGCCTAAAATAATGAAGAATGCCAAGATAAGCAGTTTGGCTGCGACAAGAAAATTGTTTATGAGGGCTGATTGGCGTATGCCAAAGAAGTTGATCATCGTAAAGGCTATACAGAGAATGGCTGCAATCCAGTTGGCTGGTAAAATTGGAAATAAGGCCGTTAGGTAGTGGGCAAAGCCTAGCGAGACAGCAGCGCCAGCGAATGTGTTGGATAATATCCACATCCAGCCTGTTAAGAAGCCTGCGAATGGAGAGATTAGTTGGTATGTGTATTCGTAAATGCTTCCTTCTTTTGGTTGCCATGCTGTTAGTTCAGCGAAGCTTAACGCAGTGAACAGGGAGATGACAGCGGCTATAACCATGGAAACTATTAGCGCTGAACCGGCTAAGCCTGCAGCAATACCTGTTACGACGAATATGCCTGCTCCGATGATTGCGCCAACACTTATGGCAGTAGCATCAAATAAGCCTAAAGTTGGCTTAAGGTGTGGCTGTTCAGCGCTCTTTTCGCTCATTTTGACACCAATTCAAAAGCTGTTCTAAAGACGTCATATTATTAAGGGTTAACGCTTCAAACTCTTATGAAGGCCCTCTCTCTGCTCTCAGTGACTAGACCCCCCTTACATAGATTGAACAGGCAGTCGGACTGTAGCTTGCCGCTCTTATGTTTTATAAGTAGGGTCGTACGATTCTCTTTTCTGGGGGTGATAAGTGCATTGTATGAGGAATTGGCAAGAATAGTTGTTAGAGACTCATTGGGAATTAACTCAAGTGATGTCGTTATCATTACAACTTGGGATCACACAATAGATGTGGCTAATGCTATGGCAGTCGAATGCTTCAAACAAGGCGCAGACGCGATGGTATCCCTCTGGACCGACGAGTACTACTATGGACTACTCAGAGAACTATCAGAAGAAAGCCTGCAAATTCCTTCAAAAATATGCCAAGCATTCACCGAAGCAGAAACAGCAACAATCAACTTGTTTGGTCCAAAAAACCCTGAAGGCTTGAAAAAACTGTCTCCTTCAAAAGTCAACGCTTGGGGCGAAGGAGAAAGAAAAGCACATTATCCAAGAAACATAGAGAGAAAAATCAGAAACGTTAGTCTTCCATTAGCACTATTAACCGCAGAGAGAGCCAAAGTCTATGGTTTCAACTTCGGAAAATGGAAAAAAGTAGTGAACAACGCTTTAACAATGGATCTGAAGAAAATAGCGAAAGTGGGATGTGGCATCGCAGCAATCCTTGAAAAAAGCCACACAGCACATCTGACGGCACCAAATGGAACGAACCTCACTTTCGAGCTGGCCAAAAGACCTGTTCACGTCGACGATGGAATAATCGACAAAAAAGACATCACAAAAAAGTCCCTTGACGCACAACTGCCAGCCGGATCCGTGCTAACAACCATACTTGAAACAAGCGGAAACGGAAAAATAATCTTCGACCGACCACTGCAGAACATGGGCTTAAACGTATCAGGCATCAAATGGGGATTCAAAAAAGGAAAATTAACCTCGATGACAGCGAAGAAAAATCTGGAACCTATTTCCAAGCAGTTCGAGAAAGCTTCTGGAGACAAAGATAAGATAGGCTATCTGCAAATAGGGTTAAACCCCAAAGCAGAGTACGGGTATCTGATGGATTACATCGTTGAAGGCGCCGTTCAAATAGGCATCGGAGACAACGAGTATATCGGCGGAAAGAACAGCTCATCATTTGGCATAGCTGCGACAGTGAGCAAGGCAACACTTAAAATTGGTGGAAAAACAATAATCAAAAACGGGCGAATATCGCTAAAGTGAAGCATTTTCAGCACTTCGTCATAACACAGCTCTTCCTCTGTTTTCCCAACGTATCCGTGTTCGGAAATCTTGAATCTTTGCCTTTAGTAGGTCTATGCAAAATGTCAAAACTAATAGAAGTCCCGCATTCGGTTTGTAAATATACGTGTATGGTTAATGGAATAAACGACGTTTACGAGTTGAAAACAAGCCAGAAATTACCCTGCGAATTTATGATGATCCTCAGTGGAATGGCTGGCTTCGTTTATCTCAAGTTTAAGCACGCTAAACCTCCCTACATGGTTTTTTGGGGTCCATCCATCAAAGTTCAATACAAGAATTTGAAAGAAATTTTCGGAATTGATATTAAAATTGAGAATGAAGGGGGAAGTTTCGCAAGGGCTATGAAAATTCTGAGGAAAAACATTGACGAGGGAAATCCTGTAGTTGTTGGTCCGCTTGACATGTTTCATCTAGGCTACCATGAATTCTTCATGAAGCTTCATGCAACTGCACACTTCGTTCTTGTTGTTGGGTATGACGATTCAGCTAAAAGAGTTTACCTTTACGACTGTAATTATGAAGAGTTACAGAGTTTGAGCTATGAAAATCTGGAACATGCGTGGCAAACTGACGAAAAGGGATATCTGAGAAGAAACTCTGTAATAGAGTTCTCAATTCCGAGGGTAGGTCAAAGTTTAGACGAACTAACAAGAAAAGGGTTATTGCATAAAGCAAATCAAATGCTGAATCCGCCTATCAGAAATTTCGGGGCACCGGGCATAAGGAAGCTTTCAGCGGAATTTTCAAGCTGGAAGAATTTGATGGATAAAGATGATTATGTTCTTGCGCTCCAAATCCTAACCATGTTCGCTAACGTTCCGCCAACTTTAAGCAGAGAAATAGACAATTTCACAGCCAGTAGGAAAGAATTTTCTCTCTTATTGAAAGAACTTGCAAATATTGCCAAGAATCCAAAATTAGAGCAACTATCGAGTTACTTCCACAATTCTGGGCAACAAATAAAGCGTTTATGTCATACGGTTTTAGATTACCTAGATCAGAAAGAGGACAAAAGAAGTGAAATTCCAGCTATGCTTTCGGCAATAACGGAAATGGAAGAAAAAGCCTACAATTTGATAAAAAGTATCTACAGCTAAACGAGGATAAAGTTTAGTGTAAATTTTCGCGGTTTTTTCTGTCTTCCCAGTATTCTCTTGTTCTTAAATACTGAATTTTCGCCTTCAAGAGGTCCATGTAAAACTCATCCTCTTTCGGATGCATTTTTCCAAGAATTCTAAAAG